>NVTH01000205.1 GCA_002401525.1 Moraxellaceae bacterium | reverse complement strand
AATAAAATTTACCTGGCAAATCAGCCCAAACCGAGAACCTCAGCCCAACCCACAAAAAGCGAGTGTTGTAGAAGTGAATTTCACGATGATCAATTTGAAAACTACTATTGTGTCGCTTGTTCATAGCGGTTTTGAAAAGAATGGCGAAGGGGACTAGCTAAGCAATGCTTCTAGGGTTTGTTCTATTAAGTATGCGCTTGCGGAGGTTTGATCAGGGATTCCGCAGGAATGCCTAGCCCCTCATGCAAGTTCCAAATCATTTTCAGTGTGAGTGAACGCTTATGATTGAGGATTTCATAAACGCGGTTACTTTTACCAATCATGGGTTCGAGATCTTTTACCGTAAGGCCTTTGCGCTCCATCTCGAATTTGATTGCTTCAACAGGGTCAGGCAGATCCATAGGGAAATGCTTCGCTTCATAAGCCTCGATAAGTGTGACCATCACATCAAGTTTTTCACCTTCTGGTGTGTCGGGGTCAGCCGTCATCAGGCTTTCAATTTCTTTTAATGCCGCTCGGTAGTCGGCATCAGTTTTAATGGGTTTGATGTCCATAGTTATTCCTCCGGCAGTTAAATAGTGTGTACATCTATCTTGTCATACTGAGCATGAGTACCGATGAATCGTATGTAGCCCACTCGGTAGGCGTAGTTGATCCATACGACTAGTCGATACTTATTTCCAGCTATATTGAAAACCACACGCCCATCTTTGAGGATGCTGGCATTTCTGAAGTCCTGCTTAACATCGGCAGGTGCGCTCCAATCGGCCGCTAACGTATGGCGATACCAGGCTAATGTTGGCTCTTTAGCATCCATGTATTCCGGGTACTCTTCCCGGAAAGCTTTCAGTGTTGATAAGGCAATGACTCTCATAAGGTTGATGCTGGTCCCAAAATGGGACTATTTCAACTGAAATATACTGGAGAATCAATATGAATGAGTATCAAGCACTTATGATGCAATGAGAACTTTGTAATCGTTGGCAGGTGAGTGAGATGACGTTGGAGCGATGGCGCCCTGAGGGCATAAGCCCTATTTACGTAAAACTGGATGGTCAAATCAGGTGCAGGCGCGAAGATGTGCTTGAGGCCAGCTGCTTGCGAAAGAGTACGTTTGAGGCTGTTTAAGTGCTCGTAGGGGAGAACTTTCATTAGCCTGCGTGTCACTTATCAGTGAGTTAAGTGGTGGAGGCGGCGGGGATCGAACCCGCGTCCGCCAGCACTTTGCCTATGGATCTACATGCATAGTCTTGTCTATTGATTTAGCAGTTAACAACCCGGCTCCAGGCAAGCTTTGTTGCGCTTGTGTCTATGCGCTCGAAGGAAAATTAATGTGGGTGTCCTCAAATATTTTTTCACCGAGGAAATGCATTTTCATGGTGGGTGTCAATGGCTCCTATGCTAGCTTAAATATCACTCTGAGATCAAAGGCAAGATTCAAAAAGTGCTTTCCTCCGGCCTGAGCGGCATAAAATGGGCACTTTGGCCTATAAGAATAAAAATTGCAGCAGGCAATATTAGTGGTACTTCTAACAACGAGAATACTTGCTTTCAAAAGGTTGTCAGTGCTTGAGTGCAAGGAGCTGGTGTTCTGTGATGTACAAAAACTCTATTAAGGAACGCCTGTGGTCTCGTTCCTCTTTTGAATGATTTTTAGGTCGTAAGTAGTTGATGGATATTAAATAGATTTAATTTAAATTTGCCGGTCAGGATGGTCTTTCAAAGTGCGCTTTCAGCGCGCAGTTGCTCTTTTTTGTGGGGCGTTTGAAGGTTGTCGATATATTATTGGCATGTAATGGAATATAAATATTTTTATGAAAGGCTTATGGTAAACAAAGGAATTTCGGCAAAAGAAGCTCGGGTAACTTAATTATCTGTTAGGTGATTAAGACAAGGCTACTGGAAAATGGAGTTGATGATGATTGATATTGTAGATCCGGTTCGATGTGAAATAGAAGTTCCCATCTCAATTTCCGAAGCGTTTAAACTTTTCACCGAAGGTTTTAATAGCTGGTGGCCGAGTGATTACACCTGGTCCCAGGAATCCTTGGAGTCAATTAGTTTAGCGTCATGTGAAAATGGTCGCTGCACTGAAGTAGGTCCTAACGGATTTCAAGTTGATTGGGGTCGGGTATTAAAGTGTCACCCGTCAGAGAAAATAATATTTACCTGGCAAATCAGCCCAAACCGAGAACCTCAGCCCAACCCACAAAAAGCGAGTGTAGTTGAAGTAAATTTCACGATGATCAATTTGAAAACTACTATTGTGTCGCTTGTTCATAGCGGTTTTGAAAAGCATGGCGAAGGGGCGCTAGCTTATAGGGAATCACTTAATTCTGACTATGGTTGGCCATTTATTCTCAATAAATATTTGGAGGTAGCCAAAGCTTAACAAGTACTAGTGCAACGACAAACCGCGCGCCGTTTTTAGTTTCATATAAGGGATTAAGTCCGCCTTGCTTTTGCCATTGAAGTAGATCACTTTGAATAATGCGCTCTGTACTGGCGCCGGCCCTATGTATTTTGTTGGTTCTCTATAAATGATTAGCCGCACCTCGCCCTGGGTTTCCGCTAATCGCTTTTCTTTATTTTTCAGCTCTTTCTATATCGCGCGATTGAAGCCCGGAAGCTGTGGCGCCATGTTCGAAATCAAATACTTTTCAGAGCTAGTGGCGATTGATTGGTCGATGGATTTAGAGGTGACTAGATGCCCCCTATCATAAGTCGGCTTGTCGTAATCCGCGGGGGAGGTTTGATATTTCGGGGCTTATTATGGGCCGATAGAAAATAATAATTTATTGTTGCTGATTCGAGTTTATGTCGGAGTACTTTTTGTAGGAAGCCATATAAAAATATTGGCACGTGCTTCTTTAATGCTGCTCTTTTTTCCGATAAAAGACCTGCCCAACCCGTCGAATATGATCAAGTAGGTCGGGATTGTCTATTAATGCATAAGCGGATAAATCTATTTCCCAAGGCAGTAATAGGTCGTCTAGTTCTAGGCTGATCCGGTTTAATGTGGGTAAGTCGATCTCTCCCAATAGCGTTAGGTCTATATCTGAGCCTGAACGATAACGGCCGAGTGCGCGAGAGCCGTACAGCCGTGCTTCACTAATTTGAGTGTGCTGGCTTAGTACTTTGCAAATGGCTTTGTTTTGTTCAGCACTCAAGCCGTTATTCATTGGGGGTTTCTTTTAATTGAGTTAAACGCTGTTCTAGTTTTTTGAACAAGGGATAATAGTGTGTCAGCACTGCTTCGACAATTTGTTGGGCGGTTTCTTTGTTGTAGGTGTGAGATGTGCGGTTGCGGCTGGCGATCATGTCCATCCACTGTTCACCGTCTGTGATCAGTCCTACTGAAAATGCTTTTCGTGTGGCATCCCGCGATCCCAGCAAGTTTTGCTCGCCTTGATACTGCAGGTAGTCCTTAAGGCAATTCCAAGCCAGCTCGTGGGTGAACTCGAAGGCCTGAATCAAGCCCTGTTGTTCGAGGTTCGAGAGTGGGCGTCGTTGGCTGATATTCACGGCTTCAGTTAAATTCAATAACGCTTGCTTGTAGTTGGATAACCGCTGTTGCCAGCGAGTGTCTTCGTGCATGAGGCGAATTCCTTGCTGAGACGAACGTGAAGTGCCAGTAAATTCAATTCAATGTTGCTCGGCCTGCAGGTACAAAAAAGCCCATAACTGGTTAAAATTATAGGCTTTTTTGGTCTTCGTGGGTTCAGAATTTGGTGGAGGCGGCGGGAATCGAACCCGCGTCCGTCAGCACTCTGCCTATGGATCTACATGCTTAGTCTTGTCTATTGATTTAGCAGTTAACAACCCGACAGACAGGGCATTGACCGCGATCCTGATAGGTTTTAACAACGCGGCTCCAGGCAAGCTTTGTTGCGATCTTGTGTCTATGCGCCCGACAGAGAAATCCACAAGCAAATTCGTCCGTCGGTTAGCTTCGTATTGCTACGCCGCTAGAGCGTAAGTATCGTTATTTGCGATTACTTTATTATGCGACAAAGGATTTACGAGAATTGTTGCACTTCTCGGCATGCACCATGAGGTTTCGTTACCAGCGTCGAAGCCATGTCGCCCCCATAACTCTTATTATACTCTATCCTTGCAGATTAGTGTGTCTGAAATTGACATAAGGTGTTGTGGGTTGAAGGATTAACGTTGCCGCAATTCGCGATGTTTTTCTCTGCCCCATTCCCGGTCTTTTTGGGTGGCACGTTTGTCGTGGAGTTGTTTGCCTTTTCCCAGAGCGATGTCTACTTTAACCAGGCCGTGTTTCCAATAAATGGAGATGGCCAAGCAGGTAAAACCTTTTGCTGTGGTGGCGGTAATGAATTTGCTCAGTTCCTTGGCGTGTAGCAGTAGTTTGCGGGCACGGTCTGGTTCAGGAGTAATGTGGGTGGACGCGGTGTTGAGCGGCGCGATGTGAGAGCCGTGTAGCCAGGCTTCGCCATTTTTGAAATTGACGTAGCTGTCGGTGAGGTTGAGTTGTCCCGCCCGTAGGCTTTTGACTTCCCAGCCTTCTAAGACGATGCCTGCTTCGGTGTTTCCTTCTAGGAAATATTCGAAACGCGCACGACGGTTTACCGCGATGGTGTTGGAGTGTTGCTGTTTTGCCTTCTTTTTAGCCATAGCTATCAATTATAACTACCTTGTAGCAATGAGTTAAGGAATGGTTTTGATTTTTATGTCTTTCAAGTATTTGCCGCGTTTCCTTGTGTCTTTGTTTTAAATTAAAGAAAATGGGCGGCAAATTTTTTATCAAAGGTTATTGAGCTATGGCAGAACAATCTGAAGCAGTGCATGGCACCTGGTCGAACCGTTGGGTTTTTATTTTGGCTGCAACCGGGTCTGCGGTGGGCTTGGGGAATATTTGGAAGTTTCCTTACATCACCGGCGAAAATGGCGGCGGGGCGTTTGTGCTGCTGTATTTGGTGTGCATTGTTTTGGTGGGGATTCCTATCATGATGGGCGAAGTGTTGATTGGTCGTCGCGGTAAGTTGAGCCCGATGGAGTCAATGCGAACTTTGGCGAAGGAGGCGGGGGCGTCTCGTTTGTGGCAGCTTGTAGGATGGATGGGCGCGCTTGCTGGGTTTTTGATTCTGTCTTAT
>NVTH01000204.1 GCA_002401525.1 Moraxellaceae bacterium | reverse complement strand
GCTTCTAAAGTGTATATTACGCAAAGGGAGGCGACAGAGCAGGAATCTATTGCTTTCATTAAAAACCCTGTCAAGAAGAAAATCACTTAAATTCAGGGGGATTGTGCTGAATAGTTACCAAATATCATGTACCAAAAATCCCATTTCGGTTATAAAAAATAACGCTAAGAGAAAATCGCTATGAGCTATAATTTCAATTTACACGCATATTCAAGCCAGCTAAGTTTACGCTTTTGGCCTGCAATAATTTTTCGGTAATGCATGAATTATTAGGGTATATGTAAAAGCAGTATAATGAACACTAATTGCATAACCAACGCATCTATTAAACCGCTACTTGTTTTAATATTTTCGTTTTACTTTTCGTACGCCTCAGCCGAAGTGATTGTATTCACAGATAACGAATCGGTTATCTCCGCGGGCAGTAACTATGTCGAATATCTATTAGACCCAGAATCCACTTTAACCATTGACGACATATTAAATCAAGAGTCACAGCATCGATTCTCACCCATAAAAAATAATATTCCTAATTTTGGGTTTTCCGATTCCTCAGTCTGGCTTAAGTTTACCTACCACGACCAAAGAACCTCTAGTCGAAATAACAATCTACTGCTTGAAATCGCTTTCCCAATTCTTGATTATATCGAGATATACCGACTCAACGAACAAAGCTACCAAAAACACAAGACGGGCCTTTTAGAAAGTTACGACAGTCGTGAAATAAACAATAAAAATTATTTGTTCTACTTAAGCAATGGAAAAGATAAACCCGCCACTGTTTATCTACGTATTCGTTCTGAAACACCTTTATTTATCCCGCTTTTTATAAGCTCTATAGAACACAGCCTAGGTGAGGGCCGTTTAGAATCGAATTTACTCGGCTTATTCAGTAGCATTTTTATAACATTGTTACTTTATAATATATGTCTGTCATTCACTCTGAAAGATAAGAGTCATATTTATTACGTATGCTATATTTTCGCGATCAGCTTTTCTCTAAGTTTTCTTAACGGTGTACTGCAACCCTTTTTAGGGAGCTATCTGACGTGGACTACTGAAAACTTCTGGGGACTAACCTCATGCGTTTTTATTTTCGTAGCGCTATTTATTAGTGAACTCTTGAGTCTTCCAACCCGATTACCCGGTTGGGCGTTACTATTTCGATGTATGATTGCGCTACTTATAGTCAATAGTTTAGTAGTTTTTGCCACCGATCTTAGACTTTGGCTATCAAGCATTGTACTCACTGCAGCAGTAGCAGCGATTCTATTTGCTGTTTTTATTTATTGCGCCTATTTAAAACTAAAAGCGGGGTATATTGGGTTATTTGCGTTTTCGCCCTCATTCATCGCATTTTTTCTCTTCACGCTGAGTAGCTCCAATGTGATTGACGCCGGATGGTGGACTTTTCATGGAATCTATTTAGGTCTAGCGGTAACCCTAGTCCTGTTGTCTATATCAGTCGGAGATAAAATAAATAGCGAAAAAAATAAACGCCATGTCTTAGAAACAAGAATCAGATCTACTTTAGAAGAAAATAATGAGCTTTTAAGAAAAACTAACAGCGTAAAAGATGCATTCATATCAACCATTAGTCATGAACTTAGAACCCCTTTAAACGGAGTCCTTGGGGCGCTTTCTTTACTAGCCAAAACGGCCGAACCTAGCACAAAAACAAATCATTCGGACGTTTCTAGCCGAGCGATTAACTATACCGAATTAGCCTGTGAATCGGCCGAGAATATGCTCGCGCTAGTCAATAACATCATCGGCTTTACGGAACTTCATCGAGGTCAAACAGAACCCTGCAATCGCTTTTTTCCTCCCTACCAATCAACACTTAACGCAATCGAATCCCACAGAGACAGCATTACTAAAAAGGGCCTCAGTCTACATACTAATATCGATTCATTAATGCCGATCGAAATCTATTCCGACGAAGCACAATATACCAAAGCGATTAGTATATTGATTGAGAATGCCTGCAAATTCACCGACAGCGGAGAAATTAAAATTAGTGCTAGCTTTAAAATGGAAGCAGGCGGAAAAACCCAGCTGATTCTAATAGTGAGTGACACAGGGATAGGTATCCCCGCAGATAAGCGCGAAGAAATACTGGAACCTTTTCTTCAAGCAGACCAGACTTTTACCCGAAGATTTGGTGGCCTTGGAATTGGAATGACCGTATGCAAAAAAATAATGGATCTACAAGATGGCGAAATTCTAATTGGTGATAACGATAAAAAAGGGGCTCGCATCACCTTAAAGTTTTCCATTACCGAATTTAGAACCGTCCATATCACGCCCGCCACAGATGAAAAAAACGAAATAGGAATATCGAATTCACGCCCTCTAGCGGAGACAAGTCACAACCTCAGGCCAGCAAGTCCCCTAGAAAGAATTCTAATTGTAGAAGATGACGAGACTAACCAAGCGGTCTGTCAGAGTATGATTAAGTCCCTTGGTTATGAAGTCTGCCTCGCGAATAACGGCAGCGAAGCGCTCGATCGCTTAACCGAAGAAGCATTCGATTTAGTGCTTATGGATTGCTGCATGCCAGTAATGGATGGCTTTGAAGCCACCGAAAAAATCAGAAGCCGCCAGTCAGCGTATCAGGACATCCCTATCATTGCCGTTACCGCAAACGCATCGATGAAAGATCATAATCACTGCTTAGAGTCAGGGATGAACGAATATATTTCCAAACCCATTAATATCGGATTATTAAAAGCAGCGTTAAATAGATTCGACGCGGATCCAAAGACAGCCAAAGATAAAGCCCCATAAAATAAATTTCCCGCGCAAGGCAAGCCCTTTATTAAAGTCACCGTCAAAGCAAGCGAAACAGAAGTAAACAATGCCCCGCTTTTAAGTATTATCAATAAGACCGCACCAAAAACCCACCGTCCACAGACAAAGCAGAACCGTTGATATAGCCACCGGCATCACTGGCTAACAGCAACAAAGGACCATTGATATCATCCATCTCACCAAGTTTTCCGCCGGGCCAGCACAGACAAGGGGTCAGGTCTTGCAATCAAGCACTCAAGCTTTTAAATCACTCGGCTCAGGTCGAATAATGAGCCCCAAACCAGTCAGCAATTGCTTTCATCGAATGATCCCCTCTCGCATAAGCATTCTCTATTGCCTCATCTCTTAACGCGTATTTTTTTGTCATGCCAGCTTAGCGCCTTGGCCTTCGAAGGAGGAGGCCCAGGGGCTGCTTTCTTACAATAAATAAAACAGCCAACAAGCGAAGCGCGTTAATCTAATTAAATTGATAGAAATTTCAAAATTCGAGTGGTGCACTTACTGCTTGAATGCGGGCCTTAGCGAGACTGTATAAGAATTTTCGTTTTTCTTAAGCTTTATAGGCATTCAAGAGCTTTAATAATTGCTGGCATCATAGTGCTCAGAAAACCACAAAAGCAGATGAAAGTGAAAAGAGATTTTCTTTAAGCGATTAATGTCGTAAAAAAGTGAATAAATCGCGTGATTAAAATATGTACGGCAAACAAATAATAACCAACGTAACTTTTCAGTTTTAGGGTGATCGTTAGATTAAATAGACATTACCATAATTAATATCTATGATACGCTCCTATTGATCTAAATGACGATGTCCGCAAGATTATCTGTTGGCTTAATAGCCCAACAGCTTAACTATTGAATTTATCGAGATGTTGTTTTTTGGAGTTAATTAATCGAATTATTTTTGAAAAAAGATGCCTATTAATTATTCGATTTAAAATAGTTGTACCTATAATAAAGGGAATTTATGAAAGCTTTAAAAATATTTCAGTCTCCTATAGTTGCCTTAACATGTTACGCCGCCACTAGTAGTATAGCCGGCGCAGATGTTATAGATGTTTATGTTGATCAGGCTTCAACTCTAAGAGCTTATTATGATTATGAAGATACTTTTGAGTTTATTGGGGACGTTGCGAGTGGTCGAGACAGTAGACTTGATGTTTATTTTGAGTCCAATTATGCCGCGAATTCTATTATTGGATTTAATTTATCGTCGCTCTACAATCAATTGAGTTGTGGCGAAAAAATAATCATTAATTCGGTATCGCTTTCGATTGCTGAAACTGGTTCATACACTGACATTGATTTTTGGGTTGACGGGCTGCTAGACGACGGGTGGAACGAGGATACGATTACTTGGAATGATATTTATGAGAGTTCGGATTTTTTGAATTTAGCGACCGCTGAATTTTTACACGCTAGTGATGACTACTTGCCGCCCATTAATCTAGCGATGTCTAGTGAGTTACAAAATGATTATTTTGACGATGGCTATCTCACATTGGTGCTGCGCGCATCCGAATTTACGTTCACCAATCCAGGAGAGTTGTACGGCGCAGATGCGGATAAGGAGCCCTTTGTCACGATCGATTATAGTGTGGTGACGGTGGACAGATCACGACTTTGTGATCGAGAGGAGCGCGCTCAAGAGCGAGCGGCTAAAAGGGCGATTATTGACGAGCGACGCGAAAGGGTCCCTCCTTATTAATATAGATCCATAACAATTTAGAGTTAGGGCCATTCGCGCGCCGTGTTTGGTCCTGACATCGTTGCTGCGTGTTAAACAGAAGGGTTTGCAGCGTTGAAGCACCCTTCCAGGAACAACACAATGCGCTGCTAACCCGTAAATCTAAAGTTCCTAGAGCGCATCAATTACGGAATAATATTTACCTCTATGAAGCATGTTGCACTCAATCAACTTCAAGCGGCAAAGCCACAATTCAATAAAAGAATGAGTATTAAGCGGTTAAGAAAAAAGGCCGGCTTGGATAACGAAACTCGGGATAAGGTCCTAACAACAAAGCTATAAAATAATTTATATGGGACAGCCTTGGTCTGTCGCGATACAAGGTTTCTTAAACGCAATTAAGGTAATCGATTTTGCTCGGGGAAAATTATGGTTCATCAAGGTAAAGGCTAACGATACAGAAACGATTTATCCGTGCTTGTAAATAATATCAATATGAGCGCACCAAAAACCCACCGTCCACAGACAAAGCAGAACCGTTGATATAGCCACCGGCATCACTGGCTACAGCAACAAAGGACCATTGATATCATCCATCTCACCAAGTTTTCCGCCGGGCCAGGATTTAATGTATTGTTTCCCCTCA
>NVTH01000203.1 GCA_002401525.1 Moraxellaceae bacterium | reverse complement strand
CGAGCATTCTATTAATCTTTTCACCCAGCCCTTTAGCCGCAAGGCCTAAATGAGTTTCAAGAATCTGACCGACGTTCATCCGAGAGGGAACCCCTAGCGGATTAAGCACGATATCAACCGGCACACCGCGCTCATCATAAGGCATGTCTTCGACTGGCATTACAACGGAGATAACTCCTTTGTTACCATGGCGTCCAGCCATTTTATCACCCGGCTGAATACGACGCTTAATGGCAAGGTAGATCTTTACGATCTTAAGTACGCCATGGGCTAAATCGTCACCGCCAGTGATTTTTTGTTTCTTGTCTTCGAAACGTTTCTCTAACTCTACGTTGCTTTCTTCAAGGAAAGCTTCGGCTTTAGCCAGCTGTTCGGCCACTTGCTCGTTTTGGGGGCGAATTCTAAACCAATCAGAAAAAGTCAGGCTTTCCAAAAGTTCTTTATCGATTACCGTACCCTTCGCAAGATCGGCACCACCATTGATGACCTGTCCCACAAGGAGCTCCAATAAACGGTGTTTCTGAGCCTCTTCGAATATTCGGTACTCGTCTTTAAGATCTAAGCGGTACTTATCCAGCTGAGATTTTTCAATCTGCAGCGCCCGCTGATCTTTTTCCACGCCATCACGAGTAAACACCTGAACATCAATCACCGTGCCTTTCACGCTTGATGGTACACGCAGCGATGAATCTTTAACGTCGGCCGCTTTCTCTCCAAAGATGGCTCTCAGCAATTTCTCTTCAGGTGTGAGCTGCGTCTCTCCTTTCGGAGTTACTTTGCCCACCAGAATATCGCCACCATGCACTTCGGCGCCGATGTAGACAATGCCCGATTCATCCAACTTGGAGAGAGCAGATTCGCCTACATTGGGAATATCAGCGGTAATCTCTTCCGAGCCCAACTTAGTGTCACGAGTGACACAAGTGAGTTCTTGAATATGAATCGTAGTAAAACGATCGTCTTTAACCACTTTCTCAGAGATGAGGATCGAATCCTCGAAGTTGTAGCCATTCCAAGGCATAAACGCAACGCGCATATTTTGCCCCAGGGCCAGCTCCCCCATATCGATGGAAGGACCATCGGCCATGATATCGCCTTTACAAACCTTATCACCTGGCTTGACCAAAGGGCGCTGATTAATACAAGTGTTTTGGTTAGAACGGGTGTATTTGGTTAGATTGTAGATATCGACGCCCGCCTCACCTTCAGCAATCTCAGCGCCATCTACTCGAATAACAATTCGGGAAGCGTCTACACGATCCACTAAACCGCCACGCTCAGCAATAACACAGACACCGGAATCCCGCGCGACCGCTGCTTCCATGCCTGTACCTACCACCGGCGCTTCTGAACGCAAAGTAGGCACTGCTTGACGTTGCATGTTGGATCCCATCAACGCCCGGTTAGCATCATCGTGCTCCAGGAACGGGATCAAAGCTGCTGCCACTGATACTACCTGGCGTGGAGAAACGTCCATGTATTGGACGTCTTCAGGAGCCTTCAATGTAAATTCACTTAGATGTCTTACCGAAACAAAATCATCGGTCAGGCGATTATCGTCTGCTAACGAAGCGTCCGCTTGAGCGATAACGTAATTACCTTCTTCAATCGCTGACAGGTATTCAATGTCATCACTTACGATCGAATCCACTACTTTACGATAGGGACTTTCCAAAAAGCCGTACTCATTCGCTCTGGCATAAGCCGCTAATGAGTTAATCAAGCCGATGTTCGGCCCTTCAGGGGTTTCAATCGGACATACACGACCGTAATGCGTAGGATGAACGTCACGCACTTCAAATCCAGCACGCTCACGAGTCAAACCTCCAGGCCCTAAAGCCGAAACCCGACGTTTATGGGTTACTTCTGAAAGCGGGTTGTTTTGATCCATAAACTGAGATAGCTGACCGGATCCAAAAAACTCTTTAATCGCCGCAGATACTGGCTTCGCATTAATCAAATCTTGGGGCATAAGGCCTTCGGATTCTGCAAGACTTAAACGCTCCTTAACAGCACGCTCAACCCTAACAAGACCCACACGGAATTGGTTTTCCGTCATTTCACCCACAGATCTAACTCGGCGGTTACCCAAATGATCGATGTCATCAACGACGCCTTTACCGTTACGAATGTCGATCAAGGTCTTTAATACATTAACGATATCTTCTTTCGATAAGATACCGGCTCCTTCAATATCAGAATTGCCTAAACGACGATTAAACTTCATCCGACCTACTTTGGATAAATCGTAACGTTCGGTGGAAAAAAACAGGTTTTTAAATAAACTTTCAGCGGCTTCTTTAGTGGGCGGTTCACCAGGGCGCATCATTCGGTATATTTCAACCAGCGCTTCAAGTTGATTAGAGGTCGGATCTGCGATCATGGTGTCCGATATAAAAGGACCACGATCCAATTCGTTGGTGTAAATTACCTCGATTWTTCCTACCTTCGCTTCAGTCAAGGTTTCCAATATCTCAGAGGTAATGGGCGAGTTACATTCGATTAACACTTCACCGGTACTTTCATCGATAATATCTTTCGCAAGCATCTTGCCTAAGAGATATTCTTCAGGCACATCAAGCACTTTCAGCTCAGCCTTCTCGATTTGGCGAACATGACGAGCAGTGATGCGTCGACCTTCCTCGATAATAACCTTACCCTTACCATCCTTAATATCAAATAAGGCTGTTTCACCCCGTAAACGGTCTGCTATCAGCTTTAATTGATAGCTGTCTTTAGCGATAGTAAATTCATTACGCTCGTAAAACATATCCAAAATTTCTTCGGACTGATAACCCAGCGCACGCATTAAAATAGTACAAGGTAGCTTGCGACGTCGATCTATACGAACAAAACAGAGGTCTTTAGGATCGAATTCAAAATCCAGCCAAGAACCACGGTAAGGAATAATACGAGCAGAATAAAGTAGCTTGCCGGACGAATGAGTCTTGCCTTTATCGTGGTCGAAAAACACACCAGGAGAACGATGCAATTGAGAAACAATCACTCTCTCAGTACCGTTAATCACAAAAGTGCCATTTTCGGTCATAAGAGGAAGTTCACCGAAATACACTTCTTGCTCTTTAATATCTTTAATGGCTTTATTCGATGATTCTTTATCATAGATAATCAATCGAATCTTAACTCTAAGCGGAACCGCATAGGTGATGCCGCGCATTTGACATTCCTTCACATCAAACGCTGGTTTACCCAATTTATACGCCACGTATTCTAAAGCGGCATTCCCTGAATAGCTGACTATTGGGAAAACGGACTTAAATGCCGCTTGCAGCCCTTTATCTAATCGTTCATCTCCTTCAAACCCTGCTTGTAAAAACTTCTCATAAGAATCCATTTGTATTGCTAACAGATACGGTACATCCATAATCTGTGGAAGAGTACCAAAATCCTTTCGAATTCGTTTTTTCTCAGTAAAGGAGTATGCCATTTGATTTCCTCTGCTATTGCATTTCTGACAGAAATTGAGATTGAGCAACTGCATCTTCGTCCATCTTTAAATAAACCTGACGGCTATCTAAAATCACACGCTAAATTTCAATACAAATAAAGTTCCATCGAGAACCGTATTTGTATTGAATTTATCAAATACTAAAGAACCACTATTTAATGGGAAATTCTACTACCCCAAATAGACTCTAATTAGAGCCAAACCTGCCAGCAAGGCGCCTAAAACCAAACCGAAACTAACTCAATCGCATCCATCCATTTGCCGCGCTTTCACTACAGAAATACGAAATCGCAGTATCATTCTCTTATTGTTTGCCTCTACTTCACTCACCTAAACTGCACAATTGAAAAAAGGCCGGCGACTTTAATAGTCACCAGCCATTTCGAAATCAACCGAATATCGAATATTTTCGATTCGGCAGATCTACTTGACTTCCGCCGTAGCACCGGCTTCTTCAAGTTTCTTTTTAATGTCTTCAGCTTCGTCCTTAGACACAGCTTCTTTAACATTAGTAGGCGCGCTTTCTACAAGCGCTTTCGCTTCTTTCAGGCCAAGACCTGTAATGGAACGAACCGCTTTAATAACGCCCACTTTCTTCTCACCGAAGGAAGCTAATAAAACGTCAAACTCGGTTTGCTCTTCAGCGACAGCACCTGCATCACCTGCAGGTCCAGCAGCAACAGCAACAGGTGCTGCAGCAGTGACGCCGAATTTGTCTTCAATTGCTGATACGAGATCGACTAAGTCCATCACGCTCATTTCCGCAACCGCTTCTAAGATGTCTTCTTTTGATAGAGCCATGATTCAGTACTCCTGAATACAAAATGTAGTATAAAAAACTCAAATTGGTAAGAATATAATTTAAGCCGCTTCTTTTTGGTCCTTGACTGCTGCAACCACGCGTACAAAATTGGAAGGTACTTCGTTGAGTACTCGCGCCAGTTTGGTAACTGGTGCTTGTAATACAGAAGCAAGCTGACCCAATGCTTGTTCGAGAGTTGGAAGTTTAGCAAGACGATCAATTTCGCTCGCAGCAAATGCTTCCCCACCGATGGCGAGAGCCTTCACTTCCAAATTTTCGTGGTCTTTTGCAAAATCCTTGATTAACCGAGCCGCAGCACCGGGGTCTTCTAAAGATAATGCTAATATTGTTGGACCAACTAACGAGTCTGAAAGACACTCGAATTCAGTGCCCTTAACGGCGATACGAGCCAGTGTATTTCTCACTACTCGTAAGTAAACGCCCTGTTCGCGCGCTTGTTTTCTAAGTTCAGTAACCTCAGAAACCGTTAAGCCTCGATAATCGGCAATTACAGCAGATAGGGCACCGGATGCAGCCTTATTGACTTCGACAACAATAGCCTTCTTGTCTTCTAGTCTTAATGCCACGGTGTGACCTCCTAACTTAATTTTCGATCCCCTCAGAAATCCAAGGGAGCTTTAACACGGAGTACAACTCACCAAAGAATCTATACCACCGCATCTACGTAGGATATTAAGTTCGAAAACTCTCAAACCCCTACGGTCTTTGACGCCCAGTAACTTTCATTACTGTTAGCAAAGTCAGTAAGTCCGTCCGCTCAATTAAGAACCAACGGACTCTTTAATTTTTTAGAAAGATAAAGAACCTTGATCGATCGTTAGACCGGGCCCCATAGTGCTTGATATGGTGATTTTCTTGATGTAAATCCCTTTAGCAGTAGCGGGTTTAGCCTTCTT
>NVTH01000202.1 GCA_002401525.1 Moraxellaceae bacterium | reverse complement strand
CCGCCTGCAAGTTGAGCATCCGGTTACCGAAATGGTGACAGGGCTAGATTTGGTTGACTGGCAAATTCGTGTTGCAGCAGGTGAAACGCTTCCGCTGAAACAAGAAGAGATCGAATTTAACGGTCACTCGATTGAAGTACGAATCTACGCAGAAGACCCCGCGCAAAACTTTATGCCGCAAACTGGTCCAGTTTTGTATTGGAATACCCCGGATCAAGAAGGCGTTCGCTTTGATCACGGTATTGTTCAGGGTAACGCGATTAGCCCGTTTTACGACCCAATGGTAGCCAAAGTGATCAGTTACGGTAGTAACCGCGATGACGCACGGCGACGTTTGATCGCAGCGGTAGAAGATACCAACCTGCTTGGCGTGAATACCAATAAATCATTTTTGGCGGCTATTTTGGGCCACCCCGTATTTGCGGCTGGAACAGCAAGTACTGCGTTTATCGAAAAAGATTTTGCTGATGATCTGTCGTTATCGGTGGTGGCTCCTGGTGTATTTGAGCTGGGTTTAGCGGCAATTATTACTTACATTGAATCGGGTACAGAAGTCGCCCACGCGGACCAATATATGGGGTGGCGTACAGCCAACCGTCAGCCATCTCATTACACGTTCTCTGTAGCGGAAGAAGCGTATCAGGTGGTGCTGACCACACACGAGCAGCGCCCTAATGGTTTGGTCTACACCGTAACGGTTGGTGATGAAAGTGCTGTGTTTGCAGATGTAAGTATTTCGGGTAACCGTTGCCAATATTTATTGAGCCGTGTGAATAGCGCGATCACTTTTGTACGAGCGGATGATGTTGTTTATTTAGACGGCGCGCGTGGCAATATTGCGATCACCGACATCACGTTAGCACCGCCAGCATCTGAGGACTCTGCAGGCCAGGGCAGGGTAACCGCGCCGCTGGATGGCAGTGTAATGACGGTTAACGTCAAAGTGGGTGACAGAGTCGAGAATGGTGACGTAATGGTATTGCTTGATGCTATGAAAATGGAGCATCAGCTTCGTTCAGATGTGTCGGGTACGGTGACGGCAGTTTCGATCAGCGATGGCGATCAGGTTAAAATTCGCCAACTACTGGTTGAGATTGATTCAGACGAAGAAGAGTGATTGTTTGTTTGATAGCTTGACTGACTATTGCGCTGAGCGACGCTTAAAAAAGCTCAGCGCAGTGGGTTCTTTATTACGCTATAAATTCTCATACAGCGCGTCTATATTGGATTGTTGCCCATCCACCTGCTCTGACGAGGCTCCCATTGCGGGTTTGTTTTCTGCCAATACCATATAGGTGAACTGATTAAAGGCATAGCTTGAGTTGATACTTTGTTTTAGGCGCACCTGAGTACTTTTATCACCAATGATAATTTTTGCTTTGCTGCCTGAATTAAAAGGTCTGTGATAAGTAATGATGGTCGGTGGCCGGCCAGATTTCTTTGATCCAGGGATAAGTAGAGCCCGAAGCGGATCGGTGCCAATATCGCTTGCACCGACTGCTTGAATGGCGCAACAACGTATCATCGCGGATAGAAACTCAACGCCGATATTGAATAACGCTGACTGATCTTGGCGGATCCAACGAACAACGCCAAGCCCCCAAGGTTTAGAGCTACCGGTTTGCAAACCAATAAGATCGCCAGCCTGAATTTTTTCGGTTATTTCTGGATCCCATCGCAAGCAATAACCACCTGCACTGGCATTAATGGTTTCGAGTTTGAATTCTTTGGTATTGTTGATTTCAGCCTGAAATGATTTTTCTTCGGTTTCAGTAGGCTCTGAGTTAAACGTGTTACTCCATACATCCATCTCTTCAATAGCAAGTTCAGTGCTGTAGCTGGTGCCTGGGTCGCTTTTGAAGTCACCTTTTTCGGTATAAATAACGTGGGTGTTTTTTGGTGCAGTAGCAAAATCGACACAACCTGATGCAAAGTAATGAATAGACGTTAGACCGGTGCATGCTTGCACGTGCATATTAACGTCGGATCTTTGAAGCAACCTTTTTCCCCGTTCGCCCCAAGCATTGCATAATTTGGTCATCAGGTCGGGCCCAAACTGTTCGGGGACTGCAAAGTCTGGGTCAGGGTTATTTGCTATATCGGTATCAGAGCTGCGTGAATAAATATAATCCCTTAATGCAGTTACTAGCTCGCTAGTGTCTAAAACACGTACATGATGCACATCTTCATCATTCGGTACTTTGTTATATTGCGGCGGTTGATTGCTGTGAATATCAACAATAAAGGACTGTGCAACCTCGGGGCTATAAGGGGACAATTTCACCTTTTTTGCCCAGAGTGGTAGCACTTCTTTAAGGTGAGTGATCTCTTGCTGACGTAGTTGTTCCGGCTTAGCCACTTCTAGCAATATCGAAACTTTATATAAATCAGCAGGTGTTAATGATGAGAAATGCTCGAAACCTGGAGTCTGCTGTGTGATGGATAAATAATTCAGTTGCTCTGCGTATAAATACAGCGTGTTCAATTTGAGCCAATAATAATCCGGTAGTGCAGAATACAAAAGGTGGCAGCGCAGTTGCAGTTGCAGTAGCTCAGCAATACAGCGGTATATTGCCGTCGCGGTATACGCAGGCGGTTTTCGGGTGATACCGGTGCGGGTGTCTTTTGTATCGACAATCACACGTTCGTAAGCGGATGCTAGTTCGGATTGCAGTGCTTGGCTCAGCTGCGCCGCATTCATGGTTTTTTGTGTCAGCACAAGGGTCTGACCAAGGTAATTTTTGGTCAGTACTATACAAATAGCCCGAATCGGTTCGGCGAGAACTTCTAATAGCTGAAAACGGTTCTCGGGTGGAGTTATCAATAGATGTACTTCGATAATTGCATCGTGCAATAACTTCGAAGCTTTTGGAATGTTGGTTATAGGTAGTTCTTCCACCCATACGCGTAGCGCGTTTGGTTTTGCGGTGCAAAAACTGAGATTTGGATTGAGCGCTTCCTTGGGCTCAAGCCGTACGTGTTGGTTAATACTGGACATTTCTGAACTTTCCGGATTTTACATATAATGGGAAAGTATAGAGGAGAACCAATAAACTGCGTACTCGGTGCGCCGAGTTGGTCAATGGTTATGTCATGAAAATGATACTTGCCTCACATAGCGTTGAGTGTGGCGATGAGACTTGAACTGTAATTTGGTTTGTTTTCTCGGTGCAGTCATCGTGTTTACGTTTGATCAGTCAGTAATGAGGGTGACCGTGGTTTTTGAAGTGGCACCTGGGTTTTCTCGCACAAGTCGAGGCACCAAATACCCAGGTAGTTTTTGCGTCATTTCAGCGATGATGTGTATACCCACTGATTCTGGCACATCGAAATGAGCGGCTCCCTGTACTGCATCCAACACATGAAGGTAATAGGGCAGAACGCCGGCTTTAAATATTCGGTGGCTAAGAGTCGTCAATGTGTCGGCTTGATCGTTAATCTCTTTAAGCAATACGCTTTGGTTTAATAGTGTGATTCCAGCATCTTTAAGCTGTAGTAGAGCGTGTTCAACATCATCGTCAATTTCGTTGGGGTGATTGATATGTAAGACGATACTCACCGCAAAACGGCTAATCGAAAGTCTTTGCGCTAATTCCAAAGTCAATCTTGATGCGATCATTACCGGTAATCGCGTATGAATYMWTARKYRWYTAAYRWSWGGWATATTYTCTAAAGCKGTWATCAATTCATCAATTGCTTTATCTKGYAAYATMAGAGGATCACCACCACTMAAAATCACTTCTGAWATTGAAACATCMTTACCRATATAATYWAGSGCRTTTGTTTGTGCTTCARWAYCAAARCGRTGWTCAGCRTARGGAAAATGCCGTCTAAAGCAGTATCGACAGTTGACTGCGCAAGCGCCAGAAAGGATTAATAAAGCTCTACCATGATATTTATGTAGCAAACTCGTCGTTTCAGTCTTTTGTTCATTAAGAGGATCTTTAACGAATCCGACTTGGGTTTGAGTCTCACCGATTTTTGGCAAAACTTGTAGTAATAAGGGATCTTGGATATTACCCTTTTCAATTTTATCTAAGTAAGTTCTTGGAACCCTCACCTTAAAATCGCTATTCTCAACGATTAATTGTTTAACTTCATTTTTGTTTATCTCAACGTAACTAAGTAATTCATCCACACTGGAAATCGCTGTTTTTAACTCATTTTTCCAAGATTTGAGCTGACAAGAGGGAGTTGAAACAGGTATGATTGGCTCAGAAATTTCCATCGACCGACTAGTTAGGGTTAACAAATAAAATGGCATCATACACAACAAATGACTTTCGTTCAGGTTTAAAATTCATGCTAAATGGAGAGCCTGTTTCTATTGTCGAAAATAACTTTGTCCGTCCAGGTAAAGGGCAAGCTTTTGCAAAAACCAAGGTTTTATTCCTATTAACTGGAAGAACGATTGAAAAAACATTCAAATCAGGCGAAAGCTTTGAGTCCGCTGATGTGATGGAAACCGATATGGAATATCTCTACACAGATGGCGAGTTTTGGCATTTCATGGATCCGACAACTTTTGAACAAGTTGCTGCAGACGCTAAAGCGGTTGGGGACAATGCAAAATGGTTAACCGTTATCCACAAGCCCAACCCTACACATACTATGTGGCACGACAGGTACACCCTGGAAAGTATACTCGATCTTTGTGGGTTTGAGATTTCTTGTTTTCGATATTATTATGGCAACAAAAGATCGTATAATTTTTTTGCAAGGTTCTTGACATTCAGGCAGGGTTTACTTGTTATTTGTCATAAAAAGAACAAGGAAGAAGTGCTGAATCCCTAATTCAAAACAGATTGAGGTGTTTAGGGTAATGTTGTTAAAAAAGTGATGAACGATAAAAAGACTTTCTACATCTTAGCTGGGTTTTTTCTCCTGATGTTATGTTTGGCTTATTCCAATCATTTCACAAACGGATTTTATTTTGATGATTATCATACCATCGTTCGGAATCCCCACATAGAAGATATAAGCAACCTGCCACTATTTTTTACTGATATCAAGTACTACGGGGTAGTAATAGGTAACCAGGGCTATAATCCAATATTGGTTAGTCTCAATGCGATCGATCATTGGATAGCAGGAGAGAAAAATCCAGTTTACTTCGGCAGAATCAAGAATTGAAATTACGAACGGAAGAATTGCAAAGTAATTACAGCAGTTTAAATGCCCGTATAAGTA
>NVTH01000201.1 GCA_002401525.1 Moraxellaceae bacterium | reverse complement strand
TATAATCAACTGCAATCAATAGTGAACCATACAATTGATCCTAGCGCTGCAAAAGCGCATCGAGGCAATAACCCAAAGGGAACACGCCATCGATGCGTCTATTAAAAGGACTAACTGTCTTCCGTGGGAATATTTTCCAAAGGAATCTTACCAATCTTCGCCTGCCAAATTTTCGGCGCAGTGGCGTGAATGGACTCACCCAATGAATCGACTGCCACGGTAACCGGCATGTCCTCCACCTCGAATTCATGAATCGCTTCCATGCCCATTTCTTCGAACGCCACTACTCTCGATTTACGAATCGCCTTGGAGACCAAATAAGCGGCCCCGCCCACTGCCATCAAATAAACCGCTTTATGCTTTTTGATCGACGCAATGGCAACAGGGCCTCGCTCAGCCTTGCCAATCATGCCTAACAAACCCGTTTCGGCCAACATCATTTCAGTAAATTTATCCATCCGAGTAGCGGTCGTAGGCCCTGCAGGCCCCATGACTTCTTCGCGCACGGGATCCACTGGCCCAACGTAATAGATAAATCGATTTTTAAAATCCACATTGCTGGGCAACCCTTCACCACTCGCCAATAAGTCAGCGATTTTTTTATGGGCGGCGTCCCGTCCGGTTAACATTTTGCCGTTTAACAAAACTGTTTCACCTGGCTTCCAGCTGGCCACTTCTTCACGAGTCACTGTATCCAAATTCACCCGCCGAGCGCCCTCACCTCCTTTCCAGGAGATTTCCGGCCAATCTTCCAACTTCGGCGGAGCCAATTCTACCGGTCCCGAACCGTCCAACACAAAATGCGCATGCCGGGTCGCGGCACAATTGGGGATTATCGCTACCGGAAGGGATGCCGCGTGGGTGGGGTAATCCTTGATTTTTACATCCACCACAGTGGTCAAGCCACCCAGCCCTTGCGCACCAATACCCAAACCATTGACCTTGTCGTAGATTTCCAAGCGTAACTCTTCCACACGGCTATTGGGACCTCGATCAATAAGCTCTTGAATGTTAATGGGCTCCATTAAAGACTCTTTCGCCAACAACATTGCTTTTTCCGCAGTGCCGCCCACACCGATGCCTAACACTCCCGGTGGGCACCAGCCTGCCCCCATCGTCGGCACCGTTTTTAACACCCAATCCACCACACTGTCGCTGGGGTTTAGCATCGCTAATTTGGATTTGTTTTCTGACCCGCCGCCTTTAGCGGCAACGGTAATATCCACGGTATCGCCTTTAATAAGCTGAGTGTGGATTACCGCAGGCGTATTATCTTTGGTATTGGATCGCTTCCCTAGCGGGTCATCCATAATAGACGCCCGTAAAATATTATCCTTGTTGGTATAGGCTCTTCGAACCCCTTCATTAATCATCTCTTCCAAACTCAATGAAGCATCCCACTGTACGTTCATCCCCACCTTCACAAAAATCGTCACAATGCCGGTGTCCTGGCAGATGGGTCGACGTCCTTGAGCACACATACGCGAATTAACCAAGATTTGGGCCATGGCATCTTTTGCTGCAGGGGATTGCTCCTTTTCATAGGCTCGATGAACCGCCTGAATAAAATCGAGAGGGTGGTAATAGGAAATAAATTGCAAAGCGTCGGCCACACTATCAATCACGTGGTCCTGCTGAATGACTGTCATATTAAAAACTCGTTTATCGGTGGTCACTAAAATGGCTAGCTAAGGCAGCTTAATAAATCCGGTTAATAAACCTGRTTWATAAACTTAGAAAACTGYCTCCTATTCAACGGACTATTATACACTCAGAAGAAAATAAATTTGGGGCTGAGCTTTCCACTGCTAACGCTGAATGGAGAAATCGCCACATTCTTGGAAATCTGTCTCGCACACTTGCAAAGCATCTACTTGAGCAGCCTCAGGGCCTTGCCGCATCCAGCGCTGTAATTCATCCACCTTGGATTCCTCACCACAAATAAGCGCTTCTACATCGCCATCAGGCAGGTTTTTAACCCAGCCATTCAAGCCTAATTGACGCGCSGTGCGCTGAGTGCTGGCACGGTAATACACACCCTGCACCCGCCCCGTGACAATGACTTTTATCGATTTAAGCAACGTAGCAAGAAATCCTCTTAGGTGATCAATAGGCCATTAATTTATGCCTCAAAGAAGTATACAATGCCCAGCGAAAATCGACCGTTAAATTTCTAAAGGACTTTCCCTATGAGCCAAGGCAAGCTGTACCACAACCCACGCTGCTCCAAATCCAGGCAAACGCTAGAACTGCTGAAAAGCCGCGATATCGACCCCGAAATAGTGCTTTACCTGGAGACGCCCCCCAGTGAAACGGAATTACGCAAAGTCATTAAGATGCTCGGCATGACGCCTAGGGAGCTACTGAGAAAGAAAGAACAAGAATATAAAGATCAAAAACTAGCGGATGAAAGCTTGAATGATAAGGCCATTCTACAAGCCATGGTGCAATTCCCTCGCTTAATCGAGCGCCCCATTTACGTGAACGAAGGCAAAGCAGCCATTGGCCGCCCTCCTGAAAACGTACTGGAAATAATTTAAGCCATGACGCCTTACGTATTAGTTTTGTATTACAGCCGCTACGGCGCCACCGCTCAAATGGCACAACTTATTGGTCGCGGCGTGGAGGAAATTGGCGGCATCGAAGCGAAAATTAGAACAGTCCCTGCGGTCTCAACCGTGTGTGAAGCAAGCCAGGACGACATTCCCTCGTCAGGTGCACTTTACGCGGATTACGATGATTTGAAAAACTGTTCAGGGTTGGCGCTGGGCAGTCCGACTCGCTATGGCAACATGGCCGCCGCATTAAAATATTATCTAGACGGCACTAATGACTTGTGGATGGCGGGGGATTTAATCGATAAACCTGCGGGAGTATTTACCTCCACATCGAGTTTACACGGCGGGCAAGAAACCACGTTGACCAGCATGATGTTACCGCTATTCCACCACGGCATGATGCTGCTGGGCATTCCTTACAGTGAAAGCGCCTTAATTCACACCCGAGAGGGTGGCACACCTTATGGCCCAAGCCATTGGGCTAACACCGACAACAAGCAACCGGTATCAGAACACGAAGCCCAGCTTTGTAAAGCCTTAGGCAATCGATTAGCAAAAACTGCTCTAAAATTGCAGGTAAACTAATTGTAAACCAAGCGAAAAGTGGCGGCCCCGGAGTAAGCGCCAATGATATCTTCCGCTAATATATGAGCGGTCCCACCGACATTCAAATTACTTGCACTGCCCTCTGAATCAAAGGTCAGATTACCACCACTGCTCATATCGCCACCCAGCACAAAGGTATCAATGGTGATTTGTTCAGTCGAATCCGTACCCTCACCGGTGGTCAGTACGATGCTGCTTTCTATGATGCTTCCCGTAGCGGCATAATCCGCTTCCCCTGAGGCCGAAAATTTAGCGGCTTCGCCGGACGTAGGCAGGATCACCACGTCGTTATCAGAGCCTGCCAATGAATTAGAAAACGAAAGAGACTGGGACTCAGTCAAAGTAATGGGAGCTAATATCCTTAGCGAGATCAGAAAACTTTCATCCTCCGCGTTCACTCGCTGACTTGACGAAGCAAGCGCCAACACAAAAATCAATGCGAAAAACATTTCCCCATTAATAACCCAAGGACTCTGGAACTCAGGCACCACGACGGCACCGTTAATTCGACGAACCAACACCACAAGCAAACTCCTAGACTCACCCACTCACCAGCGTCAACTGGAAGAACATAAAAACATGAACCACAACACGAATTATTCTAAGTGATACCCCAAAATAAGTCGACCCACTGATTAGACCGATATACCCCATTAAATCAAAAACAGTTTTCTTGGCGTTATAAGTAAAAAATAGCGCCAAGAAGCTGCCATAAAATGCGCTTGATACCCCAAAACCCCTCCCATTAATTTACTTTTGGCGACCCTTTTATTCCCCTAATCCAGCCTGCAATTGGCTGATTTATAACCTCAAAGTATCAATAGCCGTTGCAATGTCCCACAGCTGTGACGTCAAACAAGAGCTTTTACCGGTATTCGCCCGACAGGCAGTTTGTCACCTAGCGTTATAAATATATCTTAGACATATTCATATATGGCCTGTATTATCCGCCAATAATTAGCAATCAATACCTTATTACTAAAGCCTACTAAATCAATTTTTCCCGTGCAGTGCCTCGCTTAGCTCACACCGGCCGGGCCTAATCCAGCACCCAAAAATAAAAACATTTAGATAAAACAACGCATTAATAAAGCAACGCCTTAACAAAACCAAGAATTAACAAAACGATTTNAAGCATTCACTAAAAATAAGCCACAACAAAAATTTAATGTACTCAGCCAATCAAAAAAANTGGTAATAATCAGGAATATAATATGAACAGCTTGATATTTTCTCGCATCACCCGAGCAACCTGGATCAAAAGCTTCTGCTTCCTCGCCTCTACCTTTATCCTGCAGCCTGCATTAGCCACTATTGCCCCYCAGTCGGTCGGGTATCAAGTGGCTAACAACGTTCTTCTAGTCACCGTGGACACCCAACAACTCGCCTCTATTAAGGGATTAGAATTTAAGGACTACTCATTGCAAGTCGTCAGCGACAACCAGCTCGAGCCCATTCCTTTCCAATTCGATGAAAGAAATGTACAAGAGTCTGTCTATGTAGCTGGAGGGGGCATTGCCATCTCTGGTGAAGAAGGTATTTTCGATGCCGAAGACGAGCTGGTGTTTATGCTTCGCGACACGGGCCCAGCATTGAGTCAGGATGCAAAAGCAGCAACTCAAGCCGACATCGTCGCAGAATTAAAGATCACTCACGGCAGCTACACCGGCTTTGCTTATGTAGTCAAAGGCAGTGATGCGAGAAGCAGCAAAGATTACGCCAATTTCGACGTAGAAAAATCTTTATTTATCACTGACCATTGGTCCATGCAGGCATCTCCTGACAACCTACTGGTGTGGACTGACTTCTTCTACGAATCAGCCCCCGCTAACGTCACCATGCTTGATGTGATGAAACTGAGAGTAATCGCCAAAGTATTCTTTACCATTACCCTCACCAACGACAACGTGGTCGCTAAGTTTAAAGCCGTTAAAAATGGTCCGGTCCGAGATATCGTGCAATTGAAAGCGGACATCATAGTCGCCGGCATCCCTTTAATAAATCTCGACGTTGGATTGGAGGTCACGCCTCATTATCTTGGAATTCCCGCGCATGCCCACATCCCTCTCGCGGCAGCCGCCATCAAAAGCCCCAAAATAATGGTCTCTTTGGATTTT
>NVTH01000200.1 GCA_002401525.1 Moraxellaceae bacterium | reverse complement strand
TGGCGATGCCTCCTTGAGCTTCACAACTAGGATCCAAATAAGGCACCCCATTAAGCAAAAGTGCCCCAGGCGCGCCCAATGTACTTATCGTCTGATCCGTAATCGCGAAATCACGATCCACCGCGTCTAATGGTGTTCGATCATACGCCAGCACGGATATCACTGCATGGGTAGTCCCATTGCCAGCGCCCCAAAGCATTGATATGTCATTATCCATTTGGAAATCATTGACGGTGGATTGGTTTCCCGCTCTTAATTCGAAGCCTTCAAAATCCGAGCGGGTTTTAAAATTAACCACACCGGCCACTGCGTCGGTGCCGTAAGTAGCAGCCGCGCCGTCCTTTTGGATTTCAACCGCTTCGATCATATTCATTGGGATTTGGTTAATGTCGACGAAACTGCTGCCGTCATTGGAGACAATGCTACTTAAAGTCAAGCGTTTACCGTTCAGTAATACTAAGGTGGAACCAAGCCCTAATCCCCGTAAATTAAGGTTTGCGGAACCTGCCATTCCATTTGAAATAGTCAAGTTAGACCGGAATTCAGACCCCGAATTAACGGTTAGATTCGCCATGATGTCAGCCACTTGAAGTACGCCACTGGCTTCTAGCTCTAATCGATCCAACACCTGAATGGGTGTGGGAGAATCCTCAGGCAAATGCTTTATGTAGGAGCCCGTTACAATAATCTCTTCGATTTCTTCTTCCTCTGCCAACACTGCACAGGGCACAATCAAATAGACACACGATGCGCCAATTAGACAGCTAATCAATTTTTTATTGGCGCTAAAGCCGCTAATTTTTCCACTCATTTTTGACACTCCAAAAGGGTCCTTAGTGATTACCTTGGCAAAATCCTATTGCGTTCATTTGCAATGCCCCTTATCACTCTAAACAATTTGATTCGCACCAAAAAAATACCAAGCAATACGGCACCTATTATGCTCAGTATAGTCAGAATAAATATCTGTCCATTAATTACAGGCAATAAATTAACTAGTATTTACATGTGATTTAGTAATACTAACGCGTGACCAATTAAATTCCGCAGTCAACACTAGTTAAATAAATAAACAAAACCAGAAAATTGAATTTGTAAGGGCGTTTTAGAAGGGAAGTAAAAAGGAGAGCCGCCCCATGGATGGGGCGGCTATTTATGAATAGGAATCTAAGGAGACAGAAAAACCATTAATATTAACAGTAAATATTAATTGGCAAACCCGTTGCGAAGCAGACGCCCCGGCAGAGGGCCATCAGGAGACAATAAGTCACGATCATTTTGACGTAACAGAGTACCATTCACCACCACTGCTTCAATTCCACTTGAATAAGACACTAAACGATCCGCACCTCCAGGTTGGTCAAATACACGCGTTAATTTACTGCACCCCACCGTCTCGGGGTTAAATATCACCACGTCCGCGGGTCGGTCCACTTCAAGCAAACCACGGTCAGTGATTCCAAATACTTCAGCTGCTCGGAGAGTTAACATATAAACGGCTTTCTCCAATGACAAAGTCTTGCGCTCTCTCACCCAACGACTTAACAAGTGGGTGGAAAAGCAGGCATCGCAGAGCTGGCTGGCATGAGCCCCAGCGTCGGACAGTCCCAACACAATATTGGGGTCCTGCAATAAAATCTCCACCTCATCCTCGTTTGCATTGGCTACAGGAAGCCGAAATCGTGTTTCAAGGTTATCTCTTAAGGCAAGATCAAGCGCACAATCTGCAGAACTTAGGCCCCGCTCTTTGGCCACATCAACGATCAGCCGCTCTTCAAGTTCTGGCTCGGAAGCACACCATGAAATAGCGGTATGCGTCCACGCATCGGCCAACCTACCTTTTTCGACCATTTGGGTGAAAAACTCACGAAATTCTTCGCCATCATAAATGGCAATTTTTTCTTCTTGCGTAGACGCCGAAATCTTTTTGAACATCGGTAGCATTTCAAACACAAAAGGTTCTTTAAAACTAAATTCAAAATTAAGCGGCCGACAAGTGACCTGAGGGAAGACAGTGGCTCCTTTCTCAACCGATTTAGCCGCACGCGCGAGTTGATCATCAATCGAGCCCAATCCAAATATCCCCCCTCCAGCCAATAGCGCAGTCCAACTCACGTTGCTTTATTTTCCAGGGATATTTCATCGAACTCATCAAAGCTTAAACCCGGGCCCACCGTCGCCTGCATAATGCCTCGCCCTAACTCACCAAGCGGTCGCGCTAGCTCTTTGATTTCTTCAGTAGAGGCTAATCGGCTAGGCACAGGCTTTCCCTTGTAACCCGTATGGGTAAATGACTTCGAGCTGGCAAAACCAATGGCGCCCGCTTCTAGCGATTCTTTAACGATTCCCCGCATCGTGGCAATTTCTTCTTCTGTCGCTTCCCTGTCTGTGGATTCCTCTCCGAGCACATAAAGTCGTAATGGCGTATGCCCGATCATGA
The DNA here is from genome assembly GCA_002401525.1 of Moraxellaceae bacterium. GTDB lineage: Bacteria > Pseudomonadota > Gammaproteobacteria > Pseudomonadales > UBA3067. The sequence goes on along the minus strand of NVTH01000200.1, from coordinate 2,861 downwards.
CTGCCACATTAATCGCGGAGCCCGATTTTTCGATCGCATCGAGGTATTCGGGAAACGTTTCAAACGGCCAGTCTTGCCCAAGCCCCTCGAACAATGTTTCAGCGCTCATGCCCTCCACTTTCTCAAGTGTCCGGACTATAAGGTCTCTGTGTTCGGCGCGTGTGGGTGCTACGCCAAAGCCGCAATTCCCTAACACGGTGGTAGTGACGCCATGCCACGGCGAGATCGTTAACATGCGATCCCAAATAATTTGCGCGTCATAATGAGTATGAATATCGACAAACCCTGGGCAAACTACGTTACCCTTAGCGTCTATCACCTCAGCAGCATCTTCTGGCGCGTTCCCTAAGGCCACTATCTTGCCGTCTTTAATGCCAACTTCGCCGGCATATGCCTTTGCCCCACTACCGTCGATAATACTTCCGTTTATTATTTTAATGTCATAGGCCACAATTATTTCTCCACAACAGTAATGGTGTGTAATACCGAATTATTGAATCCAGGGCACACTGTTTTTTAAAATACCCTTTATTGAATTCGATGATTAAGTTAAAGCGCCCGTCCTACCAAAATAATCTATTTCTTGGGCCAATCTTCTTGGTATTCTGAGCGCTGATTTAAATTTCCTTATCAAATCTCTAGAGGAAGATTATAAAGATTAATCACATTTTCACGGCATATTAAATTCCGTTCTTCCACTGTCAAATGAGTGGTTTGAGATTCTAATATTTCCTGAGACCTCGGCCAGGTGGAATCGCTGTGAGGAAAATCCGTTGCCCACATTAAGCCTTTTATATTCACAAGGTCCTTGGTCAAAAAGGCGACGTGGTCGTCTTGAAATGTGACGGATATATTTTCTTTAAAATATTCAGAAGGCTTTTTCTCTAAAGGAGGCGCTTTCATCCAAAAACGATGATATTCATAAGCATGATCCAATCGATACATATAATGCGGAGCCCATCCGGCATCCGCCTCGGCACACACCAACTTTAAATCCGGGAAGCGGTCGAACACGCCGCCGAAAATAAACATGCCCATGACATCCTGGCAGCTTCGTATAATGGAGAGGAATCCATTAATCATCGGCCCTCTGGAGCCCGCTAGATTATCCCCTTTACCCGTTAGGATATGAAACGACAGCGGCAAATCGAGATCGACCGCGGCCTCCCATAAAGGATCAAAACGTTTATCATCGTAATCAAAATCGGTGCAAGGTTGGCTGGGCATCATCACACCCACATGGCCTTGAGATTTGATCCGCTTAAGATCCTCAATGGCCTCATCCACTGTAGTGATTGCAATTTGGCCTAAACCAAACGCCCGATCTGGAATTTCAGAACAAAATTCTTGCAGCCAAAGATTGTAGGCATCAAAACACGCGCGCTTGTACGCACCGTCTGCATGCGCACATAAAAGCATCCCTACAGTGGGGTATATTATCTCCGCACAGATTCCGTCGATTTCTTGATCTGCTTGGCGATGACTCGGATCCCAGCCGCTGAGATGTAAATCCTCGAAATTAGTACCGGCGACTTTAATGTCTTTAGGGTCTTTCCCCGCGGCTGCTACCAACCCCATTGGCACGGGGCGATCCATGCCGTCAATGACATAGATATCCCCTAAGCCATCAATTCTTTTCATGTGCGGCGCAGTGTCTTTATACTTGCTGGCAATTCGAGCGGTGTAACAATCGGGCGGCTCAGTAATGTGTGAATCAGCAGATACTGGCGTCTTAATCATAGGTCGATCTCCTTTTGTCCCTAGCTTTAAGTGAATAAATTATTTCAACGTTTGGTTACTTTTTCTGTTTAAGGTAATCTTCGATGACGGTGTCTTGGAAGAATTGAGGATTATTAGTTCGGTACAATTCCACAGCGTTATCACAACTGAACAATTGAAAATCTTGTTCAGAAATCAATTCCTTATCGACCAGTTCATGAGCTTCTATCAGCACTTCCCCCATATCGGTCACATCCCAGTGTGAAATATCAGAGCTGAAGAGTGCCTTTAATTTTTTCCCCTGAGGGTTCACTTTGGTATTAAATGCATAAGCATTAATGGGGTCGTCCGCTTCGCAACCGAAATAAAAATTGGGGACAAATAAATCGCTCAGTTCCTCMGCATTTTTAACATCAATGTTACAAAACTCATTCAGCGTATCCGGCTTTTCATCTGGATTACTTAATACCTTTAACGCTCGACCGATATCGGCACGGTGGCTTTTAAAGCTATCCGGTGCATAGTCGTCAAACAATTGATCAAAGTAATCGCGGTCTAAATTTTTAGGGTTATAACGCTGAATAGCGTTTAAATTTCGTTTTTCCCAATGTGAAATAACATCAGAAAAAAGATTACAAGCCCAGCCAACACCTCCTTCCAGAAAAGCAAATTTTAAATCTGGAAAGCGCTGGGTGACTCCCCCCAATAATAACGATCGGCAGATAGCCTCTTGCGCAGTCGCAAAGTTACCTAGGTGATTAAACACATAACTGGAGGTGGACATTCGACTTCCCCAGCCCATCCCTGAGGCGTGAAATGCCGGAGAAACCCCAAGATCCATGCACTTTTGCCACACAGGGTCATAGTCGTATGCGCTTTCCCAGCCATAACAATCTAAATATTCCGCCGGACGAGCACTGCCTTTAGCCACAGGAATTGGACGTTGGACAAATCCTTGTAAAAGAATGGATTTCAACCCTAGCTCCCCTACGGCGTAATCCAGTTCTGCGATCGCCTCCTCCGGAGTATGCATTGGAATAATCGCGACAGGCGCCAAGCGATCAGAATATTCGCTGTATAAAGAGGAATGATAAAGATTAAACGCGCGACAGGCCGATTGCCTAAACTCATCATTTTTAATG
>NVTH01000199.1 GCA_002401525.1 Moraxellaceae bacterium | reverse complement strand
ATATTGAGCAACACGAACAAAAATTAAAAAAGGCCGCATAAACAGCCTAATTCGTACTGTTTTTACAATGAGACGAAGCTTTTAAACGCGTCTTGATGGGGTAGTTCACTCTAAACTTTAGTTAAAAGGCTATAAGCATTAAATGAAGCCCGTAGGTTGGGGTGAAGAATGAACCCCAACATGTTCAACGATCGAAGCCTATTTGTTGGGGTTCCTGAGGTAACCCAATAAGCGTAACCCGGGATGAACAATGCACCGCACCGCCACCCAAACCCTGGTATGGGATATAAAATTATTCCCGACTACAGTGATTGAAATTGATTAATCTACGGCAAAGAATGTTAGGAAGTAATCGATGAAAAAATTGTAGTGTTAGCGTTGTGTGGTTTAGCCATGTTCCCGTGGTTGGCCGATGATTCATCCTTGGACGCCGGTACGCCTTGAAGTCTCGTGGTTGGGATTTGATGTCATCTTTAATGTAGTTGTTTACGCCGCGTATTTTAAGGACGCAAAGTCTACGATGCTGACCGTGCTTGCTTGGTATTTAAAGCTCGAGATGAGGGCGTTTTGCCAGGTGTGCGTATTCCGTTCAAGTTGAACACTCATTCCGACGCAAGATGAACACCTAAAACCACTCAAGCATTGCCTTTATACTATTTAGCCTAGGTGTTCATCATCAGTCAATGACGACATCAACTTTCTCATCGAGTCTCCCTTCAATTTCAGCTTGTGAGCATTGTGTAATAAGCGGTCTAAAATGGCATCCGCTAAGGTGGGATCACCAATATGAGCGTGCCACTTAGTGACCGGCAATTGACTGGTAATCAGCGTTGAATGAGTACCGTGCCGGTCTTCCATGATTTCTAGAAGATCATTGCGCTGGCTTTGTGTGAGCATCTCTAAGCCCCAATCATCCATGATTAAGAGGTCTGTCTTTGCGATTTGATTAATCAGCTTTAAATAGCTTCCATCACCGTGAGCAATCGTTAACGCTTCAAATAATCGTGTGGCTCTAAAGTAGCGAACGCTATAGCCATTCAAACAAGCGTGATGCCCCACCGAACATGCCAGGTACGTCTTTCCGCACCCCGTGGGACCGGTGATTAAAAGGTTGCGATTTTTTTCGATCCAATCATTGGTTTGCAAATCAGCAATCTGTTTTCGCTTTAACCCGCGCGGGTGTTCGTAGTTAATGTCAGTCAGGCGAGCTTGCACTTTAAATCGAGCAGCTGTTAATAATCGCTTGAGTCGTTTGTTATCTCGATAAGTGGCTTCTTGGTTAATCAGCAATGCAATTCGTTCGTCAAATCCCAGTTCATCATAAGTGTTGGGTTGACTGCATTGCAGCTCCAATGCGTCGGCTATCCCGCTGAGCTTGAGTTGTCGCAGCTGGAGTAAATTTTGTTGTTGTAACATGGTTTTCCCCTTTAGGATTTTGGGTTGTAATATTCGGCGCCGCGAATATTGTCGTGAGGCATTGAGGAAGAAGCGGATATTGCATTGCCGCAAGCATTAGAGCTTAACTCGAGTTGATCAATGCCTTGTTTCAAAATTGATTTAACGCTTTTTAAATAAGGCGATTTAATCGTGACTGCTCGCTGACATGCGCCCTCAAGGCGAACTGAATCGTAACGGCGAGAGAGGTTTAATAATCCAAGGCATGCGCGGTAGGCTTGTTCGGGGTGAGATTTTCGATGGAATAAATCTTGAGTGATCAGTAGTGTGTTGGGGCCAATGGATTGCGCCCACGTTAAAATTCTTTCTGGCGTCCATTGCTGATGTTTTCGATGTGACTCTGGCAGGTGTGACAAATGCGTTGTATAGCCGTATTTTTGAGTGCTTCGAGCGTGTCGTGCAACTTGTTTATGGTTAAAAAATAACGCCACACTGTCGCACGTTACTTGCGCTTCAAGCTGATGTTTTACTAAATGGTAAGGCACCGAATAGAAATGCTGATCGAATTCAATGTGGTAATCAATGTTGACGCGCACGAGTTTGAATTCTACGAACTGATACGGTTCTGCAGGCAAAGGATTCATTGCAGGTTTGTCGAGTAATTCAAATTGACTGGCCCGAGTTCCGGGCAATGATTTAAAGGGGCGTTGATTGAGGTCTTCGAGTAGCGCTGCGAGGGCCTGGTTGAGCTGCGCTAACGAGAAAAACTCAACGTGTCGTAGGCGAGCCAATATCCAACGTTCAACCACTAATACTGCGTTTTCGACCTTGGCTTTATCTTTGGGTTTTCGAGGTCGCGCGGGAATAATAACGCATTGGTAATGGCTCGCCATATGTTGATAACTTTCGTTGAGCTCGGGTTCATAACGGCAGGATTTAGTAACGGCACTTTTTAATTGGTCGGGCACGATAATATCCGGCACACCGCCAAAAAACTGAAAGGCTTTGACGTGAGATTCAATCCAGTCTGATTTTTTCGAAAGGAACGGTGGGGCCACAATAGTCGATAAAGAGTTTTTCACCGGCTTTATGGATCTGTCGCATCGAGCATTGTTGTTGCTTTACCCAATGGCGGTAACGCTGGCAATATTGAGAATACTGGTATCCGTTACCGCCATGGATGTGCTTGTATTCCTCCCAAAGCAATTGTTTCGTGACGCCTTTACGTTTGAGTTCTTGATGAATTTCGACGTAATCAGGCACCACATAACCAGCATGAGCGTCTGCGGGACGCTTTGGAAATAGTGCGGATTCCAAAGCAGCGTCATCAATATTGTCGGGTAACGGCCAATGAATGAAGCCGGCCTCTTTGGCACGACTGAGATAAAGTGAGACCGAGCCTAAGGATATATTTAGGCTTTTGGAAATCTGACGCTGACTTAGATTGGCCTGATAATGAAGCCGTAGAATCTCTTTAATGGTACGCATTTTAGTCCTCTTAGCAGCCATGGCTATCGCACTCCTTTTTTGGGGGAAGGAACGTGATAGTAAGTGATTAAAAATCAATGCTTAAGAGGTTGTTTTCGAGGGGATTGATCCTCCATTCCGGATGTTGAACACCGATTCCGGAAAACTCGCAAAAGTGTTCATCTTGCGTCGGAATAGAAGTTCAACATAAATCGGAATGGGTGTTCACGTTAATTCGGAATAGGTGTTCATCTTGTTCCGGAATATGCAGGTATCTGCGGCCTAGTTATTTCCATTACATTGTTAAGCGCTAGCTACCATCTGAGTGGCTTTCTCTCAATGCAGTCTATTCTTCTATCACCGTTAAAACGAGGGAAAAAGAATATAAGGCGTTTGTAGAAGTGGGCGTGGATGAGGAGCGTGTAAAATTCTACGATAAGGACAATGCTTCCCCTATTTGGGAAGCGATGAATTTCCTCCATGGGCCTATGGCCAGCGGATCACTAAGGACGAGGCCGTGAACTATGCTGATAGCATACTATTTAGGCCGGAGATTTCAGCGATTGTTGACAAAGTAGCGGCAATATTTAAAGTCTCCCCTGGGTCAATTAGGGTAACGCAACGAGGTGGGAGTAATAACGTGCCTCGGTGGGTCGAGATGCACCTTTGCCAGGAATTGGGAGGGTAACGGCTTACGGATATTGCAAGGGCGTTTGGGTTGAAGCGAACGGGGAGCATCCCGATGACGATTAAAAAGCTCAAGGAGTTGATGGAAGGGGATCAGAAGTTGGTGCGTAGAGTGAATCGGGTAAAGCGTGAAACAGCAATATGATACTTGGCCTCTAAATTTTTGAATAGGTAGGAGCTGATAAGGTTGAGGTGTGGCATATTTCCTACTTTGTATGTTTTTGATAGTGTGGGTAGTTTTTTGACAATAATTTGGGGATAGATATGTTTAGAGCGCTCGTACTAATATTTGTTGGGTTGTTTCTTTCTGGTTGTGCTACTACAAGTATAGAAAACGGCTTCAATTTTTTAGATAGTGACCAAGGAATCGTGGTTTTTTCTGTTACTAATGATATAGGGGGTGGGCTACACAATAACAAAGCAATTTTTTATATGAACCATAAAGAAAATAAGAATTACCGACAGTTAGAGTCGACTCAAGAAGTATTTCCTGGCGGGTGGTACAAACCAAGTGAATTTGGGAAAGTACAAGGCCGGCTTTTCGCGATTACCCTTCCTGCGGGAACGCATAAATTATCGACTTGGAAAATCTTTAGTAGTGCCGGAGTGTTTATTAGCCCTCGAGTAGATCCAAACCCATTAAGTTTTGAGGTCGCTCAGGGTGAAATAAAATATATAGGCGGTTTTCATATGAATCTCCGGGCTGGCAAAAATTTTCTTGGCATGACAATTGTTGCTGATGGTTACCCCGAAATTTTGGATCGAAGTGAAAGAGACATTCCAATGTTTGAGAAGAGGTATCCGCAATTCGAGGGAGTGATTAAAAGCGAAATTCTTAAAATAGGGCCTTGGCCAAATGGGGCGACCGCTAATTAGAATTTACTAAACTTGCTTGCAAGTGGGTAAGGTTAGCCGCGTAAAGCGTGAAATGGCAATATGATACTTGACCCCTAAATCTTGACCCCTAAACTCCATGCGGCCACCGACTCGGCGAAAATGAATGGGTCAGAAAGATAGAGATTCATGAGGACGCGGACGAAGTCGAGTTGCTGACTAGCTTAGCCGCTGAAGAGGTGGAGGAGAGCTGAATGCAGAGAATGAAAATGGATAAATCTATTTAAAAACAGTGGATTACGACTCTCATCAATTAAGTTGATGGTGAGGTGGTGTACTGAATGATGAGCCGAAAGAGGCGTTGTATAGCGATTTAATTGCTGAAAGTAAACGTGCAGAAGTAAGAATAGTGGAGTAAGCTGTATGTACAAATGTCAATACAAGGGTGGTTATGCTCATTGAGTGGGATGAGCGAGAAGATTACGGAGAAGAGCGTTGGGTAGGCGTAGGCTGGCTACAAAGCTTGATTGGAGTTGTGGTCTATGTCGAACGCTATGAAGATACGATCCGAATAATCTCGGCCCGAAAAGCGAATAAACGTGAGGTGCGTCGTTATGAGCAAAGTATCAAAGACTGATTGGAAACGTCTCTCAGAAATGGAAGATAAAGATATCGATACGAGTGATATCCCAGAATTGGATGATGCCTTCTTCCAGAATGCAGAAATTAAAGTGCCGAGTAAACAGCCGGTGACGTTGCGTATAGATAGCGATGTTCTTGTGTGGTTTAAGTCTCAAGGACAAGGTTATCAGACACGAATCAATAAATTGCTGAGAAGTTACATGGAGAGTCAGCAAGATAGGTAGAGTAATAGCGAACGGGGTCACGAACGGGGTCACACGAACGGGGTCAGGTCTTGCATTGATGCATTTTCCACACACGAACGGGGTCAGGTCTTGCATTGATGCATTTTCTATTCGTTGTGCTCTGG
>NVTH01000198.1 GCA_002401525.1 Moraxellaceae bacterium | reverse complement strand
CTACCCGATGAGAAATGACCCTATGTCAAACCCGGAAAAACCATGTATGCCGCGTGCGCTGATCGTCGCCGTGCAATTAGACAGTGTTAGCGATGTTGAATTCGAGTCGTCGTTGGCCGAATTGGCTGATCTGGCAAAGACCTTAGGGCTAGAGGTGGTTGGTCAATTTACCCAAAAGCGTTCGTCTTTCGACTCGGCGGCGTATATGGGCGTCGGTAAACGAGAGGAAATACGACAATTCTTACAAAGCCAACAAGCCGACTCGGATGCGTTGTCGCAGGCTGACCCGTTGGCGGCTAATGATTCAGTGGAGTTTATTCTCGTCGACCATGAAATTTCGCCGTCGCAGGCACTCAATCTGGAAAATGATGTCGGTTGCGAGGTGATGGATCGCACGGTGGTTATCCTCGAAATTTTTTATCGAAACGCCAGCTCACACGCAGCCAAGATACAAGTTGAGATTGCGCGTCTAACCTATATGGCGCCACGCCTGCGTGAGGCGGCCAAGCGCGAGGGACCGTCAGGACGACAGCGCAGCGGTACCGGCGGACGCGGTACAGGGCAGTCACGCAGCCAGACGGATAGTCAAAAGGTTCGCGATCGTATTGCCGAACTGCAAAAAGAAATTGATGCCATGGAGGCGGGTCGCGATACCCAGCGAGCACGACGCCTGGGACAATCGGGGGTATCACAGGTGGCGCTGGTTGGTTATACCAACGCGGGTAAATCCACCTTGATGCGCGCTTTGACTGGCAAAGAAATGCTAGTGGCCAATAAACTGTTTGCCACGCTGGACACCAAGGTACGCGCCTTGCAGCCAGAAAGTGTGCCTAAGGTATTGGTGAGTGACACGGTTGGTTTTATCAAAAATTTACCCCATGGGCTGGTTGCCTCGTTCAAGTCAACGTTGGACGAAGCCCTTAGCGCATCGCTGTTGCTGCACGTTATTGATGCAGGCGACCCGGGGTTTGAGGCGCAGCTTAAAGTAACAGATAAAGTATTGGCCGAGATTGGTGCCGATAGTGTACCGCGCATTCGGGTGTTCAATAAGATTGACTATCTGCCCGACGCTGTCTCACAGGAAGAGCGTACTGCGGAGCTGCAAGCCAAATATCCCGGCTGTATTGTTCTTAGCGCGCGCCGTAAGGACGATATAACTCAGTTGCATCAGTCGATTGTGCAGGTTTTTCAAGAGGATCTGATTGAATCCGAGATTTTTTTACCTTGGTCGGCACAGGAGTTGCGTGGCGAGATCTTTAGCTCCTGCGAAGTGATTGAAGAGCGCGCCGATGCCGCGGGTGCATTTTTTCGCTTTCGCGCCAAAGCTGATATGGTCGCTCGATTGAGTAAGCTTGCAGACGATGCGTGCTGAGGTCGAGCAAGTGCCTTGTAACTAATAAGGATAGGTCGCGCGTAGCCGCGACTTAATCCTATTGTTGGGCAAGCCCGCTCTTCTATTTATGAAATATTGGTTAACCAGAATTGTGCTGAAGGGAACGTAAAATACTAAAGGGCAGCCACTTTAATTTTTGGCCACTTTAATTTTTGACTTTAATTTGTTGGTATCGATTAGTGATCTCCTCAAAGGCCTTCGGAATTGAAGGATAAGAGAAGTTAAGATGATTTATTGTTCTGCTACCAAATCGTTTCGAGCGTGTCACTTTCACGAAGTTTTTCATCAGCTGTAACTAGCTGAGCATTTAGTATTATAGACGTGGCAGCAATGATTCGATCAGCAGGATCTTTGTTGATCTCAGTACCGAAATTAACAGATAGCTCCGCTATTTCTGGAGAGATTGATTGTACGGAAATATTTCTTGATTGCAGAAATAAATTTAAAAATTTAGCGGCGGTTGTCTCTATTTCTAAGCGACGCCTTTTTATTAGCATCGATATTTCCCAGAGTGAAATGTCTGAGATAATTAGCGCATGATGCTTGTCAGCGTTTTCAATTGACTTAGATGCTTTTTGAGTTAGTTTTGTTGGTTCAAGAGCATCCCAAATGATTGCGCAGGTGTCCATTAATATCATGACAGTGCATCCCAGTCAGAATCCGTTGGGGTGGTGACGTCATGGATTTTTGATGTCGAGGCGAGAGAGCGTAATTGCTGTTTGGCAGTTTCTCTCTGATTAACGGGAGGGGTGATAGTAGCCAACAGTTTGCCGTTCGAGGTGACAGATATTTGATCGCCTGAATTGGCCTTCTCTAAGTATTTCAAAAGGTTGGCTCTAAATTCGCTAATGTTAACCGTTTGCATTGTAGGCACCAGTCGGGGTTGTACAATTTGTTTGTACAAGTGTACAGGCAAAAGTAGAACAATGCCATTCTAGAGGCACACTGGGTGCGCTCAAGTTGGAAGCGTTAAGCACTCATTGAGTATTCTGGAAATGGTTTTTTAAAAAGGAAAATATAATGGCGGATCATAAAGTTGTTTCGAGAAGTGAATGGTTGGTCGCGAGAAAAGAGTTGCTGTCCAAAGAGAAAGAATTTACACGATTACGCGACGAGCTGAGTCGGGAGCGTCGCGAATTACCATGGGTCAAAGTTGATCGTGAATATACCTTTGATGCTGAGGGTGGTCAGGAGACCCTAGGAGATTTATTTGGTCGCTGTAGCCAGTTGGTGGTATATCATTTTATGTTCGGCCCCGATTGGGAAGAAGGGTGTCCGAGTTGTTCATTTTGGGCGGACAATTTTAACAATATTCCTATTCACCTTCAGCATCGAGATGTAGCCTTTGCTGCTATCTCACGAGGCCCATTAAAAAAGTTAATTGATTACAAAAAACGAATGGGTTGGGGGTTTAAGTGGGTATCTTCGCTTGAGAGTGAATTTAACCAAGATTACCATGTCTCATTCCCCTCTGATAAAGAAGAGCAAGGCGATGTTTATTACAATTATCATATGACAAAATTTCCTATGAAGGAAGCGCCTGGTGTGAGTGTGTTTCTAAAGGATAATGACGGCAATATTTTTCATACCTACTCTTGCTATTCTCGTGGTTTGGATATGTTAAATTCCGCTTATCATCACATTGATTTAACGCCTAAAGGCAGAGATGAAGACGATCTACCTTTTTCAATGGCGTGGGTACGTCGACATGACCGGTATGAAGACTGAAGGATAAGCGAGGCGAAATTGACAGCGGATTACCTTCAATTTTAAATCGTTTAAGCGTTGCCGAAATTAACAGATAGCTTCGCTATTTCGGGAGAGGTTGATTGTACGGGAATATTTCTTGATTGCAGAACAAGCGCTAATATTGTCAGTGGCAATGAGCGGGCGCTCAAGGTTGAAGTGAGGAATAGCGCTCCTGTCTCCAACCGGTTTATCTTGGCGCACTGGATGTTCTCTTTCATTATTACCACTTATCGGTGGATATGGTATTAGTAATAAAACGTGATGAAATCGTAGGCGTATCGACACCTGGAATAAATACCTATTACTCGAAGACTGCCCCGTTCCCATCCATGATAGGTGTCGGCAAACCTGAATCATTGAAAGAAAATCTGGCTGGTTTTTGGTCAAGAGGAATCGACGACACCAATCGTCTTGTTTATGTGGTAGATGATAATCAAAAAACAATAATTTCTTGCCGCTATCATTACGAGCGGTAATTTAAGCTGGCGCTGCATATTCCGGATGTTGAACACCGATTCCGGAAAATTCGCAAAAGTGTTCATCTTGCATCGGAATAGGTGTTCAACATAAATCGGAATGGGTGTTCACGTTAATTCGGAATAGGTGTTCATCTTGCTCCGGAATATGCACTTTAAATGTCATTGCGCTGTTCGTTATTTTTAGGCTGATTGGCTGTTCAAATAAATGCTTGAAATGGAATAGGTTTAGTGTGACTCTTGCGCGCTTTGTTTTTAATCGAGTGTTTAGACGCTCGGGTACCTCTTAATACGCTGTTAGGCACTACCACATGATCAGAGTCGCGGTATTAGCAGATTATAAAGATATCAGCTCATTCGACCCTTTTTCTGGGAATCGTAAAGAAGATATCGATGAAAATAGGGTTTATGTCTATATAAAGGATGATTGCGTCCGTGGGTTCTTATCGTTCGCGAGGGCGGGTCTTTTAGGAAGGGCATTTATACAATATTTAGCAGTTGATCCCGAATACCGAAGAATTAATATTGCCTCAAGTTTATTCAGTCACATCGAGGAAAAATACGCGGCGGATAGACTGTTTATTTCAACAGAAAGTAGCAACAAGCCAATGCAAGACCTGCTGAAAAAGCGTGATTATATTTCAGCAGGTAAAATATCAGGCGCGAACAAAAATGGAACGGATGAGCTTTATTACTATAAAGATCGAAATGCCTAGCAAGGCTATTAAAAATCACTCCACTACGCGTCTTTTATAGAGGCGTTAGGTTTCATGGTCAAAAAATAGATCGAATCGATAATGAGTCGAAAGCACCTCAAGACACCTATAATACTGATTTCCCTGCTATTGCTTGTGGGGCAGTTGGGTGTGCTTGCTCACTCTGTGGAGCATTCGTTTCACTCTCAAGATGAATCGTGCCAAATATTTTTGCAGTGTGAAAATTCAGGCGATGGGCTGAATTCTCATGATATTCAGGTGCCTGTTCAAGTCGGTGGTACGCAGCCCAGCGGTCTCTCCGTGAGTGTCTGGTTGCCCACTCCGTTAATAAGCTATTTCTCGCGCGCTCCCCTTTTCTTTCGTAACGAAGTAACGTTTTTTAATCACCGTCACCAGTGCTTAAGCATCGTGGCGAACGTTTTTGTTTGCGGGAGAAATACTCATGCGTCCATTATTGCTGCTGGCTGTAATAGCAGCCACTCTATTCAATTCAAACTTGGTCTTCGCCGATAGTGAAGCCTCGGCCATAAAACAACAGTTAGATTCCATTAAAAAACAATACGGTCAAGCTATAGCAGGCCTTGACAATAATCCTGAGGATTATGAATTGCCTGGCTTCGCTCTGGGCAACGAAGCAGGCCTGGGGCAGCAAGGTTTATCGGTGGGCCATAGTGAACTCGTGATGAGTGCCAATATCGACGATAAATTTTTCGGCAAAATGACACTGGCTTTTGTTGAACACGATGCTGAAACCGAAACGGAAATAGAAGAAGCGTTTATTCAAACTCTAGGCTTAGGCAATGGTTTTACCCTAACCGCAGGCCGTTTCCTTTCAGAAGTTGGCTACCTTAATCAGCAACATGCACACGCATGGGATTTTGCCGATGCTCCGTTGATATATCGGGGCCTATTCGGCGATCAGTTAATTGATGACGGCATGCAAATGACTTGGCTTGCCCCGACCGAACTCTTTTTACAATTGGGTACGGAATTATTAAGTGGCAGTCGCTTTCCTGCTGCAGGCAGGACGAATGGTATCGGCGCTTGGACGGCATTTATCGATATAGGCGGTGATATTGGTATTGAACACAGTTGGCAGTTAGGTTTAAGCCATTGGCAGGTGAATAACATGGCAGGCCGAGCTAGTGGCGGGCATGCCCATGGCGGAGACGCC
>NVTH01000197.1 GCA_002401525.1 Moraxellaceae bacterium | reverse complement strand
ACTTACTGTAATAAGATAATTCCTAATTACTCTATAAATGCTAGCTACCAAGAATTATTCTTGGCAGATAATCATCTACGCACAAACGAAATGATTTTTGCTCGAGCGTCGCCAAGCTTTACTCGCTTGGAATGTTCTTTACCCGCCCCATGACATGACTCGCACTGCAAGCCTGACATAGGCGTTCCTGCACCCATGCGGCCATGCTTGGTTTCAAATATTGGCATGATCGCCGGGACATTATCTTCATCGTGGCATTTTAAACAGGTATCCGCACCTTTTCGCGTGAGCTCTGATGATTTCTGCTCAGAAGCTTTCTTCTCAACAGAGGTACTGTCCGCCGAATCTTCAGCGTTCACCATTCCTGTTAGACACAAAGCAACCACTACAATCCCTAAATTTACCGCTCTTAAAAACCACACAACAACCGCCGAATTTCGGACAAATGCCATTTTCCTACACCCCAATACTATTTTATTTATCTAAAGCTCTGAGAATTCGTACGATTTGATCAAACTCAAATGCGCGTGCACCGGGGTGAGAGTTTTCTTTCAACTCGTTCCCTTGCTCATCGATAAAGCGATCCATTTGCTGAACGTCCACCAGTACTTTCGATGGATTATTCACCGCCAGAGAGCCTTTCAATACCGGATTGGTAGGATCGGACACATCCAAAGTCTGTAACCCTTCGACGGAATTGGTGATACTCGCGTAATCAAACACGCCGGCTTTACTGGCACCGTCATACACTGATTCTGGAAGCGCAGCCGTCGGCTGACTGACTACATCAACGTCAAGTATCTCGCCTCCTAGACTATCCAGAGTTGCCACCTTTTCAATCGCATCCGGCAAACTTATATCGTAGACCACTAGGCCGTTCACGCCTGCCGCCACATAAAGATAATCGTGTTCACGAGAAGGAGTTTGCTCAGCTTCGGGCAAGCTTTCATCCACCAATACATAACGCGTATAACTATCCAACGCCATGGCGCCAGCCAGTGGCAACGTRGTCACCAAGGTTGGGTTTTGAAAAGAAGGTAAAAGGTCCACTACATGTACACCTTTATCTGGATCAGCAATGTAAGCGCGAGAGGCATACTCAGGTCCAGCTTGAAAATGAGCGTACAAACGAACCTCCATCGCATTAATGCCTTCTAATCTCCCAGTAATTTCTAATTTCGAATGATCCGTAGCATCCACCACGACAAGCCCGCTTTCACCTGCAGCGACAAACAAATCAATGCCCCACAATGTTGCTTGCTGTGCATTGGGAATACTTACACTGCTTGCGAGCGTTGGGTTTAAAGGGTCAAGCAAGTCGTACGCGGCAATACCTTTATCTTTATCAACCACATATAAATAGCGGGCTGCGTAGCTCACTGAAATCGCATTGACACCACCGATACTGGTTGACGTTGAAGGAATACCGTTCCGCATGTCATAGATTTCTACGCCTGCGGCTCCAAACGAAACAATCAAATAGTCAGCTCGCCCCGTCACGACATTAGCAATGACTGCTAGATCCGTTGGCTCAGCTGGGCCAGACATTGTTTCAATGAATTCAGGGTTTGTGGGATCTTTCCAACGTTCATAAACTCGTATTCCGTCAGCGGCCAACACATATTGGTGAGTCCGTCCTAGGGAGTAGTTCCCGGAGCCCATGCCCAATGCAGGAGGTGATTGGTGACATTCAGCACACTCACGTACTTCACCTACACTGCGAGTACTATGAGAATTTGAAGGATTAAAACCTAAGCCTGATTTTCCATTGACGGTTTCAGGCATTACAAAATCAAGCTTCTTGGTGCCATCTTTTGCCGTCACGTCAGCAATTGGGTGACAGCCAACGATAAAGGGTGAGGCTTTACCTTGAGAGTTATTGCCCATTGCAAAATGTTTTAAAGAGACCCACATTTTGTTGTTAGTGCTCGCCTTGCCATCCACCTCTTCATGAGTAATGAGGTTGACACCCGTTTGCCGCTCATCTCTTTCAAAATGACAGCCAAAACAGTTCGCAGACCAAGATTGGTGACATGCAAAACACTCAAGGCCACCTTCATCTTTAATATGATTTTCATCCATTGCCGCCGCGGCCTTGGCATTATAATCATCTGAGTCTGGATTAACGATTTCAGCGATTCGAGGCACGACATGCTCTTTACCCGACACTTTACCCGTTAAGATAACAGTCCCATCGGTTTGACGTTCTACGTTGTTCAGAGGCAATCCGTCTTTATCCGTTAGAGTGGGTTCCTCTGTAGGCGTGCCATGGCAGGTACGACATTCAATTTTTGTCGCCTGATCCATATGACCGTACACATTGCCATCGCCCATAACACCGGCTTGGGTATGGCAATCGATGCACTCCATGCCTCTTTCGGCATGCACATCAATCGGATTAGTTTTTGAATCAGCGTAGTGGTAATTAGTGTTGAATTTCTCATCCGTAGTTCCGCTTATACCCGGTCCAGACGGTAGTCCAGGAGGCATTTGAGATTTACCTTGAAAGCTTAAACCAATACGTGCACCGCGATGATGGCAATGGATGCACTGTTCTGACGGCATTTTCGAAGTAACCCGGTGCTTTCTAGGGTGACCTTTTTCCTCGTGATTAATAGACATATCCGCTGACCTAGATAGTCCATCATTGTCGTAAAGAACATGACAAGCGGCACACCCATCGGCTCGATACAATCCATCGAGCCCGGTGCCATCCGCTTGCATTGCGCCACGATACCCCTTGCCTCGAGTCCATAAATGGCAGCGAACACACGCCTGACCTGGGATTGCAGAATAATGGGTTTCAAATTTACTTTGATCCGCGTTGGGGTCGAAATCAAGTAAGTCTGGTAACTGTTGCACGGCGCCGTCACTGACGGGCACTTCACCGTCAAGGTCTTCGATTGCAAACGTACTGAACACAGGTTGCTTAGTATCTTGTACGCCGCCTAAGTACAATCCTCCAGCGTGATGACCTGTGGAGGTAGCCATCATGCTTTTCTTAACATTATCGGTATGTTTTTCATGGCATTGGCCACAAGTTTCGTCCACCACTCTTAAGTTCGAGGGGTTAACAAACTTTTGATAAGCTAAATCTTCATCTTTGGGAGGAACCACTGAAGATTTGTAAATAGAGGGATCGTCAAGGCTAGATTGAATATGCGCTAGTTCTTTCTCTTCCGCAGTAAAGTCGCCGCCATGACAGTCAGTACACGCGATATCAACATTTTCATGGAACTGTTCTATTTTCTCGTGACAGTTTAAGCAACCCGGGTCGGACTTAGAATATTGCGCAGCAGGTAAAACGTCTGCATTACTTACCTCCGTTTCATCTCCGCCACTACCTCCGCAAGCAGATAGCCCAAACAGCACCGCAATGAATAAGATAGACCCTATTGGACGCCTAATGGATCGGAGCGAGGAAATTACAACTAAGTTAAGAAAATGCATAATTCTGTCGACAAACGCGCTAATTAACGAAATATGACCCTCCCATTAAGTCTACTTTTTCAGAAGTACTTAAATCGAAGGCATTTAAATATCAAAGCCGACCTACTCGTCGGCTGTGCTTACAATTCAGACGCGTAATAGTCCACCAGCGAGTCAAAACCAACCTCACCATGTTTCGCTTTAACACGTTTAATTTTTTTCATCATTTTATCATTCAGCACTAGTTCTCCTGAACCAATCTGTTTAAAAACATTTTCTAAGTACATCTTATTTTGCCCAGCCAACAAGCCGGCATCGTCTTCAACGGAACGCCCTGCATCTTCATGACAACGTTCACAATTTTGAGCGTGTATGGTTTTCCCGAGTAAGGCCTTTTCCTCGCTAAAGGGTTGAGCTTTACGTTCAAASGTCTGCTTTGCAAAAAAGCCGGCTAATTCATTGACCTGCTCTTCGGACAATTTCTCCGCCACCTGCTTCATTGAAGTCAAGCTACCATCAGAGCGTTTGTTATCGCTGGAAGGTCGGACGCCTTCCGCAAATAATGCCATTGTGTCTAGGAAGTAATACTCGGATATTCCTGCAATTGAAGGAACGCCCGCAGTTTCACTGTTGCCGTTACGACCGTGGCAATCATTGCAACCTTCTGCAAGCTCACTAGCAGTAGCGAAATTGCAGACTCCTAAAATTATCAATCCCGCCCAAAAGTTAGAACGGACCTTATGAATTGACATCGCGACTAAACCTCCAACGTAACAAATTAATTAAATCGTTTTTAAACTAAATCTCATCATCGACCGGCAATTCGTGAGCAACGCCCTTATGACAATCGATACAAGTTTCGCCCTTTTTCTGCGCTCGAAGATGTTTCCTTTTTGCACTGCGACCTTGTTCTTCAAGATCCATCGCAGACCACGAATGGCAGCTCCTGCATTCCCGTGAATCGGTTTCTTCCATGTAATTCCAAACGCGTTGTGCCAAAAGCCCTCGTTTCGCTTCGAACTTTTCTTGGGTATCAAGTGTACCTAATAGGTGGTGGTACAAGTCGTTGACAGCCATCACCTTTCTAACCATCTTAGGCATAAACTCTTTCGGCACATGGCAATCCGCACACTGGGTTTGTACTCCAGAGTGGTTCTGAAAATGCTCGGTTTCTTTATATTCTTGATAAACAGTGGATTGCATTTCATGGCATGAGATGCAAAATTCAGTGGAATTCGTGTAGGCAAGCCCTTTACTAAAGCCTAAAGCAAGAATGAGGCCAGCTACAACGCCACCCATACCTATTAAAACGAACGGTTTTAACAAAAAGCTAAGAATTTTCATGGCCTACCAATTAATTACAAACAGCTCTATCGATTCATTTCTTAGGCGCAATAGAGCTAAAATTTTATAGCTACCACACAGCACTGTAAAAAATACTGACGGTGGACGCATTAAACAAGCGCGCGGCAATTTTAAACATTTAACAAAAAATGTCGATGTAAATTTGTAACAAAAAACGTTATTCGTTGTCACAACCGCTGATCAGCGCCCATATTCGTCAGAAAACCCTCATCTCTTTGAAAAAAGTGGATTTAATTTGTTTCTCTAGTCTAGCTCTACTTCACAATCGGAACCATCCCTCAACCGAAGCGTGAGGCCTCACCGTTTGCCCATCACCACGCTGAATCCGTAAACAACGCCCCTTAAATGCATAACACCCACTTATTCAGTAACCGTAAGAAACTTTCGAAAAAATAATTGGCGCACCGCAATTTGATAAATCAGAAACCCTCTTTCCAAAAAAACTCATAACACACATCAACAATCGAAAGTCTTGGGGTTGCTCTCACTAGCCTTCTCTCTAAGAACAAACTCCAGAAGACAGCGCTTCAAGTTTCGACGCCAAGCCCACGCAAATAATACAAAAAATTACAATTAGTCACTACAGGTTACAAATCTTATTTATGTAAAAAGCCCAAAAAAAGATTTTTTTGATTGAAATTTTCATACATCGAAAAGCAGAAGATTGAGAGAACTAAAGGTTATGAGCTGAAAGCCCACCGTAAAAAAGAAAGCAGCCCACTTATTTAAATAAGTGGGC
>NVTH01000196.1 GCA_002401525.1 Moraxellaceae bacterium | reverse complement strand
ACACCCCGATATCAGACTAAAAGCGTCTCAAAAACAGAGCGCGAATAATACCCAGATCAACAGTTTAGGTCAACGACAAAAAACTTATTTTTATTTCCATTCAGAATCAATTTATTTTGCGTGTATTTCTCCGGCATGAGAAAATCCATTTTTTTCGGCTCACCGAAAGCTATAGTCACTAAACTATCAATATTCAACTATTAATCGGATCCTAAGGATCCAAAATAAGGGTATATGAGCGCAAAAATCATCGACGGCAAGCAAATAGCGGCTATTGTACGTAAAGAAGTCTCTCAAGGAGTTAAAGAAAGACTCGCTGACGGATTACGCCCACCAGGACTCGCTGTAATAATGGTAGGCGAAGACCCAGCTTCCGAAGTTTATGTACGCAACAAAAGGCGTGCTTGCGAGGAGGTTGGCTTCAAGTCAATCGCCCAAGATTTACCCGATACCGTTACCCAAAGTGAACTAGTTGAGCTCATAACCGAACTCAATAAAAACCCAGAAATCGACGGCATATTAGTCCAACTACCGCTACCAAAGCAGTTGGACGCAGGGGAAATCATCAACACTATTAGCCCCGACAAAGACGTTGACGGCTTGCATCCCTACAACATGGGGCGATTAGCCGTGCGCGATCCGCTTTTGCGCCCGTGCACACCGGTGGGCATTATGCGCTTACTGGAATCTGCCGGGATAGACCCTAAAGGCAAAGAAGCCGTCGTTGTCGGCGCCTCAAACATGGTGGGACGCCCCGTCGGGCTTGAGCTTCTTATCGCCGGAGCCACTGTCACCACTTGCCACAGATTCACCGAAAACCTCGATCAACACGTCAACCGAGCGGATATACTCGTTGTCGCGGTAGGCAAACCTGGATTTATCCCCGGCTCATGGATTAAGCCGGGCGCAACGGTGATTGACGTGGGTATTAATCGGCTCGAAAACGGTAAACTTTGCGGCGATATAGAGTTCGAAACAGCCAAAGAAAACGCCGGCTGGATCACCCCCGTACCAGGAGGTGTCGGCCCCATGACGGTGGCTTGCTTGCTGCAAAACACGCTTTATGCGGCAAATCACCTCCATAAAAGCTAATCATCGCGACGCGGAGATCTCCCTAGCTGCAGATTCAGCCCAGCGATAACCCCAAGCTCATCAAATGCGCGACTCTTGTTGCGCATTTAAATCAAATTTGGCGGCCGTATGAAACCACCTGCGTCAGCAGCGCCCTGACCGCCTAAGCGCTCACCAGCTTATACACGCCGCCAAATAGTTTTGCCGTCAGGGCGATCTTCAAGCTCAACCCCAAGATCCGCGATCTGATCTCGAGTCGCATCTGCAGCGCCCCAATCCTTCGCCAATCGTGCCGCTAAACGTTTTTCAATTAACGCTTCCACTTTAGCCGTAAAGCCACCTTCTTCGTCCGCGCCACTGCCTCTTTGTATAAATCGGTCTGGCTGCTCTTGCAACACACCAAGAATGCCTCCGAGCGCCTTAAGCTCTTCAACCAACAATACCGCAAGGCCCGGCTGCGCTTCACGCAGCTTATTGATCTCCCTTACCATGTCGTACATGACAGCAATGGCTTCGGGCGTATTAAAATCATCATCCATTGCTTCATTAAAACGCAGTCTGTATGCCTGACAGTTTTCATTGTCTTTATGCTGCCCTTGTCGAGACTCATCCAACGGTGCGACAGGCGCATCTCTCAAAGCAGTGTAAAAACGCAACAAATTAGCTCGAGCCGTTTGTAAGCTTTGCTCTGAATAATTAATAGGGCTCCGATAATGGCTGCTGATTAAAAAATAACGTATTTCTTCCGGATGATATTTTTCGAGAACTTCACGAATAGTGAAAAAATTCCCTAACGACTTGGACATTTTCTCTTGATTAACTCTCACTGCCCCCGCATGCATCCAATAATTCACGTATTGGTGCCCTGTCGCTGCTTCGGACTGAGCAATTTCATTTTCGTGATGAGGAAACGGCAAATCAGGTCCGCCGCCGTGGATATCAAAAGTATCCGCCAAGCACTGCGTCGACATTGCCGAACATTCAATATGCCATCCGGGCCGCCCCTCACCCCACGGCGATGCCCAACTCTCTTCGCCACTTTTCGCCGCCTTCCAGAGCACAAAATCAAGCGGGTTACGTTTAAACTCATTCACCTCAACTCGAGCGCCGGCCAATAAATCTTCAGTTTTCCGATTCGTCAGCTTGCCATAGTCGGCGAACTTTTCTACTGCGTAATAGACGTCACCGTTTTCCGCTGGATAGGCCACGCCTTTCTCCACCAATGTAGCCACCAAATTTATAATATCAGCCATGTAATGAGTCGCACGCGGCTCCAGAGTGGGCGGCAATATATTCAAGCTCCGCTCATCCTCATGCATTGCATCAATAAATCGCTGCGTTAACTGATCGTACGGCTCACCATTCTCATTGGCCCGATTAAAAATCTTATCATCGACATCAGTAATATTTCGAACGTATTTGACGTCATATCCTGCCGCGCGGAGATAACGCGTAATCACATCGAACGACACTGTGACGCGAGCGTGGCCAATATGACAATAATCATAAACCGTCACACCACACACATACATGCCAATTTTACCTGGCTCAATGGGTGTAAATACTTCCTTCTTTTGTGTCATGGTGTTGTAAATTTTTAGCACATTCCCTCCAACCTAAGGCTCGCAAGCAGAAAACCGCTCATAATAGCCAAGCTTTGATTCTAAAACTACCCACAACAATCAAGATTGAAGGCAAAGCCCCTGCTCACTATAGTTCACCACCAAAGATCCTGTGCTTATAGAGAGGCTTGATCTCCACCGCCCCCTCCGCTATCGTGGCAACTCTTGCCAACAGCAACATTTACGGCAATAGGGGCCCAAAAGCAGGACGCACGCAATAATAAACAATGCCCTTAGGGTAAAAAGATCCTGCTTTCTTATATAAAACTAATAATTCGAATTTTTAGGAGGAAGCATCATGTCTGAAGTACGCTTCGATGGAAAAACCGCAATAGTGACCGGCTCCGGCAACGGGCTAGGCCGCTCCCACGCACTACTTTTAGCCTCGCTCGGCGCCAATGTAGTGGTCAATGACCTTGGCTGCTCGGTAGACGGTTCAGGGGAAAGCACCTCGACTGCACAATTGGTGGTGGATGAAATTAAAGCCGCAGGCGGTAACGCTGTCGCAAATACAGATTCCGTCACTGATAGAAGCCAAGCAAGCAATATTGTTCGCACCGCTTTAGAGACTTTTGGCGATTTACATATTTTAGTCAACAACGCGGGAATCCTGCGCGATAAGAGCTTTAAAAACATTACCGATGAAGAATGGGATTCAGTAATCGATACCCACTTAAACGGTACCTACAATGTCACCAAAGCAGCCTGGCCTCACATGAGGGAAAATAACTACGGCAGAATCGTTGTCACGGCGTCTGGATCAGGCATGTTCGGCAACTTTGGCCAAACCAACTATGGCGCTGCGAAATCAGGGCTCATCGGTTTTGCAAAGGCCTTGGGGCACGAAGGAGCAAAGTACAACATCAAAACAAATATACTCTGCCCCGCCGCCGCCTCCCGCATGACGGAAGGCCTAATGCCTGGCCAAATGCTGGATAAAATTAAACCTGCAGCAGTTTCTCCGATAGTAGCATTCCTTTGCTCAGAAGAAATTGATGTGACTGGCGCTTTATTCGAAGCAGGAGCAGGAAAATTCACTCACGCCAACTGGGCAAGAAGCTTAGGCTACAAAACCGATGCGGAAGATGGCGTAGCCACGGTAGATGAAATCAAAGCCCACTGGGAAGAAATCATGGACATGTCCGAACCCAAAG
The DNA here is from genome assembly GCA_002401525.1 of Moraxellaceae bacterium. Classification (GTDB taxonomy): domain Bacteria; phylum Pseudomonadota; class Gammaproteobacteria; order Pseudomonadales; family UBA3067. The sequence continues at coordinate 1,718 of NVTH01000196.1, read as the reverse complement.
TGCTCGACAATCCTGCAGCAGCGATGGGCGAGTTTATGTCATAAAGTTCAGCTCAGGCCTGAACCAAACTTCGGTGTGTAAGATTTTTTCGACTCAGTCACCAATAAAGAACGCGATAATTCTGATTCGAAACCTGTTGCACACTGGGGCTATAAGTTTAGGGGAGCACACTCGCTTTTCGCCCCAAATTTTAGCGACAGAGAATGCCACATCTTTAAACTTGTACTCGATTTTAAATTTGGATAATCTTTTGAAAAAATGCGTTTCCAGGAAAGGAAACGTAACCGTGCGCTCACTTGCCCTTCCGGGCCTTTAAATTTTATAACGGAAAATCAATATGATAATCGATTGCCATTATCACCACGATTTAAACCTCCTCGACACTGAACAACTTTTAGATAAAATGAATCAGAATGGAGTGGATAAAATCGTTCTGATTCCGTGCATGAATGGCGAAATCCCCCAGCCTCCAGAATTCCTTCTGAAGGCAATGCGCTTTTTATTGACTCACCGATTACTTAGAGGGATTGCCAAGCGATCCGCGGCAAACTTTAATCAACAAGGCAACTTGAAACTTCCCATAGGTGAAATTGAAATATATCGGGACCCTGGTCACGATGCAGTGTACCAAGCGATACAAAATTATCCCGATCGTTTTTGGGGATGGGTTTTTGTGAACCCTCAAGGAGAGCACGACCCCATTAAAGAAACTGAAAAGTGGCTTGATATCCCGGGTTTTATAGGGGTTAAAGCCCATCCTTTCTGGCATCAATACGGCCCAGAAAAACTCATAGAAGTGGCTCACGTCGCCGCAAAAAAAGGCAAGCCCATGCTGGTCCACATCGGATTCAATCAGGACCAACAATTGCGCGCACTCATTGACGATGTGCCGGGATTAAAACTTATTCTCGCCCACGCTGCATTTCCTGGCTACGCCGACACATGGCGCTTAATACGCAACAACGAAAATGTAGTGGTCGACCTTTCAGCCGAAGCGTATGTCGATGAACGCATCACTCAACAAGCCGTCAACTTTTTAGGCGTCGACCGATGCCTTTTTGGAACTGACGGACCCTATGGCACCAAATCAGAAGATGGGCTTTACGATTACGGATTAATGAAACGTCGCATAGAGAACTTATTTCCTTCAGCGAGCGTCCAGAAAAAAATATTGGGCGAAAACTTCCTGACTTTCTCAGGGTTAAAAAACACCCATGAGGCACTGCAGGCAAGTTAATTGAATAGACTTAAATCAATTGCAGATTAACACCCCCAGAAATGGCAGTGGATGGGGGCGATCGAGAAAGTGCTGAACCGGAAGTAAAAAAAAGACGCTCATCAATGAGCGTCTTTTTTTATTTCAAGACTTAAACTTAGAGCAAGCACTTATAAAAAAACCTCACAGAGAGGGGGTTTTTACGCTCTAGCAAGCTTCTATAATGGTCGCATTAGCTGTACCGCCGCCTTCGCAGATGGCTAACAGACCATATTTACCACCACGTCGTTTTAACTCATAAACCAAAGTGGTCATTAGCTTTGTTCCAGTAGCACCCAAAGGATGCCCTAAAGCTTGCGCGCCACCATTCACATTGAGTTTACTTAAGTCCGCGCCCAACTCTTTCGCCCATGCTAAAGGCACCGACCCAAAGGCTTCATTGAGTTCATAAAGATCAATATCCTCCAATGTCAGTCCCACCCGCTCCAATGCAGTTTGCGTC
>NVTH01000195.1 GCA_002401525.1 Moraxellaceae bacterium | reverse complement strand
CCCCGGGCCTATACTGGCTATTTCAATTAACTTCACGCCGCTAAGAGGCCCCATTTTTTAATCCTTTAAATTAATTATTCTATTTTGATTGAATTAAACCACTCGTTTATCGCGCAAGTTTTTAATTTCAGCCTCGTCATAACCCAAGGATTTTAAAATWTCATTGGTATGCTCCCCTAATGTAGGCGGKCGCTTGGTTATTTTCCCTGGGGTACGGGAAAGTTTAACGGGCGGCTCCGCCACTGGGGCAGGYGATTTTAAGCCGGGATAATCRATGTAATGAAAAAATTCCGCTTCATTCACCTGTTCGTTGTCTAAACATTGCTGAAGATCCAGCACTTCACCCGCCGGGATTCGCGCTTTCTCTAATAATTTAAGCACTTCAGCAGTGGTTTTATCTTTGCACCATTGCACCATTCGCTCACTAATAATCGCGCCATTATTGCCTCGGCTTTGATCACTTTCAAAGCGAGAATCTTCCAACCAATGGGGCTCGTCCATTAATTCCACCCAACGTTTAAACAGGGGCTTGCCAATGGCCTGAATAAAAACCCATCCATCCAAGGTTTGGAATGAGTCCGCAGGAGAAGCATGATGGGCTCGATTACCGGTGGCTTGGCGATTGAGCCCCAGCACGGACTGCTCCATTAAAATGGCATTATTAACATTCAATGCACTGGCCAATAACGAACCTTCGACTATCTGGCCCTTTCCCGTTTTATTGCGCTCATACAAAGCCATGACGGTGCCATAGGCACACAATATGCCGGTGGTGAAATCCACGTAAGGCGCAAATGATTTCACCGGTCGTTCATCGTAACCGGTCATGTGCATATTCCCAGACATCGCTTGGGCGACGCCATCAAAACCGACTTTGTCCGCGTAAGGTCCGGTGGATCCAAACGCCGAACTGGTGGTTAATATGATGTCGCTTTTGATGGCCTTAAGACTTTCATAATCAATGCCCATGGCTTTCAATCCACTGGCAGGGACATTGGCCATCACCACGTCTGCGGTTTCTACCAAACGACGCACTACTTCGCGGCCTTCTGGTTTTGTCGGGTTTAGGGTCATGCCGAGCTTGTTACGCCCGTGCTGAATAAAAGACGCGCCCTCGCCCTGATCGGTCAGCGGCGAAATAAAACGGTCTTCACTGCCGTCTATTTTTTCGATACGAATTACTTCCGCGCCGAAGTCTGATAATAAAGCGCCACAATGCGGACCCGCAATATAACGTCCAAAATCCAATACTCGTATTCCGTCCAGTACACCGCTCATTTTATTCTCCCTTTAGCGACGCAATGATATAAATATCAACGTGAGCAATAAAACGATCTACCGTTACACGCTCATTTAATTTTTATTATTGGGTCGCATTATTTTTATTGTGATAAGTCCTTATTTTAAAATAACGCACTTTAAATCTTTTTATCATTCACTCTTCAACCACGGTCTTGCGTAATTTAGTCCTTCCATTATCTTTGGCAGACACCGAGGCAATGGCTCTTATGAACCTCAATGAATGATTAATTGGGCCTACATCATAGGCAACGTACGAATTGATAACAACTGGGGCTACAAGGGCTGGCTCCCGGGGCGATCGCTCTTAAAAAGCGAATTCTTTCCGAATATGAATCGGATATTTTTGCATACCGGGAATCGTGGCGATAATTTGCGTCAACAACCGTCCTTATTCATTGACTTTAGTGGCCKAGAAAGAATAGAGACTACTCTCAACTAGACATTATATGCATTAAGATCAAATACTTACTTATTCGCCGTAAATTACTTTCGTTAGACCGCCCCAAAATAGAGCATTTGGTACAACCTATGCTTACTATTCAAAACAATAATGCCAACAAACCAACTTCTAAAACAATTAAAGGGCCGCCACTATGACGAGCTTAGCGAAGATCGTATTCTTTTTTTCTATTCTAGGGGTTTCTCTAGGAACCAATGCGAACACTGAGGGATCAACCTCCCAGTCTCCCGCCTCCAGTACCACTGAGCAAGCAGACACAAGCGAAACACTGTCGCTAGCAAAAAAAGTAGAGCTCAGCAAAGCAAGATCAGCAGACTTGGATCAATATCGCGCGTTGTTAAAAGCCAATATGAACAAGCAACTTTTACAAAGAGCCTCGAAAAGATAGCCGCGTTGAGCGAAGACTCAGGCCATTAGGAGTATCGAGCAAGCAGATGACCCCAAAGGCCATCACGCTGAAGTCGAAGGAGAAAAGATCAGTAACATCAGGCTGCCGCKATAAAGGCAGCCTGACTGCTGTCCTACTTTACGCGTAGTGTTTCAACACCGCCGCAGGGCCCGCGCCTTTTTCAATGGCAGCCCCCATATCCGATAGCACTTCATCAAGTGCAGTCACGCACAAACTCACGTTTTCTTCACAGGCGCTGGCGCCCATTAAACCGATGCGCCATAGATTGCCTGCAAACTTGCCTAGCCCGGCGCCCAATTCAAGCGAATAATCATTCAACAATCGACCCCGCACTTGCGCATCATCGATGCCGTCTGGGATTGATACCGCGTTAAGCTGCGGCAAACGAATTGATTCTTGCACTGCAAATTCTAATCCCATGGCTTCAAGGCCTGCTTTTAAGCCATTATGGTGATGACGATGGCGTTGCCAAGCGTTCTCGTTGCCTTCTTCATGCAGACTCAATAATGCTTCGTGCAAACCGTATAAAGGATTGATCGGCGCGGTGTGATGGTAGGCGCGCTTGGCTCCTTCGCCCCAATAACCCATCACTAAATTCAAATCCAAAAACCAGCTTTGCACTTTAGTGTGGCGGTTTTTAATCACCTCCACTGCCGCATCGCTGAAACTCACCGGCGAAATCCCCGGCGTACTGGACAAACATTTTTGCGTTCCGGTATAAACCGCATCCACGCCCCATTCATCCACTTTCAAGGCGATGCCGCCCACGGAGGTGACTGCATCCACAAGGCTTAAACAGTCGTATTGATGGGCTAGCGCGCACAATGCTTTCACGTCAGACTCCACTCCGGTGGAGGTTTCAGCGTGGACAAAGGCAAGCAGTTTTGCATCGGGATTAGCCTTCAGTGCTTGCTCAACTTTCTCCACATCAACGGCGGTGCCCCATTCGTCTTCCACCATAATTGCGTTCGCACCCATGCGCTCAACGTTCTCTCTCATGCGCATGCCGAAAACACCATTTTGACAAACAATGGCCTTATCACCAGGCTCGAGCAAATTGGCAAAACAAGTTTCCATACCCGCTGAGCCAGGTGCTGAAACAGGGATGGTGAGTTGGTTTTTAGTGTGGAACGCTTGCTGAAGTAAAAATTTGGTTTCGTCCATTAACCGAATAAATTCAGGGTCGAGATGGCCGATAGTGGGGCGAGACAGCGCTTGAAGCACTCGCTCCGGAACGTCTGAAGGGCCGGGCCCCATCAAGGTTCGTTTGGGGGGAATGAAGCTTGATACTGTCATATTCATCTCTCTAGTACGTAAGTAGTCGGGGTCACAAAAAATCGGGGGCAGCTCGGCCTTTTAGCGAAAAATTTTAACCAGGCATTTAACCATTTGATTAAACTAATCTTTTCTATCATTCTATGGAGCGCTTTGGGATTTAGAAGTGGAGCATGCCGAATTAGCGGAAAGCTGTCCAATTTTTCTGTATTCGGGACTATTCGAGCCCACATTTTGGTATTTTTTCAGGCGCAGTTTACGAGTTTTATCGACATAGTGTTTTTCAGTTCCACGCTTTGAGCTAACCTATTGAGTATCATAGGTTACTTTTACGATATTGAGCTCGCCTGAGTTAATTTGAACGCTCCATTTTTAAACCACTAGAAAATTGCGCCAGCAGAGTATTGCGCCAGCAGAGCCCCAAGGCAGTTCAGCTGCATCACAACGGCATTTCAACGACAGACTTTGGATGGAATCTATTATGTCCGAACGCTACGATATTATTATCGTAGGCACTAGTTTTGCCTCGAGCTTTTTTCTTTTAAGAGTGCTCCAAAAACTCGACCACAATAGCCGAATTTTGGTGTTAGAGCGGGGCGATTTCGATCCCCACGCTTGGCAAATTAATAATTTTTCCAACAGTAGCTTTGATGAGAAAACACTCATAGACAACGCCAACGGAACTTCCTCTTGGCTCAGTCACATTGGTTTAGGCGGTACCTCCAACTCTTGGTGGGGCAGCGCACCTCGATTTATGCCCTCCGATTTCAGACTCAACAGCCAATACGGTGTGGGCACCGATTGGCCCATCGATTATTTAGATCTAGAACCTTACTACCAAGAAGTAGAGCAAATTATGCAGATTTCTGGTGCCACCAAGGAATCTCCTTATCCCAAACGAATCGCTTATCCGCAACCGCCTCACAAGTTCACTGACCCAGATCGCTATTTTAAAAGCGCGTTTCCGCACCATTTTTTCCCGCAGCCTTCTGCACGAGCGCGAACCAGCACCGCGAATCGAGCGTCTTGCTGTGCCACTGGAAAATGCCATCTGTGCCCCGTCAACGCGAAGTTCACAGTGCAAAATGAGTTAGCCTATTTGTATGAGGACCCCAGGGTCACACTCCAACTGCAATGCGCAGCTAAAAGAATTAATTTTAAAGACGGCTTGGCTGAAAGTATTATCTATTCTCACAACAATCGAAACCACACCGCTTACGGTGACCTAATAATTTTGGGCGCGAACGCTCTTTTTAATCCGCACATTTTATTACTTTCGGRTGCTCACCACGCGGCACTGGGTAGAAATCTCAGTAGCCAAGTMTCCATTAAGGTGTCTGTYGACCTYGAYGGCRTTGATAATTTTCAGGGCAGCACTTCAATTACTGGCCACGGCTACATGCTRTATGACGGACCGCATCGAAAACGCCGCGCTGCAGCGTTGATCGAAACCTCGAACATCCCCACCCTCAGAACCGAAACGGGAAAATGGCGACAACGATTAATGATGAATTTTATCTACGAAGACCTCCCAAACCCGCTTAATCGAGTCAAAATCTCTCGCCAAGACCCCAATAAAATCGCTATACATTATCAAGGTCATTCCGACTATACCCAAAGAGCCATTGACGAATTACCCGGCGATTTAGATAAAATATTAACCGCTCTGCCGATTGAAAATTATTCAATTTCGCCGGTTAACCAAGTCCATACGCAAATACACGGCACCACTCGAATGGGAATCGATCCAAACACGTCCATCGTTGATAAAAATTTAAGGCATCATCAGTACGACAACCTTTATATTTTAGGCAGTGGCGTTTTTCCCARTTRYYMYYKRMACATCCTGCACTAACAGTGTCAGCGTTATCACTGCGCGCAGCGGACTCTATCTAAATTATTCAGCCACCCCAACATGAAAAACAACGCTAGAACAACATAGAAAAACATAGCAAAATGACTACTTTAAAAAATCGCAGACGGTTTATATTCGCAGGATTAGGCTTAAGCGCCGCGTCATTATTAGGCGGCTGGTGGTTTTTCAAAGTACGCAACCGAGACATACACCCCACGATCAACGCCATCATTCACCAAGAACTTAACTATCTACAGATTACCGACGAAGATTTAAAAAAGT
>NVTH01000194.1 GCA_002401525.1 Moraxellaceae bacterium | reverse complement strand
TTCGGGTTCTATAACATTTGCTCTACGCCTCGTATTCGACTAAAGTGTTGTCTAATTCTTTGAAATTAATAGATATTTGTAGTTTGTCTTGCTTGCTTGGCGCTGCAGCGTTTGGCCGGCCTATATTTAAGACAGTTAATTTAAGAAAGTGTTTACGTTTATTTATTTACTGTTAATGGAATCTATACCATGAGCTCTGTTGCTGAGTCTGTTGTTGCTGATGATTTATCCCCGTTTGAGAGTTTCGAACTGGTGCGCACGGAAGAAGTTCAATCATTAAATCTCACTATGATTGAATATCGTCATCGAAAAACCGGCGCGGTACATTATCATCTCGCCACTGATAATGATGAAAACGTTTTTTTGGTGGCTTTAAGAACCGTGCCCACTGATTCCTCCGGCGTGGCTCATATCCTTGAACACACTTCATTATGCGGCAGTGAGCGATACCCGGTTCGGGATCCGTTTTTTATGATGATTCGTCGCTCTCTAAATACGTTTATGAATGCGTTTACCAGCAGTGATTGGACCGCCTATCCCTTTGCTTCTCAAAACCGTAAAGACTTTAATAATTTGTTGGATGTTTATTTGGATGCGGTTTTTTTAGCGCGTTTAGATCCCCTTGATTTTGCGCAAGAGGGCCATCGGGTTGAATTTGAAACTGCGGACGATGCGAATTCGGATTTGGTGTACAAAGGCGTTGTATTTAATGAAATGAAAGGGGCGATGAGCTCGCCGGTGAGTGCGGTCTACGATTTATTAAATCGTTATTTGTTTCCTACCAATACCTATCATTTTAACAGCGGTGGAGATCCTGCTTCGATTCCTGATCTAAGTTATGAGCAACTCACTTCGTTCTACAAGACCCATTATCATCCCTCCAATGCGGTGTTTATGACTTACGGCAATATGTCGCCTCGAGTTCATCAGCAAACGTTTGAAGAGAAAGCGTTGTCTCGATTTGATGCCTTGGGCGTGGAAATTTCAGTGCCAGATGAAAAACGTTATTTATCGCCGCTGAAAATTGAAGAGTCTTACGCCATCGACTTGCAAGACGAGTCAGAGACACTGGACAATAAAACCCATCATGTCATTGCCTGGCTGTTAGGGCACAGTACCGATATTGAAGAGCGCTTGCGTCTCCAACTGTTGTCAGATGTGTTGATGGATAACAGCGCCTCGCCACTAATGTTGGCGCTGGAAACAACGGACATTGGCACCTCACCTTCGCGGCTTTGTGGTGTTGAAGAAGGCAATCGTGAAATGAGTTTTATGTGCGGAATCGAAGGCAGCAATCCGGATCAGGTAGACGCCTTTGAAGCCTTGGTGATTGAGACGCTTGAAAAAGTGGTTGCAGAGGGTGTGCCACAAGAAAATGTAGAAGCCATGCTGCATCAATTGGAGTTGAGTCAGCGCGAAGTGGGCGGTGGCGGATATCCCTACGGATTACAGCTTATTTTAGCGGGCTTATCGACGGCGATTCATCGCGGAGATCCTGTGGCGAGTTTGAATATAGACCCCGTGTTAGCGAAACTACGGGAAGAAATAAAAGACCGGCAATTTATTCCGCGTTTAATACAAGAGAATATTCTCGATAATCAACATCGCGTTTTATTAACCGTCAAGCCTGATCCTGAGCTGAATAAAAAGCGTCAACAAGCGGAAGCGGCGCAGTTRCAARCRGTGAAGGACAATCTTTCTGATTCGGAAAAAGCGGATATTRTTTCKTTGGCYCAGCGGCTTTCGGATCGGCAAGAGGAAAAAGACGATGAAAGTATTCTTCCCAAAGTMGGCTTAGAAGATGTGCCAGAAACATTGTATGTGGCGAAGGGCGAAGAAAAAACAGTCCGCGAGGCGAAAGTCAGTTTCTTTGCCCAAGGGACTAATGGCATCGTTTATGAACAAGTGGTGTTTCAAATGCCCGCGTTGGAGCCCGCGTTGCTTAATGTACTTCCGCTGTATACGCGCTTTGTGACTGAGCTTGGGGTGGGAGGTAAAAGTTATTTAGAGGTGCAAACCATTCAAGCCCAATGCACGGGTGGGTTGTCGGCTTATTCGGCGATYCGCGGTGCGCTTGAYGACGAGCAAAGTGTTTCGGGGAATGTGGTTTTTTCTTCTAAGGCGTTGGTGAATAATATCCAGCCCATGTCGGAATTACTTTGGCAAACTATTCAGCAAGTGGAATTTACAGAATACGATCGATTGTCGGAATTGGTTGCCCAGCAGCGTGCACAAATGGATCAGAGCATTACCGGAGGTGGGCATGGTTTGGCCATGCTGGCCGCGAGCTCAGGCATGTCTCCCGCTGCGGCGCTAGGGCATCAAACCACCGGTTTGGAAGGCATTAAGCTGTTGCGTAAGTTGGATGATTCGTTTCGGGACAAGGACAGCGGTGCGGCGAATATTAAACTATTTGCAGATCAGCTGGCGCAGTTACACCAAAAAATAATGCAATCAGAAAAACAGTTTCTGGTGGTCGGCGAGCAAGAGAATTTTGCCGAATGCGAACAGGTATTAGAGAAGCAATGGGCTCAGTCTGACACTAAAAATGTTGACGCTAAGGCGTTTAGTTTGCCGTCCATTCGCAGCAAGGTCGAGCAGATGTGGGTGACCAGTACGCAAGTGAGCTTTTGTTCTCGGGTTTATCCTACGGTTGCCGTGGAACACAAGGATGCAGCCGCCCTGACTATATTGGGTGGTTACTTACGCAATGGGTTTTTACACACTGCGATTCGTGAAAAGGGCGGTGCTTATGGCGGGGGAGCGATGCAAGACTCTGCCGGAGCGTGCTTTAAGTTTTTTTCTTATCGCGATCCTCGCATGAGTGAAACGCTTCAGGACTTTGATCGGTCCATTGACTGGTTGCTGAATGAGACCCATGAGCCGCGCTTACTCGAAGAAGCCATTCTTGGCGTCGTGAGCGATATTGATAAACCAAGTTCGCCGGCCGGAGAAGCCAAGACTGCATTTCATAACAACTTGTCCGGAAGGACTGAAGAACAACGCCGACGATTTCGGTTGAATATATTAAAGGTGTCCCAAGAAGATTTAATTCGAGTGGGTAAAACCTATTTCGGTAAGGACAATGTCAGTACGGCAATCATTACTAATAAAGCCACTTTCGAGCGGGAAGGAGACCTTGGATTTAAAGTGATTCACCTATAGACCTGCGGTCTGAAGTGAGCACCCTAGTATTGGTTTATAAGTCGAGTTTAAGGTCTGGTTCGAGGCGTATTTCAAAGTTTAGCCTATAAACTAACGCAGTTTTTGCCTTTTGCTTTGGCTCGATAAAGTGCTTGGTCGGCAGTTTTGATGAAGCTTTCTTGAGTGTCTGTTAAGCGCACCGTCCAGCTGGCGCCGCCGATGCTGCAGGTGACGTGTTTATTGATGGTGGAGTTTTGGTGAGGAATCGCCAGGTTCTCAATCGTGTGTCGAATGATTTCCGCATAATTGAGTAGCTCCGGCTCGGTGCATCCCGGTACCACAATAACAAACTCCTCTCCGCCGAAACGAAACGCGGTGTCTCCGCTCCGTTGAGTGGCTAAGGTAAGTGCCTTGGCCACTTCAACAAGGCATAAATCCCCCATTTGATGTCCATAGGTGTCGTTGTATTGCTTAAAGAAATCCAAGTCCAAGAATAATAGGCTCAGCGGTTGACCGCTGCGGGTCGCCCTATTCCATTCGAATTTAAGCACTTGATTGAACTCGCGTCGGTTTGATATTCCTGTTAACGCATCGGTAGTAGCTAAGTTTTTGAGTTGCTTGTTGGAGCGGTGGAGTTTGACTTTCTCGAAGTTTAAACGAGTCGCTTGAATGAAGTTAATGAGATTGATTCGTTCAAGTTGGAACGCCAGTAGTACCGCTGAAAATGACCCCGCTAAATAAATCGAGGCAATGGGGATCCAGTGTTCAGGCGGTAAATCTTCTAATTTTGCAAGGCTGAAAAGAGTAATGCTGGATATCATTGCTGATACCCTAAGCGCATTCATTGGGCGGATCGGGGTGGCGGTGTAGCCAATCAATTGAATTAGCGCGATGACCATGTAGTTGAGTGTCTTGTATGGCTCCATTGGGAACAGTAGGGCGCCAGMGAGTATGCAMATGCAAATTAATARCAAACATAATGAAAGAATGCTTTGGTGCTTGTGACGRAAAATAKGSGTGTTTGTCGCCAGCCACGTTGCGAATAATATGACCACGACTGGCGTTCTGATTTGCCATATTTCAGTGGGCATTTCGGGGAGTAGAGAGCCTTCTAAAAGCTGAGCAAAAAATAAAAAGATAATGCCTAGTATGAGCGAAATTCGAAGCAGCAAAAAGTTTTGTAACAGTTGAGTATCAGAGTAGCTTTTTTCCAGCGAGGGAGGCAGTTTGACCCTCCATGTGATGGGCGATGCAGTGAGCTGTTGAAAATAGGATTGTAGTTGGCTTTCTTCTACATCCTCAGGGATTTCGGATGCAGATATCGAGAGTTGGTTTTTAATCTGTTGCAGCATGCTGGGCGAGTGAGGTCGGTCCTTGATGCGATTTGAGGTTGCTTTGTGAAGCGTTCTTTGCTGCATTTTCTAGCACGACCCGAAATTTAAACTATTGGMACTGTTATTTTTTTGTCTATTTCAGGATGTTAGAATAAGAGCTCTAAAAWTGATGTTTTGTCTTGTATCGAATTGGTAGAAGTGCAAATTATTTTGGCTGGTTTGTTTCTTTAATGTGCAGAAAGTAGCGTTGCATGTATTGAAATGTAATGCGCTGTAAAGCTGATAGGTAGAATAGTTGTGAAATGTCAGCGCCGCTGTAAATTATTTTCTCGTTATAGAYGTTTCACGAAAAATTCGAGAAGGACCGGAAGTCATTGATTTTCCGGTCTTCTCTATTTAGGGCTGTTAAAATTTGGTTTGAGGCCTAGACCGTAGGGGTTTGTTCTTGAGTGGGCTGGCCGTACAGCTCGCGAATTTTTCCTCGCTGTACTTTGCCAACGGCAGTCACGGGGAAATCATGCACAAACATGACTGATCGAGGTTTTTTATAGCCGGCTACTTTGTCGGTGCACCAATGGATAATGTCTTGTTCCGTTAGTGTATGGTTTTCATCACACAGTACCACTGCACGAATGGTTTGACCCCAAGTCTCGTCAGCAATTCCGATGACGCAAACGTCTTTGACGGCGTGGTGTTCTAGGATTACTTCCTCTACTTCATGAGGGAATATTTTTTCTCCGCCGCTGGAGATACATTCTTTCTTTCTCTCCTTGATAATAAGGTCGCCGTCTTCGTCGAAGTAGCCTAAGTCACCGCTGTGCAACCAGCCTTGCTGAATGGTTTCGGCAGTTTTGTCGGGTTCGTTGTAATAGCCTTTCATGATTGAACCGCTGCGATAAATGATTTCGCCTATTTCTCCTGCAGGCAGTGGGTTGTTATTGTCATCGACAATGCGGGTTTCCACGAAGGGTTTGCCGATGCAGCGGTCTTTTAAAGTGGCGGGGGATAAGTCCAGCCGCATGGTGGTGGCTGGTGTCATTTCAGTTTGGCCAAATACGTCTGCGATCATCACGCCTGGAAATCGATCGAATATTTTTTGTTTTAATATCGCTGGGGCAACCCCT
>NVTH01000193.1 GCA_002401525.1 Moraxellaceae bacterium | reverse complement strand
ACTACCTACCCCTCAACGTAAGAAATTCTCTCATTACTTATATTGTGAGGAACATCTATAAACATTGTCCCGCGAAATAGAAACCGGACAATGATAATAATAAAAAAGCAGTAGTTTTAACGAGCTTACACTCAATTCCAAGCCTGTATCCTAAGACCCATTATATTCTGGCCTGGATATTCGAATAATAAAAATAATCTAATGAAACGGAGCTTCAATGAAAACAATAATTCAAAAATGGTTTCTAATAAGCAAATATTTGCTAATACTCATTGCATTATTTATTCATTTTAATGCGAACGCGGCCACCGAATACCAACCCATTGAATGGAACATTCCCTCAAGCCGGTTTTCTGAATTTGGGCTCGATCCAGAAAAAATAGCCAACATCACTAATGGCGGGCAATTTGCAATAGTTTCCAATCCCCATGACTTTACTTTCTGGAACGCTCGCACCAAAGAATCACAACACTTCAACAACAAACGAATCATTTACGTGGTGACCGTCATTGATGCACCCGTTGAAGAACTAAGGCAAATGGTATGGGATCTCGAAGAGCAAGATAATTTCTCGCCGTTATTAAACGATACTACTAACATCAGCACTCAAGGCAATGTAAGAATTGGATCTTACGAACAATCAATTAAATTGCCCATAATTAAATTGGTCAGTGATTTTGTGGTCCAACTCAACAAGTATGACAACGGCGATATTGGTATGGTGTTGATCGATGAGGGAGACGTGGAATCCATGTATCAATACTGGGAATTTTTCCCGCTAAGTGAGAATAAGACCTTGACCGTTTTGAGTGGCTGGCAAGATACCGACAGCGCCTCTTTTATGTATAAAATAGTTCTAAACGCAGAACCCGCCTTGGAAAAGGTTTTTCCCATTTTGACTACTTACGAAAGGCTCAGACAATTTCGAAATGAAGCCACCAGGCGCCACCCTGAACTAGCCCCAAAGGAGGACGACAATATCTACGACATTCGTTCCGCGAATGGATACCTCGGCGACAACAAAGCACTTGATCTTCAAGAATTAAAAAAATTGACCCAATTGGGAAGTGTTCAGTTTTACCAAGCAGCCAGAAAGCTTTCTTACGACGGAGGCATACATGATATTCGTCAAGTGACCGCGATACAGTATATCCCCCTGAAACAAAATGTTATCCAGCCCCTGCTTAGCGATTTTAATAGTCTTGTAGAATATAACGAACTCACTTATGGATGGTTTGATACCGAATCAACCGGCGAAGATTGGGCCTTTTTAGAACTTGCCGTTAGAATAGGTCCGCTAAAAATGCCTGTCGATATTTATTTGATCCAAGAAGAAGTCGATGAAAATAAAATGCTTTTTTATACCGCCGATCATGCATTTATGTACCCTCTAATAGGGAATATCGAATACGTAAAAATCCCAAACAAAGCTGATGATCCCAATGATGACGGCACCATCGTAGCAATTACCTTTGGCGGTGTAGTGGGCCCTGAGGCGTCATTCGTATTTAAAATGACCCGCTACCTACCCTTTCATAACGTACTTATCGCAGCAACCTATGGCACCGTAACTTCGGACAGCATGACCGATTGGGTAGTCAATCGTGTAGCAGAAAACAGATTGAAAGCGAACGAGGAAAAGGTGGTTAGTAATTTCTAACGTAAAATATTGCTCGCCAATTTATTGAAAGGCTGAGGAAATGACCTGGAGGGCACCTCTAAAAATTAGAATTTTTATTCGAGAGCAAGGAAGCACCGCGCGGAGACCCGCAGTGTATAAGGCATACACGAGGAGTCGAGCACGGAGCTGACGCCGCTACCGGAGGAAAAGGCAATTTTTAGAGATGCCCTAGATAGGCTTAACAACGATCCTTCAGATTAACACCCGGTTTACGCGCGATAAACCCCAATACAAGGTTTATCGCCAACGTGATTGAGTGGAGTATTTAATTTGAAGCCATTAATGAGGGATTGACCGTTACAATCGCTGGATGGGTAATATCAAACCACGCCTTTTCAGGGTTATTGCCCTGCCATAAATCCGGCCCAAAATAAAGGCTGTATTCTAAGATAGTTTCTATTCCCGTTGGAATGTCCTCCAGTTTAATGCCCAGCTCTGAACTACTTCCTTTGTACCTT
Organism: Moraxellaceae bacterium; assembly: GCA_002401525.1. Lineage (GTDB taxonomy): Bacteria > Pseudomonadota > Gammaproteobacteria > Pseudomonadales > UBA3067. Next base: position 3,499 of record NVTH01000193.1, on the reverse strand, counting down.
TCTGGTTTATTCCTTTTGTCGCCGGCAGCGGAATCACGATAAAGCGCACTTAGAGTAGGTCTAATTCCATCCGGAATTTGAAAGCGGAAAAACATATCCCAATTTTTTCCTGTGCTAATGGAAACCCACGGGTTATCTAAGTCACTTTTGTACTGGCTGCGAATTTCGTCGGAGACTTCGACGCCCGTAATTAAAGGCTCTTTGGGTCCCAAAGCAGTTCGATAGCGACTCCCCTCAAAATCCACGTAGTCGAGAGTAACATCAATATTAAGCTCGCTTAGGAGATCAGCGCTAGCAGGAAACACAGCAAATATCGGATACTCAATGGTCTGCGCGGTGAAAGTAACACTCACCCCAGCAGAGAATAGGTCTATTCCAAAAATAACCAATGAAGCATCGCCTTCCACAATGGAACGCACTGGACCATTCTTAACGCCCACCATAGACACCGGCACCAAGCTATTATGCAGTGTGGCTTTTAAAAAACCCATGCGTAAAAATATTCTTGCTTTCATTGTATCGAGTATATTAGGAGCGGCCCCTGTGCCGGTAAAGCCTTTAATTTTCCAATCTTCCCATACCAATATAGTATCCGGATCAAATTGAAGGCTGTAACTTTCCGTTTCTAAATAGCCCGTCTCAAAATTATAGTCAGTGTAGCGTTTAGTGCTTCTTTCGTCGTTTCCTTTAACAAGATAGGCATATCGACTTATTCCTTCTTCAGTAATTTCCAATTCTGAAACAATATGCCCCAATTTATTTTCCAGTGGGGCCGATCCCGCTTTCCCCCCCATGTCTTTATACATAAATACCAACTCGTCAAAGGAATCTATAATGTCGACGGAACCATTCACAGGCAACTTTCCACCGGGAACGAAAGTCAATCCTTTAGAATTTTTATCGTCGAATTGATAGGGAATCGGGGTAAGCTGACCGTTTTCCATAGCCATTAAAGAATGTTCTGTGGCTTTTTCGCCTAGAATTAAGGGCAGCTCCTCCCCTGTCACTACAACAACTTCCAGCTGTCGAATGGGGTTTGAGACCTCGAGTCCTGAATGGGCTAGCATCGGTATACATAAAATACATATCGTGCAGATGAGTCTTGATCGAACCAATGGAAAACTGCGATCCAAGAATTGGATTGAGAGAGGTTTATTATTCATCATGTTCCCAACTATATTTATTATTATATTTTTTATCGTCACCTCAATGCAACTTAGAGTCATCTAATCGGTTTGTAAAGGAATAATGCCATTGCTAGGTAGGTAAACACAATTCTTTGTCGCCACAAAACAACGTGCAAATATAACTGTCGTGTTACCAAGACTATTCGGCTCCGCCTAAATACATTTTTCTATCGTGTTATTGTAGGGAAGTTTTAATATTTTGGCTTTAATGGCCAACGATATTTTATCGAGTTAAACAAATAGTGATTACAAAATTCAAAAATAAATATTTTTTTGTGGTTTTTATTACGCGATTTACAAATCGCAATCCTTTATATAAAAGAATCCTACTCCTATTTATTACTCATCTATAAATAGGCGGACCCTTGAATTAAAACATATCAATTACGGTCGCTACACAGCATATGTGGCCGAGGGCTCCAATAAAAACCCAGGCTTCCCTTTACACAAACGAGAAACCTGGGTTAACACTCAACGACCTCTGACAACGAGAATTAACGTTGCATTCTTTCACGCCTTCTTTCTATAATCTCGCGCCTTTGAGCCCGCTCTTCGGCTCGCTTTTCCATCTCACAAAGTCGTGGATTGCTACCAGCGATAACGTCGTAATCAACAGTGATAAAAGGTTCTTTGTCCGTATCGGCACCGTACAACTCTCCCGGCGAGGTAAAGGTAAAGTCTGATGCACGGAGAACCAGGGTAAGATAGCCGTCATCCAAATAATCACTTTGCACTTCATTAGTTATCTCTAAAGAAATTGCAGGCAAATAATCATCGCTCCTGTATAAAAATTCGGCTACGCCTAAATGCAAGAAATTTGCATCTTCATAAACATCATTCCAAGTGATCGTTTCTTCATCCCATCCATCGTCTAGCAGTCCATCGACCCAAAACTCAATGTTACTGTAGGAATCAGCAGTTTCAGCAATCGAAAGTGAGACTGAATTGATGGTAATAGTTTCGCCACAACTCAACTGATTATAGAGTGGTGACAAATCAAACCCTACAATAGAATCTGCAGCATAAAAGGATTCGAAATAAACATCGAGAATACTGTCTCGCCCACTCGCAAAATCTCCGACGTAGTCAAAGGTCTCTTCATCATCAAAATAAGCCCCAAGAGTCGAGGCTTGATCAACATAAATGTCAGCCACGTCTGCAACTGCCACAGCACTTGCGGCAAAACAAGTTAACGCCATCATTGGAGACTGTAATATTTTTAATGCTTTCATAAAATCCCTCATTTATTTGTATAAAACAACTAAAGCGAATAATCCATTTTTATTTTTCTTGCAAGAACTACAGGCCCACATTACTCAAAATTTAAATCCAGTCAATTTTGAAACGATGGTTATTTAGACCAGCCGAAAGTGTTACCTGCCTCGACATTTCGGTCAAGGTGAATATATCACAGAAGTATTTTACGAAAGAAAATAGATATTTTGAAACAAGCCCAGCTAGAGAAAATGGACGCATACCTTTTAGAGAACAGCATGGTAATACGGAATGACGATTCAACTTTTAGTCCAAGGTTTATCCCGCAAGTACCCCTCAACCCCAGACTTCACACTGATTCTCTAGCGGCAGCGCTGGACAACGCCCGGGTGCCAGATATTGATGTAGACTACCTTTTCTATAACGACATCAACGTTAATGAACCAATGAGTAACCAGCCAACAAATTAGAATTCTTTTCATGCTGAAGGGGCGTGACCAACAACAAGAAACAATCAACTCTGTAGGCAGTCATGTCGCGTGCGCAATACTCCGTATTTGTTAACTCCAGTCTTGTGATAGGGCTTGATATTGGTATAGTAGTGTTAGGCGCTCCCTAGCGCGATACACGCAAAACCAGCACAACACAAAAACCAAAATAGCAACCCATCAGACAAAAAACCATACAAAAACTACACTAAGTAACCACATTACTACACAACTCGGATCACTACACAACCCACCTAACTACACAACCCAACTAACTACACAACCCACCTAACTACACAAAAATACACACACAGAAGAGCCAAAATAAAAGGTTATTTTTTATATGACGATTGAACGTAGATCTATATCGTCGATTAGCGACGAAAGCTTTATCGAAAATTATTATCAGTTGGATAAGCCTATTATTCTTACAGGCGTTCAGTCTCTTTCAGAAGAATTGTGCACCCCAGAGTATATTAAAAATCGGTTTTGGAAAGAATCACAAAAAAAGTTTGGCTGGTACGCTGCCGCTTTACCCGATGAGAACGATGACATTAAGGTACCGTCAATTTTCAGAACACTGTCCGAATGCAGTGAAAACGAAACGAC
>NVTH01000192.1 GCA_002401525.1 Moraxellaceae bacterium | reverse complement strand
TTGGGGTTAATTGAAGGTTGTTTTTTGATCTGGTGGTAATTGATTTGTTTGGATTTTGATTGAATTGGTATTATTTTTACCGTGGATAATGTGCATATTGGAGGGTTATCTTGTTAGTATGTTTTGTTTATTTAGTCGCGGGTTAATATTTGATCGTATTTATCCGGAAACAGGTAAAGTGATTAGTTATATTGCTTTTGGGTGCTGTGATTAACGATATGGATTACTAAGGAATGTAACCTGTGACAAAAATAGAAACCTTTGATGACTGTATCGCCCAGGCAGGGACGGCTAAAAAGCACTTGATGCTAGGTAATGGTTTTAGCGTTTCATTATTTCCCTCAATATTTAATTACAAACGGCTGGCTGAAAATATTGATTCTGAACGCATCAATATGCTTTTTGATGCCATAAATACCCATGATTTTGAATTTGTCATGAGGCGTTTATTAGAAGCAGTGGATATCGTGCAGCACTATGATTCATCTGAGGATATCACTAATCATATTCATGAAGATATTGAAGAGCTTAAACAGACCTTAATACACGTAATATCCAAATCCCATCCGCCGAAGCCTTCAGAAATAACAGATCATCAGTATGAAAGTTGCCGTAAGTTTCTTCTCAACTTTGAAAAAGGAAAGACCTACACATTTAATTACGATCTAATTCTATATTGGGTCTTAATGCATTTTAATGAAGACAAAGAGCTGAAGCTGCCATGTGATGATGGCTTCCGTTACCCCTATTCTGATGAATTTGTTCCGGAAGAAGAAAGGGATACTTCGTTACATTGGGAAATCGGCCGAGAAAGTGGTCAAAGCACATACTACATCCATGGAGCAATGCATATATTTAGCGATGGTTCTGATATTGAAAAGCTGTCTTATGCAAACTTAGGGGTCCCTCTAGCGGACCAAGTTAAGCAAGCAATCGACCAAGATAGGTTCCCTGTTTTTATCTCAGAGGGATCAACTCAACACAAACTCGCCAGAATTAAAAAGAATGGGTATTTATCACGAACATTTTCCTCCTTAAAAAGCATCAAAGGAAACCTATTTATATTTGGCCACTCTATTCGCGATGAGGACGATCATGTTTTTGATTTTATAAACCAGAACAACAGAAATCTGAAAATTTTTATTGGCTTGTTTGGAGAACCTTCAGAACCACATAATCAGATTATAATTAGTAAGATTGAAAGGTGGCGTAAATTCTATCCCTCAAAAATATTTGAGTTTTATGATTCGTCGTCAGTTGATGTATGGGGTGCTTCATCAAGTGTTTAGCTCTCGAAAGCAGCCATATAACAAGGCCATCAAATTCATTCCGGCCGCAAAAATACGGCTTCCACCGGACAGCCTACGCTGCGCTTCGGCAGCCGTTTATGGCGACGTTATGTTTTTGGCTAATTTCAGCAAAGTTACTATGCGGGTTCTAGAGATAGCGAGAATGAAGCGAGTAAGGAATGCGTAGTGTCTAAGAAAAGGGGTAGATTAAGCGAACTTGGGAAAATACATCCTGTTGCGGGTGCCGATCATAGAAATTATCAAAAAGAAAATGGACGCCCACTTATACTTGACGGAGTTCCAAGATCAGAAAGGAGAAGGCTTGCTTCTGTTGCAAAGAAAATTGGAAAAAAGTACAAAAATATACTAGTAAAACTTAAGAGCTCAGGAATGAAATTTCCCGCAGACAAAATCCTGCGAGAGCTAGCTATTGAATATACTCATAGGTATGCATCATCGGGAATTTATAATCAACCAATAAGCTTTAATTATTTCGAACCGTTTTTGCATATTAAGTTGATTGGGGGAGCTGCTCCTTATGCAGATATAGAAAAGGAGTTTAACCACTTATTTTGTCCAGAAGACTTTTTTGATTACATAACGTCTCCAGAAGGGAACGAATTTCAAATATCTTCTCTGCTAGAGCTCCCTCAAGATCAGATATACCACTTTTCAGTATGTGGAGAAATAACTGATATTTCGTTCTTATACGGTGAGGGGAGAGAATTTGTGATCGCAGGTTTTTCTATTATAAGGAGAGGATCTTCTTTATTCTGGTATCTTATAGGTGGTGAGTCACTTGGAACCGAAGAATGGAAATTGAGGTGTTCTGACCAACGTATATAGCGTCAATCATCTTGTCCGGTCAGCGACAATTAACTTGGCCGGTCGATTAGCTTATTATTTCTCTGCTTTTTCCCTCGTTTTTCTCCGGTAGCTTTCTCCTTTGCATTGAATGATTTTGGCGTGATGGACCAGTCGATCGATTGCAGCAACGGTCATCACCGTGTCACTAAACAGCTGGTCCCAGTCTTCGAACGATTGGTTCGACGTAATAATTAAGCTGTGGCGCTCGTAACGATGAGCGATCAGTTCAAACAAGACCCCGGTTTCTTGATCTGTTTTTCGGATATAGCCGAGGTCGTCCAGAATGAGCACAGCGTATTTGTCTAACTTGATGAGTGCCTCTTCCAGCTTTAAATCTTGTTTTGCTTTTTGTAAATGCTGAACCAGGGCGCTCGCGGAACTGAATTTTACACGGACACCCGACTCGATCAACCCATAACCAACGGCGCTCGCTAAATGCGTTTTACCCACGCCGCTGGCTCCAAACAGCAGAAGGTTATCGCCCGTCTTCACCCAAGCTGGCGAGTCAATAAGTTGCGTTATTTGAACTTTACTCACCCCGTCAACGGCGGCGAAGTCAAAGTGACCGAGTTGCTTAGCGGGAGGTAGGTTGGACTCTTTTAGGTAACGCTGTAATCGCTTGTCGTCCCGGTTCGATAACTCAATGTGGCACAGCTCTGTTAAGTATTGCTGCGGGGTCCAGTGCTCATCGACCGCCTTTTCGGCGAGGGATTCCCAATGCATTCTTACTTCCCTTAGGCGCAGCTGCTTGAGCATTAAGGGCAGTGAGGCGGCCGAGTTATCCATGATGACCGCCTTGCAGCAAGGCTTGGTAGTGACTCAAGGGATGTTGCTGGATCTCGATGTCCGGCAACACAATGGTGGCAGGCATGAAGCGGTCTTCGCAATCGAAGAGACTTGGCAAACGTCCTTGTTCGACCCCTTCCAGCACAAAACGGCCCAGAGCCTCTTCACGCTCACTTTTCTTGGCAAGGTTAAGAAGCCTGACGATGTACCAGCACGCCTTGTCTGCGGACAGTTCGCTGTTCACGTGCTGCCAAATACGACGATAATCGTCACTGGGCAATAACTCATCCCGCCACTGAGCGTACCGAAATGCCCTTGGTTTTTGGACCAGTGAAGCGATCACATGCTGGTAATTGACGCTGCGTGCCCGAGCGCCTTGGGCCGCGTGAATGCGTTCCAGTGTCAACGTCATCACGCCACTCAAATACAGCTCGAGGCGGTCATCGAACAGGTGCACGGCCAATCGACTGCCCACCAATCGAGACGGTACGGTGTAGACCACTCGTTTCAATGTGATGGTACTGGTGCGACTGACGCGCAACAGATGCTCGCTGTAATTGACGCTCGACGTCTGCGGCAGCGGTTGTAATTGTCGCTGTTCAGTGAGGAACTTATCGCCTATGCGACGATTGCGTCGATTCAGGATTGATGCAACAAAGTCCTCGTAGTCTTTTTTGGTGGCGAAGTCATGATCTCCCCGAATTAAAATCGCCTGCTTTATTTGGTTTTTAATGTGTCGGTTGGGCGATTCAATCGCCCCGTTTTCATGGGCCACGCCTCGATTATTACGGCTGGCCTTAAAGCCATAGTGGGAGATCAAATCGGCAAAGCGTGCGGTAAAATCATCGGCTTCTTGATGGTTTTTATACGCCGCACTAAGACTGTCGGTGCGCACTTCCAATGGCACGCCACCGCTGGATCGAAGGGCATTTTGAAGCCCGTCAGAGAAGGCAGAAAAGCTCTCGCCACAGTAAGTCACCTGAGCATAGGCCCAGCCGCTCGATACGAGTCGATAGTGAAACAACTTATGCTGTAAGGGCTCGCCGGCAATGGTGACTAGGAAATCGGCGTGCGTAAAATCGCAGATGCCCAGCGCCCCAGGCGGATGCTCCTGTCTAAAAATAACCGCTTGAGGCTCGCCGTGTAATTGACGCCAATGCAAGATGCGCCGCTCTAGAGTACGCCGGGCGCTGGGATTAAACTTGTCCAAATGATGTTCGCAAAGATGATCGAAAAYCCCCACAGAGGCGATGTCATCACTGCTCTTTAGTAACGGCAGAACGACCTCATCCCAAACCGAAGATAAGGGGTCCGCGCGAGTCCGTCGCTTGCGCTTGTTCTTTGCTGGCTGAAGGTCTTGGCGGTCAATTCTGCGGGCGGATCGTTCGGAAACGCCGGCCTTGGCTGCCGCAATTTTTTGAGGTTGATTGATTCGATGGGCCATATATAACCTGACTTGCTGATCTGTAAGATGTTTACCCGACACAGAAAACCTCCTTGTTTATCTGTGTTGGAATGTATCAGATCAACCGGCCAAGATGATTGACGCTGACCGGCCAAGTTAATTGTCGCTTAATACCAACCCGAGATCGATTTAAATAGCGCTCCTCCATGGAAGAAAAAATTTCTAGAAGAATGTGTAGCTGAGTCAGGGAGTTTACTCGGACAACCAATACCCTTGGAAAGTACAAAGACTTATATCAGAACAATAATTTCAGGCGAATTTGATCTTAAAGAAGAGAAGCATTTATCGCGCTGCTATCTAGCAGAATATGAAAATTCATTTGATGTAATATGTGATGATCCGGAAGTACTTAACTCTATAACAAGCTCAAATAGCAAGGAAAATGTTTTAGAGACAATGCTCGAGCGATTTGATCGCGTGGCTGTCTTGTGGTCGTTGGCTGAAGGTCTATTTCAACTCCCTACATATTTCACCTCCCGTCTGGCACTTAACAAGGAGTTTCAGGTAAGTTCCAAAAGAAGAATCTCAAAAAAAATAGGTGGAAAAGGGCTAAAAGGTGATTATGTGGTAATCCCTTCACTGGAATCTAGCAGTAATATGCCTAATTCCGCAATTACCACTGTAAGCCTGCCTCACTATGAGATTGAAACGGAAGGTCATTGGAGAAAGCTGGCAAACGATGACATGGGTGTCGATAGGCATGGAAATTCCGTAAGGGGAAGGACTTGGATCCCATCATCAAGCAAGTGGAAGCCCTCCGGAGCAAAAGAGGGGCACGTGATTTACCTTAAAGATACATTGTCTTCCGCTCGGCTAAAAATAACCGAATACCTGCAAGCAGCGGAAGCAATAAATAATACTGCTGTAACTCAGTCAAATTTAGACGAGGGCGAGCTCTATGTGCTGAGGTGTTCAGCCATGAAAGAGCAGATCTTTAAAGTAGGATATACCAGTGGGTGTTCATACGAACGTGCTAAGCATCTTTCCTCTGCAACAGGTGTTCCCCTAGCTTTTGTTGTAGTGCAGCTCTGGAAGCATAAAGAAGCAAAGAGGTTGGAAACGGAGGTTCACATGATGCTTTCGCCTTATCGCCTCAACAATGCCCGCGAGTTTTTTGAAGTGAAGTATGAAACGATTGAAAAAATAGTTAATTCGCTATTAAACGAAGAGAAGCCGCGATAGTCAAACATAATCGGGTAGCCGAGGGTATCTAACCCTCAGCCCCCACAACACCCTGCATGCGGATCCGCACAGGGCGTTTCACTTAGGATAGTGAAGTTTGATCCAA
>NVTH01000191.1 GCA_002401525.1 Moraxellaceae bacterium | reverse complement strand
TAGAGGCATCCCTGTGGTGTACATGTGATGCGCCCATACGATGAAGCTTAAGAACGCGATGGAGGCTGTGGCGTAAACCATGGAAGAGTATCCAAACAATCTTTTGCGAGAGAAAGTAGGAATGATTTCAGAAACCACACCGAACGCAGGAAGAATGATGATGTAAACCTCAGGATGCCCGAAGAACCAGAAAATATGCTGGAACATCACCGGATCACCACCGCCCGCAGCGCTGAAGAATGACGTGCCGAAGTGAATGTCCATCAGCATCATGGTCACTGCACCCGCCAATACAGGCATGGCCGCAATCAATAGGAACGCAGTAATTACCCAAGTCCATACGAACAGAGGCATCTTCATGTAGGTCATGCCTGGGGCACGAAGGTTCATTACGGTAACGATAATGTTGATCGAACCCATAATGGAAGAGGCACCCAATAAATGCACACCAAAGATAAAGAAGGTGACGCTTGGAGGTGCATAGGTAGTTGAAAGTGGTGCATAGAAAGTCCAACCGAATGCAGGGGCTCCACCGTCCATAAAGAACGTGGAAATCAGCATAGCGAAAGCAAAAGGAAGGATCCAAAAGCTTAAGTTGTTCATTCTAGGCAGGGCCATGTCTGGCGCGCCAATCATGAGAGGTATCATCCAGTTGGCTAGGCCAACGAATGCGGGCATGACTGCACCAAATACCATGATTAAGCCGTGCATAGTGGTCATTTGGTTAAAGAATGCAGGCTCAACCAACTGCAGGCCTGGCTGAAAAAGTTCAGCTCGGATGACCATTGCAAATGATCCGCCGATAAAGAACATGGCAAAACTGAACCATAGATACATCGAACCGATGTCTTTGTGGTTGGTTGCGTACAACCAACGCTGGATTCCCGTCGCGGGACCGTGATGTTCGCTCATAATACTCAGCCCCTATTTATTAAAATTAACGATATCGGATGCTTGTGTCGCATCACCAGTATTATTACCCCAAGCATTACGCTCGTAGGTGATGATTGCTGCGAGCTCATCAGGTTTTAGCTGCGCGCCGTAGGCCGTCATTGCCGTACCCGGTTTGCCGTTGACAACAACCTCTATGTGAGCGCTGATGTCACCGAGGGCGATGCTGCTGCCTTTAAGTGCAGGGAATATTGGATTCATTCCTTCCCCATTGACCATGTGACAGCCGCTACAGTTCTTGTTGTAGAGTGCTTCACCGCTGGCCATCAATTCTTCAAGTGATTTCTCAGAGAGGTCCACTTTAGAAGAGGAGAGCTTGGACGCAACCCATTCTTCGTATTCTTTCTCGCTCACAACTTTCACTACGATGGGCATGAAACCATGATCTTTACCGCAGAGTTCGGCACATTGGCCCCGGTAAATGCCTTCTTTTTGGGGGATGGTCCAAGCGTCATTGATATAGCCAGGAACCGCGTCGCGCTTCACTGACAATGCTGGAACCCACCAGGCGTGCAATACGTCTGCTGAGGTGACAAGAAACCTGATTTTCTTGTTCACTGGAATCACCATGGGCTCGTCTACTTCAAGCAAGTAGTTCACGCCTTTTTCTTCGGTGCCTCCAATTTGGAACTGTTCTGGGGGTGTGCTAAGGATGGACATGTAGGAGAAGTTCTCGCCGCCATCTTTGCTCAAATACTCGTACTTCCATTTCCATTGGTAGCCGGTGACCAGAATATCGACGTCTGAATCACTGCTGTCGTACACTTTAATAAGGGTGTTAGTGGCGGGAATAGCAATAGCGATCAAAATGAGTGCGGGCACGATGGTCCATAATAATTCAACCACGGTGCTTTCGTGAAAAGTGGCGGGTGTTCTGCCGGAGGACTTTGTATGTTTAACCAATACGTACAGTAGCACGCCAAAAACGGCGACGGAGATTGCAACGCAGATCCACACAACAAGCATGTGAAGGTCAAATATCTCTTGCCCCACCTCGGTGACGCCAGGAGAAAGGTTGGTTTGCCAGCGAGAACTAGGGTCCGCCAACGCACCAGTACTGAGCATGCTCAGTGCTAGGGCAGCAGGTGGAAACCTTCGTTTCTTATGCTGATTGGTACTCAAGTACATAATATCTATGACTCCTTACAGTTACAGTTTTACAATTGCTATTAATGACAAAGTTCTGGCTAAAATTTTTATTCGATAGTAATTAGTTGCCCCAATTTTATGGTTCTCGGGTTGGCCCGCTTACCCTTCAGTCAAAGGTTATTCTTGGGTGACCGAATATGCATGCTTGAATTACCTTAGCAAATCTAAAACCTAGTGCGGTGTTTGTTAAAGGCGACATTTTAGCGGCTGATTTTAGTCGGCTAAAACACACTCTTTTAACTGTAGCTCTTAATCAAAGGTTTGTTGAAGTAACACTTTTGGGATGAAAAAACCGGCGAGATTATACCCGATAGGTTTAGGTAAAACTAGTCGAAAAGTCTCCCCGTTTGGATAAAAGACATTGAATTCGTGGGATAAAATTCACCTGATCTGAGGCAGTGCAGTGTGAATTTGAGGATTAAAATGAGCAAGGCTAGGGCGTTAATAGCGAGCTTGTTTTTGGCCTTATGAGTTACGTTTTGGTTTTTGGAAGTGCCTAAAAATGTCAATCAGGGTCAGGGGTTAAGGCCGATAGCCTAACGGTCATTTGGGGTTGGTAGTTCCATTTTGGTGCGCTCTAGCGCTGCCAAATTTGAATTATTAGAATCCAATTCGAGTCTGCGGTGAGTTGTTCGGTGCTTGAGATTTATCAAAAAATCATCAATATTCGCAAATATCAATCCTTTTTCAGTTTAATGTTCGTTCGCATTTGCGCATAATTATAGATTAGCTTTTGAGGCAATTGAGGGCGACCTAATTAAAACCCAGTCCTCCAAAAACGCTGAAGAGAGACTATTTCCATTAAACATTTTTGACCGATCGACTTCATAATAGAGTTGAGCCATAATTCCGGGAATGGTGCCTTGTACAGGTTAAAAGAGGCCGGCGATTAAGGGCTGGATCATCAATTGTTCTAATGTTGAATCCAGGTGGTTCGTAATCGGATAATTTACAGCGAGTGTTGTTTATGTGTTGTTGGCGACAGTGGAGCAAGGTAAATCCCTGTTAGTGGGCAATATAAATCAAGCAGTTTTGAAATTAATGCAGGTTTTGTCGTTCCGCCGAGCCGATTTATTGAGCATGCGGTACATTTTTGGGTGAAGTGAAGGGAAATTTAATGCCAACGGTGGATGCGGGTTGTAAAGATACGAAAAAGTCAGCGCTAATGTTGAATGTGGAGCGAGCGTTGTTTTGGATGTGCCACCTGTCGATGGTTGCGGCGATTGTGGCGGTGGTGTTCCGTGAATATTTTGAAGGGGAATACCTGAGCACGCAGATTTTCGCGGCTGGATTCATCCTTTATACATTCACTTTAGGTTTGTCGGTTTTCTTTGACAAAGTGGATGCGAGCCGAAAAGCCAATGATGATGAAGCTCGCTCGCTAGCCACGGTGCTTAAACCCATTATGTTGGCGTGCTTGGTGGTCGTGCTTTTTTTGTCGGGTTTGGTGATGCTGATTGATACACTTGTGGAACAGGCTGGTATTTACTATTAATTGGCGCTTTTTTCTTCGCATCGAAAAAATGCCTCAGGAGAGTGGGGCAGTTGCGGCCTATTCCTGGTGCTAATCCACTCGCTGTTTTCCTGAGGCCTGAGCCATCGCCCAGAATTAGTGTCTGGCCATAAACTAGTATTTAGCCATAGGTACACAAATAGGCCGTGTCTTGAGCGACTTTTAATTGGAATTTCTCGTTGGCGGCTACCTTAAACACTTCGCCATCCCTGAAAGTCTTCCAGTCAGTGCCCGGGAGTTTAACCGTTAGGGCGCCGCTTATGACCGTCATTGTTTCGTGTTCACTGGTGGCAAATTCATATTCACCGGCAACCATTACACCGACCGTGGCGGGTAAAGTGGCGGTTTTAAACCCGATGGACTGCACTTTGCCTTCGAAATAAGAGTTTACTTTCAACATATCAAAACCTTTTGTAAAACGAGGGGCGCAGTTTATCAGGGATTCTAATCACCGACCATATGGACCGTTAGGCACTGATATTTGGCGCGGAATTGAAAAGGGGTTGGAATCTTAGCCAATACTGAAACAGAGAGACCGCGGGATAATGTTGGTTGTTGGTTACTGGTTACTGGTTACTGATTACTGATAGCGACAAGTCCCAAAGACCAGAGCGGCGTTGCGCAGGGCTGACATATTGCCCTACGCGTTAGGCCGCTCTAAACGTGGAAATAACAAAGGTAAGTGAMGGGCTAAGCGGCTTTTTTAGTTTTTGTGGTGTCTTTGGGTTTTTTCGAGATAAAGCGATTTCCAAAACGAGATAAGCTGACGCCTACCCCTAGGATATCTTCATAGCGAGTGGGCAGCAGCCATTGCATAATGGCGATTACTTTAGCATCAGCGCCAATCAATACCCGACGTTTATTCTTTTTAATTCCCTTGATTATTGCCTTAGCCGCTTTATCCGGAGAGGTGGGGGTGATTTTGTCGAATAATTTYTCCATCATTTCTTGGTCAATTTCCAAGCCGTCTGGCCCCTTGTAGGTGCGYGAGTTGCGTACAATGTTAGTTCGAATGCCCCCAGGATGGACACTGGTAACATTCACCGAGGTGGGTCTCAATTCTTGGCGTAACGCCTCAGTAAATCCGCGTATACCAAATTTGGTGGCGTTATAGGTYGCYTGAGTGGGCACTGCAATAATTCCAAAGACGCTGGATAGGTTCACAATATGCGCTTCGGGCCGCTGCTTGAGATGCGGTAAGAATTCTTTCGAACCGTAGACCATGCCCCAAAAATTAATGCCCATAATCCAATCAAAATCTTCGTATTTAGTGTCTTCTACTGTGTCGGTATGGGAGACGCCAGCATTATTGATCACTATGTCAACGTGATGGTGTTTGTCGATTACCGCACTTACAAACGTGGGGTAATTTTTTCGATCTGCGACGTCGACGGTGTGTAGTGAGTAGCGACAGTTTTTCTTGTCTAATAGTGCGGCAGTATCTTGGAGGTTTTCGGTATTAATGTCGGCAATGGCGAGATCACAGCCTTCGTCCGCTAAGTTTAACGCCAGTGCCCGACCAATGCCGGATCCTGCACCTGTGACAACGGCAACTTTTGATTGCAAGTTTTTCATATAGACCTCTCCTTTAGTGAATCGTAACCAGAGTTGATTCTTTATTATTAGTTCTTCCATAGTCCGAGGGGCGTCGTCTGAGAAGGCTTACGAATCCACTTCGGACAGTTGAATACCCATGGACACTACTAAAGGAAAGCGCTTGTTTCAATAGAATTCTAACGGCGTCGTTTGGTAGGAGGGTATCGAGGTAGGGGGAATGCTTTAATCTAATCCGTTTCAACGAATCGGCTTGACCTGATAAGAATGAGAAGGGGGCTGAAAATGAATTATTGCGTAAACTTGGCGGCTCAACGCTTAAAAGCGCGGCTGAATATAGCGAATGGCTATTTAGAGATGAATTGCTTGTTTTCGATGATCGGCGGTGTGTTTTAGGGCGGGTAGGTAGCCTAGTTATTTGCAGTGAGTAGTAAGGTAAAAACGGTCTTAAAGTTTGGACGAGGCGACGGCGGTGAATCCCAGTCACAGTCTGACCGGGTTGCCACGATTGGAGAAAGTCCCACGAGCCGCGATCACCCAG
>NVTH01000190.1 GCA_002401525.1 Moraxellaceae bacterium | reverse complement strand
ACAGTGCTTTTCTCAGTGTCTCTGTGGTTAATCATCTTGTGAGAAATGCGGACTAGTAACATTCGGAATCCGGAAGCTGGCTGATCGAGAAGTATTGGTGAAAAGCCAGTGTCGACCTCCGACACCGCATTAGCTGATAGTTCGGCCTCAACTTCTTTAGCTGCGAAACTACTTCGACTGGTGATGGAGATTTATTTCGTCGTTGCGATGAGTCTCACCGGCGTGCAGCTGTTTCTTGAATATCAAGATGAAAAAGATCGCCTAGTCAACGAAGTTAACCACATCATTGATACCTTTGAGCCCATTTTAGCGCAAGGGTTCTGGAACCTGGACGAACTTCAGCTTCATTCCACCATGCACGGCATGCTGACCAATAACTATATACTGGGGGTTAAATTAGAAGAGGTTGATCACCAACGATTGATGGCCTTTGGGACGGTCAAATCTAAAACCGGAAAGACTATCGTAGTGGACGAAGGTGGCGACCGTGAATTTGATCCGTCCTCTCAAACTGCTTTTTCTACCATCTATGAGTTTAAACGAGAAGTTAAGTATCAGTCACAAACTGACAATGGACGCGCGAGTGATAAAGAGAAAAAGGAAGCTGAGATTGTTGGGCATGTGCTGGTGTATTCCAGTTCGGGCGTAGTGCTAAAGCGCGCCTCCTATACGTTTCTAATCACCGTCGTCAATGCGGCCATCAAAACCTTTTTCCTGTGGGTTATTTTTTACATTATTTTAAGTAAATTGGTAGCGCGCCCTCTTAGTGTCATTACCCGTGCCGTGCATCAATTGGATCCGAATAATCCTCAAGCGGGTGGGGAGGACGAACTCACGCAAGATTCTGATCTGTCTAAGCGTACCGATGAGCTGGGTGTGTTGGTCAGGACCTTTGTGAAAGTGAAGCTGTCATTACAAGAAAAAAACCGTGAGCTCAATGAATATCAAAAAGAACTRGAAACYAAAGTAGAAGAGCGCACCCGAAAATTAGCTCAGGCTTCGAAAGCGAAAAGTGAATTTCTGGCGAACATGAGTCACGAAATTCGCACCCCCATGAATGGGGTGTTGGGCATGACTGAGCTATTGATTGATTCTAATTTAGATAATAAGCAAAGACGTTATGTAAAAACAATTCAAAGTTCAGGCGAAGCGCTCATTAGCGTTATTGGTGATGTTTTAGATTATTCGAAAATAGAGGCCGGTAAACTTGATATTGAAATTATTCCGTTTAATTTGCTTGAACTGATAGATGACTGTAGCGCAATTTTTTCAATCAAGGCCTATGAAAACTCCACGGAGTTTGTTTCCTATGTACGCGTGGGCACGCCTTTTATTGTTAATAACGACCCCACTCGAGTTCGACAAATTTTAATGAATTTATTGAGCAATGCGTTTAAGTTTACGGACGGCGGCGAAATTGTGTTGCGCGCATTTACCATAGAAGATAAGGATAGCGGGGAGGAAAGCCTTCGTTTTGAAGTGACTGATTCAGGAATTGGCCTGTCTTCTGATCAACAGAAAAAATTGTTTAAATCGTTTTCTCAGGCGGATTCCTCGAGTACGCGAAAATACGGTGGCACCGGCTTAGGTTTGGCGATATGTAAGCAGCTCGCAGAGCTGATGCACGGCGATATTGGGGTCGATAGTGCAACCGGTGAAGGCTCGACCTTTTGGTTCACGGTAAAAAATCATGCCTTTAAATCTGAACACGGGATAGTTGCCGAATTGATTCCCAAGGAATTCAAAGATAAAACGGTATTGATCCTGGATACTCATGAGACCTTTAGGGAAATGGTGGTTGAAACACTGGTGGTTTGGGGGATGAGGCCCAAGGTGGTGTGCTCTCCAAAATGTGCATTTGAAGAGCTGGAAAAAGCAGAGGTATCAGGTCGCCGGTTTGATGTGATGATGGTGGATAGCGTGATCGAAGATATCTCGGCGATTGAATTTGTGCGAAAAGTTAAGGAGGAGTTTGCTCTTTATTCGGCTCTAAAATTCCTTATTACCAGCACGGTAAGAGACATGCCTAGCACCGACGAAATGTCGAATATTTGTATTGATGCCTTTGTGGAAAAGCCAATGACGCGGGGTGGTCTGCGTGATGCCTTTAGTACTTTGTTAGGTTGCAATTATGAATCTAGCGATTCTCCAGAAAAAAGTGTACGGAAAATTGATTACAGCCATTTGAAAGTACTGGTGGTGGAGGACAATAAAGTCAATCAAATGGTGGTGAAAGGACTGCTTAGTAAACTCCATATTAAACCGGACATCGCAGAAAACGGTTTGATTGCTGTCGATATGTTTCAGAATTCCGATCCGGAATATGATTTAATTTTTATGGATTGTGAAATGCCGGAAATGGACGGCTGGGAAGCAACGCGTCAGATTCGATTGTTGGATTCTCAGAAAGTTCTGATGAGTCGAGTGTTAATTATTGCGCTCAGTGCTCATGCGCTCACGCTGGAGAAGGAGCGGGCCGCGTTGACGGGGATGGATGACTACTTGTCCAAGCCTGTGAGCCGTCAGGATATAGAGAATATGCTGCTCAAATATCGGCATCGACTTTCTATTAAAGAATAAAATTTCAAGCGCTTAAAGAATACAAACGCTAGGTAAAGTGTTTAAGTTTAAGGCATTAAAATTCCAAGTGTTTATTTAACGTATCTATTTAAAATATCTATTTGTAGAACGTCTAAATGGTAGGGCATCTAAATTGAAGCTGTTTAAGCTTTAATAATCGTCCCCCGTTAGTGACGTCGAAACCTATCAATGATCATTTCTTTTGAGCGGCATAGTCAGCGGCAGAATTATGCCAAACTTCAAAATATTTTTCCAGTAGCTCATCCATGGTGCCGTCTTCGACCACTTCAGAAATACGTTTTTTGAAATGTTCTAAATGTTTTATGCAGCCTGACCGGCTCGAAAAAGCAACGAATTCATCGAGGATAATCAAGGGCGTATCTATAAATTCGAGGTGAGGACGATCTCCCGATAGATCTGAGTACAGTAACGTGGGCAGCAAAGGCCCTAACATATAGTCGATTCTGCCTAAACGAAGCTTTTTAAAATTTTGTTCGTTGCTGCGAACCGAATGCAGCGTTAAATGTTGCGCTGCAAATAGATCAAAATCCGGGCCGAAACTGGCACCTAAAGTGATTCCGCCGACCTTTTCTTGTAATGCTTCCCAGCCAGGGAAATCGAAACTGTTGTCCCGTTTTACAAACACCGATTGAACTGAGGGAGTAATAGCTGGGGTGACATAGGTCAGGTATTTCTCGCGCTCAGTATTGCGGCGAACGCCCACCAGGATATCGACTTGGCCGTGCTTGGCGCGGTGCAGCACTCTTTTCCACGGCCCCCCGGAATCGGCGGTTGCTTTAACGCCGACTTCAGCCAGTAAGCGAATCACCAACTCAATGCTGGTACCTTGTAATTTATTATCCACTTGCCAGCTCAGAGGAGGGTAAGTGGTGCCCCCTGAAATGACAGCGCCCTCGCTGTCACAGTTTGCCGCAACCCCCGTTGTGGCTGAGGTCGCGGCAAATAGAATGATCAGCACTTTAACACACAGGGAAACGCTGCCGCCCCGTAAATAGCCCATATAAAATCCTTAGTATGACTACTTTTAGTATATACCTTCTTTGTCATACGTCTTGGCGTAACGCGGTTAATTGAGCGGCAATGGCTAGAAAGATCAGCGGGATTGCCCTCGCGTAGTCGTGGTTTGTGTCCGCTAAGCGGGTTGCAAATTGGCTTGCAGAGGATTATTAACGTATTACATGCATTGAAAAGGGTAATATCAATAGAAAGCACCGCAGCCTGTTTAGTAGGCAGCTCTATCTAATAGATAGATTAGGACGGTGGTTTTTTACTGCGTCCATTTACGCCACTACTACAACGAGTCCTGCTACAACGTTTTCTGTTACAGGGATTTCTGCAAGAGCGACTCAACAATTAGGGCAACAACGACTCAACGATTACGACTCAACAACTATTAAAGGGAGGATTCAATGGAATCCAATTTTGAAGCAGTGGATTGGCATGCGAGACGAGCGACGCTTAAGCTCAACAATCAGGCGTTTATTGGCGGTGCGTATTGTTCCGCCTTGTCTGAGGCAACGTTTAATTGCATTAGCCCAGTCGACGGAAAAGAAATTGCTAAAGTGGTGGCCTGTCAGCAAGAAGATGTGGATCGTGCGGTGGCCAGTGCGCGCGAGGCGTTTGGTCGAGGGCTCTGGGCGCAGGCGCCTGCCCGTGAGCGAAAGCAACGGCTACTCAAATTCGCCGAGCTAATTTTAGCGCATCAACAAGAGTTGGCGCTGCTGGAAACCTTGGACATGGGGAAGCCCATCACCCTCAGTCATGAAGCAGACATACCTGGAGTCGTGGAGACACTGCGTTGGTATGCGGAAGCCATTGACAAAGTGTATGACGAAATAGCGCCCAAGAAAGACAATGCCTTTGCCATGATCACTCGTGAGCCTATCGGGGTGGTCGCAATAGTGGTGCCTTGGAACTTTCCGTTATTGATGGCGGCGTGGAAATTTGCCCCGGCATTGGCCGCGGGCAACAGCGTGATTTTAAAACCTGCAGAGCAGGCCCCATTAAGCGCCATTCGAGTGGCAGAGTTGGCGGCCATGGCGGATATCCCCGAGGGCGTGTTCAGTGTTTTGCCTGGACTTGGGGAAGTGACAGGCAAAGCCCTAGGCTTGCACCCCGGCGTGGACAGCGTGGCGTTCACTGGCTCCACTGAGGTAGGAAAATTATTCCTACAATACTCTGGGCAATCCAATATGAAATCAGTGTCTTTGGAGTGCGGCGGTAAATCCCCGAACTTGGTGTTTGCGGATGCAAAAGACTTAGACCGAGTGGCACGAGAATCGGTGAGTGGTATTTTTTACAATTCTGGGCAGGTTTGCTCCGCGGTGTCTCGCCTAGTGGTGGAGTCATCTATCAAAGACGAGTTAATGGAGAAAATTATTGCGCTGACCAAAAATATGCCCCCTCAAGACCCGTTCCTAGTGCAGTCCCAGTTAGGGCCGTTGGTGGATAAAGTGCAAATGGAGCGAGTGCTGGGTTACATCGAAACAGGCCTCAAGGAAGGAGCCAATATTCTTGTGGGCGGCAAACAAGCGTTGCAACAAACCGGAGGCTACTACATCGAGCCGACGATATTTGATGACGTGAAAAACAACATGACCATCGCTCAAGAGGAAATATTTGGTCCGGTGTTGTCAGTGATTAGTTTCGAAACGGAGCAAGAGGCCGTGCAAATTGCCAATGACACCATTTACGGATTATCGGCGGCAGTGTGGAGTCAGGACATTAGCAAAGCGCACCGCGTGGCGGGGGCGATTCGTTCTGGGTCGGTGCAGATCAATACCTTTGAGGGCGGCGATATTACGGTTCCTTTTGGAGGCTTTAAACAGTCAGGGTTTGGTCGTGATCGATCTTTGCATGCGTTGGACAAGTACAGTCAATTGAAAACAACTTGGGTTGCGTTGTAAGTCCGCACGGATTTTTCTGCAAGAACTGATGGCGCTTGAGTGCTCCTTAATACATTACTATAGTTCTTGGGGCTGATAAGGAGAAATGTGTGGTGTAGTACTTGGCCATCAGTAGAGGTGCGCTCTGGAAAGTTTCTGTTTGAAGAAATTACACCCTTCGAAACAAGCGCAACCGTCATTCCCGCGAAGGCGGGAATCCATGCTGAATAAAAACTAAATATTCAACGCCGGTTCGCTCTCTGTACTTGCCTTACTAAAAACCCGACTCCCGTATCCGCACCCACCTGTATTAATACAGCAACCGAAATTCTGCATTCATTGCTTTAAACTAGATGGATTCCCGCCTTCGCGGGAATGACGGGGGTATGCGGCAATGACCGAGTGTGTGCGGCAATGA
>NVTH01000189.1 GCA_002401525.1 Moraxellaceae bacterium | reverse complement strand
TAAGCGCTTCTTTGCGCTGGCTAACGTCCCCTTTTACAAAGAGAGGGATCCACATCGATGGGGAAATATCGCCGTTGGCACTATTTAATCGCGCAGCAGAAAAATTAGTCGGTGCTTCATTTGACGCATTTTCATCGTTTGGAACTCGGCTAATCTCATTGTCATTGACTTCAAAATTACCAATGTCACTGAGGATGATAACGCCTGCGCCAAGTCCGGTATAATTTTCAGACGTGACGGAAAATAATCGATTACCGGCAACGCGTATTTTTGCGCTATTGGAAATCATTATTCCTGCACGGGTATTGGCAGCAATACTGGTCTGTACAACTCGCTCAAGTACATTGTTGGTGATATCGACTCGTTGACTGGACTGTATGTGAATGGCAGAAAAAGCGCCTTTAGTTTCAGGAATAATGCCGTCGATGTCGGTAAACTGATTGTTTTCTAGACTTAGATAATCCACCGATCCACTGGCTTCAATAACAAAGGCAGCGCCGAGGATATTGTCGACTTGGTTTTGTTTTACCATCATCTTGCCGACGCCAGTTTGTACCGTGATTGCGTGGCCATTGTAATTGCGGATGCGATTGCCAATGACTTGTAAGTTAACTAACTTATCGGGATCTAATCCGTCCACTAAACTAATGGCACTGCCGTCTAATTGGTTTGGATTTGTGTCACTTCTTTCTGTTTCAAGATCGTTGTGGAGAATGCGTACATTCGATAGGCCACTGCGAATGCCATTGTCACAATTGACGAATAAATTACGTTCAATATTAATCGCAGTGTTATCGAGTCCAATTCCTGTTATTTCGATGCCTGCCTTGGCGGCATTGGAAATGTGGTTGTCGGATAATGCCATCTGATTAATATGAAACGTCAGGTCGTTAAAGCTGATGCCGAATTGGCTGCAGACCATGACGCAATGTTGGATAGAAAAATCCAATGTTCCTAACGTCTCGTCCTGTAACCTGGGACCTGCCACGCCTTGTTCAGCAATAAGATAACAGTGAGAAACATCAACCAACGCAGCAATGCCAATGAACTTGATTGCTTGGCTGGTACCGCTTTCCGCTGCGTAATTGGTAATAAGGCAATTATGCAGCGACATTCCTAAAACATTATTGATTAATACGGCACTGCTAAAACTTCGAATCACCGAGGTGAGTATTAACAAGTCTTCTACGTGTAGATCTGTTGAAAGTTCCTCAGCCCCAATTTCCAAAATCGTCGTGGGGTTACGGCTGATTAACATCGTCTGCCAACCTTGGCCGCGTAGGGTCACTGAGTTGCCGGTGATGCGTATGGGCTTTTCTACTTGGTAGGTGCCGACGGATAAACACACCGTGCCTCCGCCTTGAGCATTGACTAAGTCGATGGCTTGTTGAATGGTGGCGCTGCCATTATTGTGCGCATCAGGGTGAACGCAAACCGTGCATGCACAGCTTTCGCCACTCACTTCTGGCGGCCATAAGGTGCGACAGTCATTAATGCCGTTTTCATTCACGATCGCTAATTTAGCAAAGTGATGGTGTGTTCCCAAGGGGGGCGCTTGATTTAATAATTCAACAGAAGCATCGTTGACGCGTGCCGAAAAAATCCAGTAATCGCCGACTTTAAATTCAGGGTTAAAATTCGCTTCGTCCACCACGTCTTCTAAATCAAAGTCTACTAAAACACCATTCTCAAGAAATAAACGAGTGCCAGCCGGGGGAATCTGGATTAAACCCGAACTGGTCACATCGTCTAGGTTGGTATGTTCAGTTTCATCTTCTTTAAATACAATGCCTCCCTGATCCCAGCGAATAATGCGCGTGTTGCGAGGTGGATTACTCGGATTGCCATCATCAATGTGAAACTCTCCGTCCCCGAGTCCCAATATTAAAGGAGCCCCCTCTAAAATAATGGTGCGTGTGGCTGGGTCAATACCATCCCCGAGTCGAATGCGACGTATTTCGCCTGGAATGCCCTTAAATTCGCGATAATCGTCGGTGATTTCTACCCAGTCGCCTTCGTTAAAATTAAGCGTTGAATCCCGGCCTAAAGAATCCACTCGAATGTCGAGCCCATTCACGGCGATATCATTGATTCTGGAAGCAACAATGGCGTTGTCTCGCGACCATTTAAACGTCGCGTTGCCCAAGCTGCCGCCTTCGTGGACTTGCACACGATAAAGCTGATTTTCCAAACCTTTATAACCGGCTTGGGGCGGCAGTAAACACGGGTTGTCGTCGTTCGTCAATTCCCCGGTTGCAGTGGAAAGCCGAGCCGAGGAGGGGTGGATAGTCTCCAGCCAGCCGGGGATATCGACGTCTTCTACCGTCGGGTCTATGGCGCCCACATCTTCAAGGGTTTTCACCTGCCAGACGGTCTGTTGACGAGCAGTGGTATCCACGCCGATAGCGGCATCAATCAAGCTGGCGTCTTGCAAATAGCTAATGTCTCGTTGCCAAACATCAACGTAAACTAAAAAGTTTTCGTTGTTGGGTAAGGTGGGTGGGTTGGGATAGTAGGGTTGCTCGTCATAAAGAGTCGTGCCGACTAAACCCGACGGGCTCGCATCGACATTCGCGCCAGACAATTTTGCGGTACCTGATAATTCAGCTAATCGAGGATCCCACTTTAACGCATCCGTATGATTTTCTGCCAAAACACCGTCGACGTAAATTCGGCCCGGCCCAATTTCCAGCGCGGCAGTAGGGCCACTGATGAGAAAACCATCGGCGGTTTCTCTTGGCACAACGCTGGCTCCAAACGTATCTAAAGTTTGAGCTTGTATGCGTCGACTGTACTGAGCGACTAAGGTGTTCCAGTCCGCGTCGGTTTGTACGCGGCCCTGTTGCATGACAACGCTAACGTAATCATCCAGTGGGTTGAATTTTTTTCTACTTAGATCAAAACTCATGATCATTTCCTTTTACAATTACATTTATTTTTAAATCTGTTTTTAGTCGTTTTTTTAATGTGTGCTTTTTACTAATATTTTTAACTTCAYTCTTTAACTTCATTCTTTAACTTCATTCTTTAACTGTGTTTTTTAAATGTTTTTAAATTTTCGAAGGCCTTTTGGTTGATCTATTTTTACTCTGTTATCAATTTTAACTCATTATTGTGTCGCTGATATTGGGTATCAACTTTCATAAAACAGGCCTGCCTGCAAACCGACACGTAAATATTCTCGTAATCGAATGCGTAAATTTCGATCCCGCAAAGGGGCATAGAGGTGATGAAAAGCCCCCATTTCACTTTCGTCGTCGGCACCGCGCCAGACTTCATCGCCGCTTGACAATAGAAGTTGTCCGTATGCTGCTTCACCATAATTTAAGGAACTAAAACGCGCTGAAATTCGTCGTGCGCTGTCTTCAGAGTCTGGTTGGCAACGATAACGACGAGGGACGATGGAATTAATGGGTAAAAAGCTAAAGCGTACACAGCCGGTTTGTTTGCGTAGGGTCCATACCGGTGCATTCCAGGAGTCGACCGGGGCTAAGCGCGCTATAAATATGCAATTGCTGACGGTGCCAAATTCTCGTGCATGAACTTTGCCAATCACCGTGCAAGCATCCGCCTTTAGCGCAGCGCCGGCACTGTTGTCGTCAAGGTCTGCAAAGGCAACCGAGGTACTGTCATTGGCATCGATAATACTGTCCATCAGTATGACGTTGGATTCTGGCACCATTCGTAAACTACCGGTAATGGATCGATCAATCGTAGTGGTCACGCTTGACAGTGAGACAGTGATGCTGACTGCGCCTGGCAGCGTCGGCTTGCCATCGGGATCAAGCGCATGACCGGGTACAAAGGTGCAATGGCAAATATCGAGTTGACTGAGTTGGTTATTGGCAGTATTCGGTATTGTTAATCCTTCGCCACTGATTAAACAACCATTGATTGAGAAAACGCTGCCTTCTAATCCGCTGATGGTGAGAGGGCCGGTTAATGCGAGATGCGGATTGCGTTCATTGGCAGCGCGGAGTTCGATGCTGGCATTTTCTGCGACATCAACGGTTAGAGTTTCTTCGAAGCGATCATTGTTAATGATTTCAACCACGCCGACTCCGCCTAATGCATCCAATGCAGTTTGTATGGTGGGGTGCTGCGGCGTGGGAACTTGAATGGTTAGCACGCCATCAGTCAGGGCAAAGCTGGATTCACGTTCATATTCTCCGCCGCCCATTTCAGCGCTGAAACCATGATGGTAGGACACTGAGACAGAAGCCGGATCAGCGTTGCTGTCACTGACATCCGGAGGAAGTGCGAGACGCCCCAGCACTGGATCAATGGCATAAATACCATTCGGGGGCTGATGCGCCCACGATGCACCGTCGTCGCTGAGATCGCAAGACCACACTTGATCTCTAGGAATTTCAATGTCGTTAACGTGCAGTAAAATACTCGGTTGATCATTATCAATGGGGGATGCGGCAGTGGCTCGTCGGCCGTAGTAATCCTCTAGATGGTCATGTAATTGCCTGCGGGCTAAGGGCTCTGGAATATGGGTTGGGTTCGCTAATTCGGTAATAAAACCACCTTCTTCGGTGCGAGGCCGTGAAAAAAGCGCTAGCGGATGTCCTAACGGGCTCATTAAATAACGCCTTTCCGCAACTCGTTGCGCGGGAATGAGCGTGTGCGGATAAGCCTCTAAGCGCCATAAAAATATTCCCACGTTAGGAATATTAAAACGCCCTCGATTGGATTCTGCACGACGTACATCCACCGTGTGCTGCACCGTATTAAACGCTGAACCGATGCGAGACAATGGCTCGATATCGCGTAAATCGGGACTGTAAAATACGTTGTTACGATTATGATTACTGTATTGGGTCCAGCCTAATTGTTTGAAAAACTCAACCGCTCGTGCGTTCCAGCCGGTGACGTCGCGGGCCAGCTGCTCCAATACCACTGCGGTCCCCTTGCGTCGTCGTAACGCAATGGTATGTGCGACTTCCGCTCGCGGGCTTGCTACGTCGGGTATATTTCCGTGCAAGGTTTGATAACCAATCACGTCGCCGATATAAGGAGTCACCCAATCACTGCAAGTCTCGATGAATAAATCGTCGTAGCTTTGCTGGATATTTTCTTCCATCAATGCCAATTGCTCGGCGATGACGGCCATTAAATCTTCGAGTGGTCCATTGTCCAAGCCGTTTTTTTGGGCAATTTCGGCGTCACGAATACGATGGATTGCAGGCAGCAGATTTAATAATTGTTCAGAGTCAATGCTCATGAGAAGGACTCCATTTCAATCGTTTGCTCTGATAAGGTTAATAATTCCGCAGGGGCAGGCGCAGAGGTTAAAGAGGGCACAGGCACTAGAGAGGCGATTATTGACTGAACTGTTTCAACTGCCCCCAGTGCTTGTTTATAAAAGCGAGTGATGCGGACTGCCTCGATGGAAGCAATGCTGTGAGCCACGGCTAAAATTTCATCTTGGCTGACGTGTTTTCCAAAATCACGATTAGCAAAGCTAAAATAATTCCGTAGMGTCGCCTCCAGAGATTCAAGCACTGTTTCGCGCACCGCATCGCTGTTCACTTTTACCGCCAAGCCGAGCGTAAAACTCACTGCAGAGTAATTCACCAGGGTTAACGGCAACATGGGGTCGCCGTAGCGACGTAGTGAATTAACAAGATTAATATAGGTGGGGCTGTGTTCAGGAATGGAGGCACCGTCGATGCCTGCGAGGGTAATGTAAATACCGCGCGAGGGACCTGAATGAATCCAAATGGCGTGTGCTTTGGCTACACCGGAAAAAGCCCGTGCGTAATTTTGATAATCGAGTTCCGATACCGCACGATCCAAGGTTAACACCGTCAACGGTGCATTTTGTTTGGCATCTTCAATCACCTCAGGATTCGCGCCGCCAGTACTGATTTCTGGATTGGTAACGTCGGTGACGCCTAATGGCCGCTGTAACAAGGTGGTTAATTTTCCTGCCGCCAAATTGGCCTC
>NVTH01000188.1 GCA_002401525.1 Moraxellaceae bacterium | reverse complement strand
GTTGTTCCAAGACATGACGGCAGGCGGGGTTATCGTCTACTACCAATAAGCGTACCCCTTTAAGCTTGTCGTTGAAACTGGAGTGGGCGATCATGCTGTCAGGGCAATCGCGGAGTAACGTGGTAAACCAAAAACGGCTGCCCCGTCCTTGCTCACTTTCTACGCCGATTGTGCCCCCCATAATTTCTACTAGCTGTCGCGCAATGACTAGGCCTAGGCCCATGTTGGCGTAGAGTGGCTGAGAGTTATCGTCGTTTGCGCGGTGATCTTTAAATAGGCTTTTTTGCAGGTATTTAGGGATTCCTCCACCGGTGTCAATGACCTCAAAACGAAATAAGTTTTGAGTGTCGCTAGGCTCGGGCTGGACTTGAATAATGATGTGACCGCTGTCAGTGCGTTGGATTGCATCGGTGAGTAAATTGATTAGCACTTGATGCAACCGGTGGGGGTCGCCTTCCACCAAATTAGGCGTGTCGGGGGAAACGTCGATAATTAATTCTAGGTTTTTCTCATCCGCTCGGCCGCGGAAAAACGCCAAACATTCCGTTAATAAGGTGGTTAAATCAAATTCTTGATATTCCAGCTCGATTCGGCCTGCTTCGATTTTTGAATGGTCTGTTATGTCGTTAAGGATTTGCAGTAACGAGCTGCCCGAGGCATAGATAGTGCTGGCAAATTCTTTCTGATTAGGTGATAGCGGTGTGTCTAGTAGTAGCTCGGTCATCCCTAATACGCCATTCATTGGGGTGCGTATTTCGTGACTTATTTTGGCTAAAAATTCGCCTTTTGCTCTGGTTTCTGCCAACGCAATGGAGGTACGCATTTGATTTTCAAATTCCACTTCGCGAAGGATTAACCCGCGTTTAATCAGTAGTAAGGTAAGGAATATCGCTTCAATGGAAGCCATGGCTAGAATCAACCACATATAAGGGAAAGGTAAGCTGACTATTCCAAAAATAGACAGCAGGCAGACTAATGCCGGAAGGAGAATTATTGCGCGAATTAAAAAGAATAATCGGACTAGACCATCTTGCAATATTCTCACTAATGCCGGGATTGAAGTAAGAATTATGGTGGCGGCGGCAAGCCAAGTGGCGGAATGAATCGCAAGGCTGGAGTTAATTTGGGGGGTGACCGCACCCATCAGTACCATGAGGGATAATACACCTAGCATTTTATCCAAACGAGGATTGTGTTCTTGGGTGGTTAAAAATTTTCTTGCTAGTAACAGCCCGGTGTAAATGCATAAAAACATGAAGGTTTCTGTGATGATGTCTCTTGTTTGGAAGGCATGCGGGGCAATTAAGTTGAGATAGCCCGCCATCGAAGACGAGAAACCTAACACGGCGATTAAGTAGGACGAATAAATGAGATAAAGGCTGTCTTTGACTTTGAAATAGGCAAAAAGGTTAAAGCCGATAAGCCCCACCAAGATTCCCAATGCGAGCCCAAGCGTAATTTGTTGGGCGCTGGCCACTTGCCTGTATTTTAAGGGGCTGCTGACGTGAAAAGAGAAGTTGAGCGGTGATTCCGATGTAAGTCGTACGTAATAGGTGGCTGTTTGCCCCGGGCCCAAGCTAAGTTGATAGAGATTAAATAGCTGATGATCAAAGGCTTGGTCCGCGCGCAAAGCCGTATTGTTGAGGGGATGTTTTAAATACGATGCGGGTTGGGCGGCGGTAACGTTGGGAGAATATAGCTCCACATTGGCGAAGTTTTGTTGGTTGTATTCGAGTACAAAGTCGGTCTTTTGGTCGGTTTGGTTGTGGACGCGAAAGCGTAACCAAATCGCTGCATCGGTGAAGCCAAAGCGATAAAATGTTTGCGGGTTGGTGGTAAAAATATGAGCAAACTCAATGGACTGCATGTCTTCTAAAGTGAGCTTTGCGCTGGAGTCCTCTAAGTATTCTATATACGGCGATAAGGAATGGCGGTACTGACTCTGTTTAATTGAAAGCGGGGCGGCCGCGTAGCTCGATTGAGGCATTGAAACAGCAGTGACTGTGACTATCAAAATACAGCACAGCGCAATTGATCGT
The DNA here is from genome assembly GCA_002401525.1 of Moraxellaceae bacterium. Taxonomy (GTDB): domain Bacteria; phylum Pseudomonadota; class Gammaproteobacteria; order Pseudomonadales; family UBA3067. Next base: position 4,025 of record NVTH01000188.1, on the reverse strand, counting down.
AGCGATAAGAGCGAAAGCAGTTTGTGAGGCTGTATGGAAGCGCAATTTAGCAGCTTGAGGGTCGCTTTGAAGGCCATGTTTGATTCGCTTAAACCGCTGTGAGAGTACTGCGTACTGTTAGCTTCAATATCCATGTAGAAATTCCTGGCGCATGGTTATTGTCTAATTATTGTTGAGTTATTGTTGAACTATTGGTGAACTATCGCCTAGTGGGTTAATGACAAAAAGGATAACAACATTCCCTGAATTAGGCTATAGATTGAACAGTCTCTGTGCGGAGATATCCGCCTGAAATGGCTCTTGACTGGGGGGTTAATGGCACCTCTAAGGAAGGGTTAGGCGTTACTAAGGCGCACGATCGTTGAGCACATAGGCCTCAAACCCGGCTTGCGAAAGTAAATAGGCCCCCAGCTCGCTGCGCCGACCGCCCTCACAGGTGGTGATGTAGCAAGTTTCTTTGCTTAACTGAGGGATCAGCTCGCGCATTTTAGACAAAGGAATATTAACGCTGGTATCAATATGGCCATTTTTATATTCTAGGGGCAGTCGTACATCGAGTAGCTTGGCGGACGGGTTTTTGTTCTGGATGCCTTTTAACTGTTCGAGGCTAAGGTATTGAATAAGAGGGGCTTCTAGAAGGCTTTTGAATTGGGTTTTATCGAGGTACATCAGTACGCCAGAACTTAGCATGGTGACCGTGGCATTGCGGGTGGTTTCTGCCACTAACGCTTCTTCCCCAAAATAGTCGCCCTCCTGTAGTTGAGTGACTATTTCTTCAGCGCCTGTTTTTCCTATTCGTTTAACCACCGCCTTACCGGAGCTGATGACGTAGAAGCGATCGCCGACCTCGCCTTCCTTAATGATTTTGGTGCCGGGCTCGACGTCCAAAGGTTGGAAATCAAGGAATAGCCGTTGAATATTGGACGCGGGGATTTGATTGAAAAGCTCTGCTTGTAACAGGTTAGACATCCAATCCACATCAGTTGACGGTTCTGCTTCGTGAAGGGATTCTTGCTCTTCTAATGGAATTAGGTCGGTCACTAAATATTCGCCCGCTTGCTCCCAGGTCAAGGCCCTGTCGAGGTAATCATTGTCTACGCAAACAATGCTGGAGGGTGCAGTAGTGATTGCAGACACTTTATGGGGGAGGTGATTGTCAATCGGGTTTTTTGATTCTGGGGTATCGGAATAAAGCTTGGTGTTGTTAAATTCTGCATCGCATAAGCTGACTTCTCCGAGAAGGAGGTAATAGCGTTGTTCGCAGGATTGGTCTCTTTTAAAGAGCACCTTTCCTTTGGGGAGATGAATAATTTCTGATTTATTAATTATCCCAGCTAAGTGTTTTTCGGAGAGCTCATTAAAGGGTACAAATTTACGTAAGGTATTGATATCTGTCGTTGTGTTGTTGGTTTCCATGTCTAACCCTGTGTCACGATGGAATAAATACTAGACCTTAACAATTGTTCAGCCGTATTTAATTCTAGGCCTTCACATTATTCAGCGGCTATTTTAGCGCCGCTATAGTTTTGTTTCTGAGAGATTGTCTAAGCTTTCAGTATAGATGTTTCTGCCAGTCTGGTTTGATCTGTAGGATTAATTTGGTCGTATTGTAAAGGTGGCCCCCTTCCGTGAGCAATTCAATTTGAGAATCTTATGCTCCTTTTATGCGATTGCAGTGCGTAAGTTCAGCTGATGAAGCAAAGGCAATCGAGTCAAAAGTTGGCATCGTTGTTTTGTTGCTGCATCACTCTGTTTATAATTTTTTGTTATTTATCGCCTTTACCTGCACTCAATACTTTTTTTGTTCGAATTGATTATCTGCTGTATGACATGCGTTTTAATTGGGTGCCTCTTTCTATTGAGCCACCGTTAAATCAAATTGTGATTGTTGACGTCGACGAGAAAAGTTTAGAAGCGGAAGGACGTTGGCCCTGGAGTCGGCGCAAGATCGCGCAACTGACGGATCGTTTGGTGGAGTCCGGGGCGGTGATTATTGGTTTTGATATGATATTTTCCGAGCCAGAAGAAAATCTAATTGATGCGCTTGTGGCAGCGGATTCGCAACGGCTGATTGCAAAGAGAGGCCAACGACTGGATTTAGGGAAGGCGTTAAAAGAGTACCGTAAAGATTTCGATTACGACCAGCGTTTTGCAGAAAGTATTGCTCAAGGAGAGGTGGTGTTGGGCTATTTTTTCCACGGTGAAAAGAGTGTTTCTTCGGGATTGATGCCGTCGGCGATTCCCTTTGAAAAGCGCGCCTCTGCTTGGAGCTCCAGTGTTTATAAAATGAAAAGCTATACCGCGAATCTACCCGTTTTTAGCGAGTCTGCGTTGAGTCAGGGTTTTTTTACATTAATTCCGGATTTAGATGGAAAGATTCGCCGGGCGCCTTTGGTGTTGGAGTACGAGCAAAAATTTTATGCTTCACTAGCGTTAGAAATGGCCAGGGAATTGCTTTTTGTCGAGCGTGTGGGGATGGACTTCGCGTCGGTGGGGAATGCCAATGTGATTGAGCAAATTAATTTGGAGCGTATACGCATTCCCGTCGATGCATATGGCCAAGCGTTAATTCCCTACAATAAACGCTTGGGTAAACAGCATGGCTATTTTAAGTATTTATCCGCGACCGATATTTTGAATGGTAAATTTGAGCTGGGTAGCCTTGATTCAGCCATTGTTTTTGTGGGGACCTCCGCCTCTGGACTAGAAGATATTAAAACCACTCCGCTGGCCACCGCATTGCCGGGCGTTGAAGTGCACGCAGTGATTTTGGACTCATTATTAAAATACCAACAGTATGGCAATCAGTTCCCTTTTCGTCCCGTTTTTGAACAAGGAATTACCCCGAGTGCGTTGTTATTTCTGGGGTTGTTGTTAGCGTGGCTGCTTCCGAAGTTATCACCGCTGAAACTTTTCAGTGTTTGTAGCGCGCTCTTTATTATTTTAATTGCCAGTAATTTCTATATTTGGTGGGCCTTTCGGTTTGATTTGCCATTGGCGCCGTTTTTATCTTTGGCGGCTATCTTAACGTTGTTTAGTTTTGCCGAAGGCTATTTCAGAGAAACTGATCGCCGCGAATCAATGACGGCAATGTTTGGTCAGTATGTTCCTAAAGCGCACATCGAAAAAATGTTGTCAAATCCCGGGGCCTTTTCTTTTGAAGGGGAAAGTAAAGAATTAACGGTTATGTTTTGCGACATACGTAATTTTACAACGCTTTCAGAAGGTTTAACCGCCGCTGAATTAAAAGATATGTTGAATAAGTTTTTTACTCCTATTACCAAAATTATCTTTGAWCATMAYGGYACYATYGAYAAATACGTKGGWGATATGGTGATGGCGTTTTGGGGCGCGCCTATTGATGATCCTCAGCATGCCAATCATGCAGTGAGAGCCGCGTTGGCAATGCTTGAAAAAGTAGAGCAGTTAAAGCCRGAATTTAAAGCCATGGGGTTGCCTGAAATTAATATTGGTATTGGCCTTAATACTGGCCCGATGAATGTAGGGGATATGGGATCAAGTTATCGGCGAGCTTATACCGTGTTAGGGGATGCTGTAAATTTGGGGTCTCGATTGGAAGGGGTGACTAAGTATTATGGCGTGAAATTATTGATAGGAGAGAAAACAACGCAGCTTGCAGATCAATTCGTCAGTCGTGCAGTGGATCGTATTAAGGTAAAGGGCAAAACATCGGCGGTCACTGCTTATGAGCCTCTGGCTGAAATAGGAGCGTTGAATGGTAGCGAGTTAGTTAATTTTCAGCGCTATAACAAAGCGATTGCTGCGTATTATCAAAAGAGTTGGGTCAGAGCGACACTRTTGTTAAGGTTGTTGGTGTTTGCTGATGATTCTCATCGAAAGCTTTATCAGGAATATCTGAAACGGATTGAGCAACTTAAGGAGGCGACATTGCCGGAGAATTGGGATGGGGTGTACGAGCATTTAACTAAGTAGTATTTTTGTACACCCCGTCATTCTCGCACCCCACCGTCATTCCCGCCTTCGCGGGAATGACGGTGGGGTGC
>NVTH01000187.1 GCA_002401525.1 Moraxellaceae bacterium | reverse complement strand
GTATTGATGCATTCAGAGCCTCTGCCGGGGAAGTGAAAATTGCCTTCTTCATCGAGCGTGGCTAGATCGCCACTCATGATCCATGTTTCCCCATTGATTTCGCGAATCAGCTGTTTGGTTTTCTCTGGGTCCTTATAATAGCCATTGGGTAGAATCTTAGTCTTTCGAGCGAGTTCGCCGATCTCGCCTGGCTGCACAGAAAGGCCTGTTTTGGGGTCGATGATCTTAATGCTGTCTGTCGTGGGGAAAGAGGCTTTGCCAAAATGAGTGTCTTTGGCGGTATAGGTGGTGATGGCCATGCCAGTGAGTTCGGAGCCGCCGAGGCAATCCACGAAGGTGGCATGAGGCAGGTGCCGTTTCAGCAAGCCCTCCTTTACTTCCGGAGAGGTGGGCATGCCCACCGCACAGATAGTGCTCCAGTAGGGCAGCGGACGTGGGTTTTTATCCAGCTCTGCGAGAATGGGCTTCAGCGTGGCGTCGCCGATGGCCGCTATAAAGCTCAAATTATTTTGCGCCATAATATCTAGGGCTTCTTTGGGGTCAAAGGATTTCTCCTCAAGTAAGTAAACCGTGCCGCCCATTCTGGGCAATGCGTGAGAAACTCCCCAGCCCACTGAATGCATCATTGGACTCACCACTAAGCCACGCAATGAGCCAGAGCTACGTTTGACGATCCGCTTGTTATAGGAAACGGGCGCGTATTTCAGCAGTGCCCTCACCACACCGTGAGTTCGAGTGGATTTAAGCACACTTCGTCCTGTCTTCGAGGCGATTAGTTTGCCGCCGGGGAATTTTTCTAGCTCGGCGCCCTCGATATTTGCCACCGTGGTGAGTAATTTACTAATGCCGCCAATTAATCCCTCCTTGATGGTTTCCAGTAAAGCGCGTTCGTTGTAGGAAATGCCTTTAGGCATTCCAGTGGTGCCGCCGGTGTAGATGTTATAACCAATGTCGGTGTCGCCTTGCTCTGCCCATGGAAGATGGTTTTTGGTGATCTCTTGGGATCCTACTAATTGTTCGTAGTTGTAAATAGAGTCTTTCTCTGAGGTGGGCGTATCCCCGACGACCAAGAGGAATTTCACTTTCGGTAGGCGTGGCCGAATTCTTTGGAAAGTTTCGAGAAAGGCGTCTTCAACGATAATGCCCACACTGTCGGACGTATCGATGACATTGACCAGTTCGTCGTCCATAAAGCGGTAGTTCAGCGGTACGGTAATGCTGGCGATTTTCCACGCTCCAAAAGTGGATTCCACAAATTCCACGCAGTTAGTGAGCGCGATAGTGAATCGTTGGCCGCGTTTAACCCCTAACTGAAGCAGCGCTCGACCGACTTGATTGGCGCGCTGATCTAAATCGCGGTAGGAGCATACGTGATTGCCTTTTACTATTGCTGCAGTGCCTGGGATTAGTTTAGCGTTTTGTTCCAAGGCGTAAACTGAGGTGTGCTTTCCGGCCATGATCATTCTCCAGTATTTTTAATTGTTTTTATTGAGAATATTTTTCTTGATCGAGACGAACGGCTGCATCTTGTCTCGCGGCAACACTCCGCCTAATAAAGAGCGCGTCTGGGCGGTAGAGTTGCGTAAGAGCTAGTAGGGATAGGATGCCAGTGAACTGACCGTCATGAATCGATCGCTATGATTCATCCACTAAAAATCATTCGTTAGGAAGCATCGACAATAAATCATTAATGGTTAATCAATCGCTATAAATCAATCACCATGAACTAAAAGCCATCTTAGACTGCTCACGGTGTGTTTCAAGAATACGCGGTCCGTCATAAAATTGGAATGAGCATTACGGGCCGTTTCTATTGGCGGAACAGGCGGCGTATTTCGCAGCAAAGTTTGAGTCAGAGAGGATGGCCCAAATATGCTGGCGATTTAAACCAACCGTTTTTTATCAAAATAGACTAATGCCACCAATGTAGCGGTGGAAATAGATAAACGCTAGATAAATTGTTAAGCCGAGCAATACCGTGGTGATGTCCAGCGCAACGGACACTCTTTCGGGAGGCTCGAACGGACCCCGTTTACTTTGGGTTCTTATTTTGGAAATCGCAAAAATTAAAAAGCTCGCGAATAATAAAATAGACGCTAGGTCGCCATTAGAAATCAAATGAGCGAGTCCCCATAAGAACACTCCAATTAACATGGGGTGCCGGATGCGCCGACGAAAGTTATTCGGGATTAAGGACGTTGCTAGCAAAAAATCTGCGAACAACATTATTGACATCGTGATATAACGATTGATTGCAGGGGGATTCCAAATGGGTTCGAATTCACTGTAGGCTTTGCCATAGATGATGAGGAAAAATCCAGCCAATGTCACCAACGTGAATAAGCCTTTGTAGCCCAGGGGCCCCATCTTTTGAACAAAACTATCTTTAACATCAAGGGCAGGCACGGTGTGTACGGCGAAAAAAATCAGTAACCCCATTACGAGATAAATTAACATTTAAAATCTCCTTGCAGGACAATGGTTAAAATAAAACGAATCTTTTCAAAAAAAATAATAATCCATAAAAATTAATGCTGGGACAACAACAGCAAGTATTAAAACCAAACGCTACTGGTTCGTCCGATGATGTTCCAAATTCTCAATCATTTTTATGAGGGAGCGTTTAGTAATATCAATATCCTTTTTACTAATTCCCTTGAGCATGTCGATTTCAGCGCTCAATACTAAATTATTCATTTCCGTAAGGTCCAAGTCATCGTTAAGGGTGAGGTAATTAACTCGTTTGTCGGTGGCGGAGACGGTCCTTTCAACGGTACCTTTTTCTTCAAGCTTGTTAATAGCCACCGAGAGCGTGGCGGGTTTTACGGAAAGCTTTTCGGCCACTATCGAAATTGTGCGAGATAGCTTGGAAGCTAGAGAAATAACTAACTCATTATAATCTTTGATATTATTTTTCATGTAGATCTCCTGCGCTTAATATACGAGAAAATTCTACTTTTGGGACCTATTAATTAAAGGGAGGACTACCGCAATTTTTAACGAAATTGAGGGTTGAAATTCGGGGGGTGTGAGGTGCTAGGGCTGCCCGTGCTTAAGCGTCTTTTGAGCTTTAAATCAATTATTTGTTGCGGTCATGGGGGGGGCAATAAAATTTTAGTGAGTTCGATTATCATCACTATCTTTTATTGCGTGGCGCTGGAGCCAATCGAAAGCGACTTGATTATTTTGCCGCTTCCGATGGGTGATGCCATCTAACATTTTTCGAAGCATGCTAAATGATTATGGGCTGAGGCTGCTAATCCGTCTTTTCGACGGTGTTCGAAATAACGTTGGTGAATCTCAGCGGGCCCGATGTCTTGATTTAGGCGGAAATTATAAGACTCCATTCGTTCCAATAGCTGCTGCTCTTCGAAACTGGAAAGGATTACTTCGCCAGTCAATTTTAAGAAAGTGCGCACTATCTTGCGCCGAGTACGTTGTCGGAGGGTCATCTCAGCTAAATTGTCGGAGTAATCAAAGGCCAATTGACTGCCGGGCGCGCTCAAATCCGCGATGGCTTTAAACAGCGCAAAGGCGTGGGCTTCTGACAAATAATAGATWAGTCCGGCGCAGGAAAAGAAAGTAATTTTGTCTGCTTGAAAGCTGGAACCTGAGAGCGCGTCGGCCAAGCTAGTGGACGCTAGATCCGCGCCAATGTATTCGGTATTCACTTTAGGTTGAATATTATGGCGGGCTAATCGCTGACGCTTCACTGCCTGGGTAGCAGGATGGTCTACTTCATACACTGTGACTTGATCCGATATCCCTTCACATCGATACGCGTAGCTGTCCATGCCCGCAGCAATGATCACGTATTGGGTGCAACCGCGCTCTAGGGCGTCTTTGAGTTGTTGTTCAATGTAATCCGCACGATAAAGAATCAAAGATTCCGATCCTTGGATGGCGGGTACTAGAGGTGATTTATACACCCAGTTGATTGCTTTTTGTTGCAGTAAAAACGAGAGCCCTGGACTGGTTAAGCGATTTGCGACTGGGTCGTTAAAAATCATCTCTGTGTCGTGGACAAAGTGTCGCGCCCGCATAGCTGCGGTGTAATCTGCGGTTCTTGAGGCTTTATTATTTTTCAATGAACGGCTTCCCTTGCTGTTTTTGTTTCTAAATGCGAGCGCTATTCTACTGGTTTTGATTAACCACGGGAACTAGAAGACTGTGATTAGAAAGAAATGCGTGACAATAAGATTGTTGAGATGGAGGCTCGTGTGTTAGTTATTCTTAAGGGCAGACTATAAGGTAGCGATAGATCTGAACGTCACGGTGTGTTACGCGCAGTTATTAAATTGGAATCGCTTCCGTACAATCTGCCATTTATGGATCAATCGAAGCTTGGGATGATCACTTCTGATAGTGCGTAGCCTCCGAAGGTATAATCAGGTAATCGGCCCGTTATAATTTCGATATCCATATTGACTTGGCTGAATTCGTCATAAGTTCTGCTTAGGTCGGTGACTTCAAATATCGAAGCGCCGCCTTCTTCTTTAAGATTCGCCCCTGGATTATTTGATCTAACAATGACAGCAGAAATTTCGGTTTCATTTGGATTGTTAAAAACCCAATTAATCGATTCGTAGGATGCCAAAAATAACATGATGGGGCCGTTATATTCAGGAATCGTTACCGTTATCTCATTGTACAGTGTGCTTGATTCATACGATCCAACGTAGACTATCTTAGTGTCTTCTGTCACCAGTGGTTCTATCTCTACGTTAGCAGTATCGACTGTGAGCGCAGGGTAATTTGTAAATGAAACATTAAATCCTGTGGTATGCCAGTGATTGTGATATTCCACTCGAATTTGATGAATGCCTTTCTCTAAGGTCAGCGGGATGATCTGAGAGGAATTATTCCATTGTTCGATAAGTGCATCGTCTACGTAGAAACTCACATCAGACCATGACGCATCAAAATTGGCGTTAATGGGTTTTGCGGGATCGAAGACTTCCAGTTCCCCTTCCCATACACCATGAAAGTTGTAGGAATCAACGTCTAGAAAATCATCCCAGATATAATTAATGGAAGGGTATAGCGTTTCTTCTTCGGAAATATAGATGGGGATTATAGTGTCATCGCTTCCGTCAGTACCCACTCCGGCTTCTTGGCCATCATCCTCGAAATAATAGGAGGCTGTAAAAGGCCCGTATTTAAATTGAACATCGTCTCCACCGCAGCCGGTAAGTAGTGTAGTAATAGAAAAAACAGAAGACAGGGCCAATTTTCTTGTCGGTTGATTCATATAGTTTCCTAATGTATTTCTTGTTGTAGAAATGATATAACCCTTTGGGCCATTACGTTAAAGCGGTGTATTAAAACAAAAAGTATCGATACTTGAAAGTATTTATTGAAGTCGATTGTAATCAATAGGATAGCAATAAATACTACTTCGAAAAGGCGCCAGATTATTGTTGTTTAACCACCGTTTTGTGAGCAGATTTTTTTAAAAAGTCGAAAGAGAGAAACCAATGAATTTTATAAAAAATATTCTTATGACTGCGCTTCTAGTGAGTGGGTCAGTTGCTTATGCGGATTCGGAAGCAGAAAAAGAAGCAGAGATATTCATGGCCATAATGGGGATGGAGGAAGTGCTTGAGCGCTCGATGAATACCATGCTCGAGAGGCAGCTCAAGAATAATCCTGGTTTAACACCTTTTAAAGAATTAATTAGGGAGTTTTTAAATAAGCACGTGAGTTATGAGAGCTTAAAGCCGGACATGATTCAAATATACGCGGAAACCTTTTCCGCCGAAGAACTGCGTGCGATCAACGCTTTCTATAAAACGGATGCTGGGAAAAAGGCGATTCAAAAAATACCCGAATTAATGGCTAAAGGAGGGCAAATCGGAGTATCACGTTTTAAAGCCAATATTTCTGAACTGCAGTCATTGATAAAGGCCGAGTCGGAGCGTATGAAGCAAGCACACCGTGAAAAGATGGACCAAGCTAAGAGTAAAGAAGTGAGCGAGGGGCTGAACGAGAAGTGATTGGTACTCCGCCTCTCCCCTCAATTCCGGCACTCCCCGCACTCCGTCACGTTCATAGCCCAGCCCCCGTCATTCCCGCGTAGGCGGGAATGA
>NVTH01000186.1 GCA_002401525.1 Moraxellaceae bacterium | reverse complement strand
AAGTTATGACACAGTTGATTGATAAATCCGTAAAACAAAAACCAGCAGCTATCGATTACGCAGCGATGCCCGATGAATATGGGCACTTCGGTATATACGGTGGTGTGTTTGCCTCAGAAACATTAATGCAGGCGTTAGATGAATTGCGTGATGCTTACGAGAAGATAAAAACAGATAAAGTGTTCCAGAAACAGTTTGATCTCGACCTCGCGCATTATGTCGGTCGTCCAAGCCCACTGTCTTTTGCTGAACGATTAACACAGCAGGTCGGTGGCGCGCAGATTTTTCTTAAACGTGAAGATCTCAATCACACCGGTGCGCATAAAATAAATAACACCATCGGCCAAGCATTGCTGGCAAAACACGTTGGCAAGACTCGTGTCATCGCTGAAACGGGTGCAGGTCAACATGGCGTAGCAACGGCTACAATAGCGGCTCGAATGGGACTTGAGTGCGTTGTTTTCATGGGCGAAGCAGACATTGCTCGGCAGAAGTTAAATGTTTATCGAATGAAATTATTAGGTGCGGAAGTGGTACCAGTCACTTCAGGGTCAAAAACCTTGAAAGATGCCATGAATGAAGCCATGCGAGATTGGGTCACTAACGTAGACAATACCTACTACATTATTGGCACTGCCGCTGGGCCCCACCCTTACCCTAAACTGGTGCGTGATTTTCAGTCCATTATTGGTCGTGAAGCGCGCCGGCAGTGTCTGCAGCAGGAAGGTAAATTGCCCGATGCTTTGGTTGCGTGTGTGGGCGGAGGGTCGAATGCAATTGGGCTATTCCACCCCTTTTTAGAGGACGAAAACGTGCAGATGTATGGCGTGGAAGCGGCTGGACACGGCATCGAATCAGGTCAACACGCGGCGCCGCTTAGCGCGGGGGAGCCCGGTGTTCTGCACGGTAATCGTACCTATTTAATGGAAGATGAAAACGGCCAAATTATTCATACCCATTCCATTTCCGCTGGATTGGACTATCCCGGCGTGGGTCCGGAACACTCCTGGTTAAAGGACATGGGTCGGGTTCAATACGTGTCGGCCGATGATGAGGAAGCTCTGGAAGCATTCAGGACAATGAATCATTTGGAAGGAATATTACCTGCATTGGAATCCAGCCACGCCGTAGCGTATGGCCTCAAGTTAGCGAAAACAATGTCCAGTGAGCAGGTGGTGATCATTAATTTGTCCGGACGCGGAGATAAAGACATTCATACTGTCGCTGCGATTGATGGAATTTCGTTTGAGTAGACAGTTGAGGAGTTCAGTATGAGCCGCATTAAGGCTTGCTTTGAAGAGTTACAGCAACGAGCACGCAAGGCATTAATCCCTTACATAGTTGGCGGGGACCCGGACCTAGAATCCACTGTGTCGCAAATGCACGGCATGGTAGCCGCGGGAGCGGATGTGCTTGAGATAGGGGTGCCATTTTCAGACCCAATGGCCGAAGGTCCGGTGATTCAATTAGCCCATGAACGGGCTTTGGAGCACAACACCAGTTTGCAAGATGTTTTGAAATGTGTAAAAGAGTTTAGGAAGGCCGATGATAATACCCCTGTAATATTAATGGGCTATTTAAACCCGGTGGAAAAATTTGGTTATCAAGCTTTTGCAAAGCAGGCTTCCGAATCCGGTGTGGATGGTCTGCTGACGGTGGACTTGCCTCCTGAAGAAGCGGGCGAATTGAATACTGCTCTTGCGGCGGAGTCCATTGATTCTATCTTCTTGATCGCGCCGACAACCGATGAAAACCGCATTGCCAAAATATGTGCCGGTGCAACGGGGTATTTGTATTACGTTTCCTTAAAAGGGGTGACGGGTGCGAATAAATTAAACGTTGAGGAAGTACAACAAAAGCTCACACTGATTAGGGCACATACCAAATTACCGATTAGTGTAGGTTTCGGAATTAAGGACCCTGAATCCGCGAAAGCGGTGGCGCAATTTGCGGACGGTGTAGTAGTGGGCAGTGCGTTGGTTGACTATTATGCGAGGTTGAAAGAATCTCAGAACTGGGACGCCAAAGCAGCACCCAAATTTTTGCTGGATCTCCGTACTGCAATGGATGAAGTCTAGCGCTTGAATTCTTATGCTCGGGCGCTAATGTCCAGGCGCTAAACTCTGGGTGTCTATTCATGGTCACAAGTCGGTTAGATCTTTTCAATTTGCCCTTAGCTGTCAATTAATAGGTTTTAATGAACGGTCGTCGAAATTTAGCGGGTTGGTTACAGTGGCTAGAGGATTTTCACCCCATAAAAATTGACCTGGGGCTGGATCGCGTCTCTGAAGTTGCGCGCCACTTGAACGTGTTGGAATGGCAATGTCCCGTGGTGACCGTTGCGGGAACCAACGGTAAGGGTTCATGCGTCGCTGCAATCGAAGCTATTTATAGCGCTCACGGATACCGTGTCGGAACGTATACCTCACCGCATTTAATTTCGTTTAATGAGCGCATTCGAGTTAAGCAGGAAAATTCAACCGATGCAGCAATAATTGCCGCGTTTGAAAGGGTCGAGCAGGCACGCGATGACATTTCACTGTCCTATTTTGAGTTTACGACCTTGGCGGCTTTGCTGGTATTTAAACAGTCGTCGCTGGATCTAGTGGTATTGGAAGTGGGACTGGGCGGGCGGCTTGATGCGGTCAATGTGGTGGACTGTTCGGTGGCGGTGATTACCTCCATCGCGCTCGACCATACTGCTTGGTTGGGGAATGATGAGGCCTCTATTGCGAAAGAAAAGGCCGGCGTGATTCGCCCAGGGAAACCCCTGGTATTAGCAATGCAGAACCTTCCCACAGTGATTCGGGACATTGCTAATTCACAACACTGCCCTATCTATGAATTCGGATCGGAGTTTAGCTTTAGTAATGAATTGAGCTATCCTTTGGCGGGCGGAGCTGAGCTAGGCGCTTGCAGTTGGCATGGGCAGACTGCATCGGTACCGTCTGAGAGTTTAAGCATAGATTTCCCTAAGTCTCCTGGCATACAGCTTGAAAGCCTCGCCGCTGCATTACAAGCCGTTTATTTGCTGGAATTACCTCTCGATACCAACAAAGTTCGCCACGGCATTGATTCGCTAATCTTGCCGGGCCGTTTTCAAGTGATTGAGCTGGAGAAAGCCAGCGTTATTTTGGATGTGGCTCATAATCCTGCGGCGGGTGAGAATCTTGCTAATAAATTGCGCTATTTCAATACCGACAATCGAACAGTACAGTGTGTGTTTGGGGTGCTTGCCGACAAAGACGTTAGCGGCTTGGCTGCCACGATCAGCTCTCAAATTGATTGCTGGTTTCCTTGTGCCTTAACCGCAGACCGTGCTGCTGAGCCGGATGTACTTGTAGAAATCCTCAAGCAGTTGGGCAGTCATGTTGATCAGAGCTATTTAAATACGCAACAGGCATTTGAAGCTGCGATGCAGCGAGGGAATAATTCTCAGAATCGCGATATTATATTGATCATTGGATCATTTTATACTGTTGGGGACTGGTTGGTTAACCACCACGCTTCAGGTGAGCAAGCAAGTGAGTGAGGGGAATTTAGATGGATGACGGCCTAAAACAGCGCGTAGTGGGTGCGGTAATCATTGTTGCTTTAGGGGTGGTTTTTATCCCCAAAGTGTTTAATGAGCCGGCGCTACAATCCGATATATTTGGCGCTAATATACCTCCTGTTCCTTCCATCGCCGATATTAATGTCAATCCTCAATATTCCACCAGTGCACACGAAATCCGGCAGCAGGTTGAGTCCATTCGCAAAAAGGCATTACTTGGGGCGTCGAAGGAGCGTTCGAAAAAAGCTAATCAGATAGTTAAAAGTGATACTCAAAGTAGTGCTAAAACCGATGTTAAGAATAGCACCCTTATTAAACCAAAATTGGAGCTCGGGCCTGAGAACAAAGAAAGTAGTGAAGGCGTTAGCAATTTGGGGGGAGACGTCTGGACCATACAATTAGGCAGTTTTAACAAAGAATCCAATGCGACTTCACTGCGAGATARAATTCGAGATAAGGGCATGAGGGCCTATATTGAGCGATACAGAAGCCAAGGCAAATTTGTGTACCGCGTATTTGTAGGGCCTGACTTGAGGAAAATGGACGCGCGATCGACTCTAGAGCGTTTGAAGCAACAGTTTGGATTAGAGGGGTTCGTGGTGCGTTATCAGTTGGGTTAACTGAAACCTACTGAAGCTTTTTCTGTTTCGAAGCAAAATGACGTGATAAGCGGTTCCATTCACTTGGGTTCGACGCGTTGACTTGCTAAAATCCGGCCACTAAATTTGCTTGAATGAAGCGATAAAAACTTTTCATCGCTGATGCGCGTTAAGCTTGAATAAGCAAAGCTTGTGTGAGTTAAGTGGCTGAGAGTATTGTTTGTGTAAGTAAAGTTTGTGTAAGTAATGAGTGGGATTTAGATTAGAGGAATTATGGCGATCGCAGACGGGTTAATATTAGTAATCATCGCATGTTCTGCGCTGCTGAGTTGGGTGAGGGGGTTTGTGAAGGAAGCCTTGTCATTAGTGATTTGGCTTTCTGCGGTGATTATCTCGTTTAGTTTTGCCGAAAGCTTGGCCACCGTACTGGTGGATTATATTTCCTTGGCAGCGAATGTTTTATTTATCGTGGCGCGCCTAATGTTGTTTGTGGGGACATTAATCGTGGGTTCCTTAATCAAGAATTTAGCAGGTGAGCTGATTAAGGCGACGGGTTTGGGTAAAACTGATCGCGTGATTGGAATTGGCTTCGGCGTACTTCGTGGTGGAGTGATTGTGCTAGTGCTTATTGCGGTGCTTCGTTACTTCGATGCAGTACAAAATCAGTTTTGGTGGCAAGAATCTCAGATTATCCCAGTATTGTCGGAGTTTGAAGCGCAGTTGATGGCGTGGTTTAGACAGCAACCTGGGGTAAACTCAGTGTTATCAACCGAAATATTTTAATTGATTTAAATTAGATTAAACTCTCTTAGTAAGTTCTCAAAACGAGGTAAGTTTATGTGCGGCATAGTAGGTATCGCCGGTAGATCCAATGTTAACCAAAGTTTGTACGACGCGTTAACGATTCTCCAGCATCGAGGGCAGGATGCCGCCGGGATAGTGACATGCCACGAGGGCAAGTTATTCCTTCGTAAGGAAAACGGCATGGTGAGGGATGTATTTCGAGCTCGCCATATGCATCGCTTGGTGGGCAATATGGGCATTGGTCATGTGCGTTACCCCACGGCGGGAAGTTCTAGCTCAGCAGAAGCTCAGCCTTTTTATGTGAATTCGCCGTATGGCATTACGCTTGCTCACAATGGCAATTTAACCAACGCGGATGAATTAAGCCTTGATCTGTTTAAAGCTGATTTGCGCCATATTAATACCAACTCCGATTCTGAAGTGTTGCTGAATATTTTTGCTCATGAATTGCAATGCCGTAACAAACTTTCCCCTGAAGCAGACGATATTTTTTCTGCCGTATCGGCGGTGCATCGACGTTGTAAAGGGGCTTATGCCGTAGTGGCGATGATCACTGGCTATGGCATTGTTGGGTTTCGAGATCCTAACGGCATCAGGCCGGTAATCTATGGTTCTCGGGAAACCGAGAAGGGCACTGAGTACATGATCGCCTCCGAGAGCGTGGCGTTATCCTCTTTGGGATTCAAAGTCATCAGGGACATTGCGCCTGGCGAAGCGATTTACATTGACGTTAACGGACAGATTCATACGCGGCAATGCAGTGAGGTCAGTGATTCCAATCCCTGTATTTTTGAGTTTGTTTATTTAGCTCGTCCAGATTCTATCATTGACGGTGTATCCGTCTATAAAGCACGTTTGCGGATGGGGGAGAAGTTAGCGGATAAGATCAAACGTTCGTGGCCTGATCACGATATTGATGTGGTGATCCCTATTCCAGATACCAGCCGAACTTCGGCTTTGCAATTGGCCAATCACTTAGGGGTCAAGTATCGGGAAGGCTTTATAAAAAACCGCTACATTGGTCGTACTTTTATCATGCCTGGTCAGAGCTTGCGTAAAAAATCGGTACGCCAAAAGCTCAATGCCATTGAGTTAGAACTCCAAGGTAAAAACGTCATGCTGGTGGACGACTCCATCGTTCGTGGGACTACGTGTAGTCAAATTATTCAAATGGCTCGGGCTGCCGGGGCGAAAAATGTTTATTTCGCATCCGCTTCG
>NVTH01000185.1 GCA_002401525.1 Moraxellaceae bacterium | reverse complement strand
CGGCGAACTCATAGGCATTGCGTATGATGCCAACAGTCACCTCATTCATGTTGCCCTGGACTGTCGGATGATTGCTGTTTAGCTCCACCGCGCAACGGCTCATTTCCCAGACATTCTGATCCTTAGGTGTATCCTCACCGCGTAACAATTCGGGGAATATCTTTTCCAACATATAGGGTTGCGAGGTCGGTATTAGACGTAAGCATCCCTCCACGTCATTGTGATCATTTTTAGATAACAAATAGATTGGATTGAGCTGATCGAACTCGTCAATCTCCAAACCATCTTCTGCATTAACGTCCCACCCCAATCGATCTTTAAACACCTTACTTCTCAATTGATGCATATGGGTAATATCTTGAGGGCTGAAATAGGGTGCGTTAGCGGTACCGGAAATCACCTTGTTGCTCATTGCCATTTCTCTACACAGTTATTGGGATGTGCCTATTAAATGCAAAGAATCGGCAGCCTATAACTGTTAGATCTGACAGGTTGAAATTATTAAGCGTTGGCCTACAGGATTAATTTGAGGATAAATAAGGGGTTTTAGTACTTATCAGGCAAGCACTTTGAAGAAGGAGGCGCTCTATTTGCTAGGGAAAAAGAAAGAGAACGAGTAAGAGAAAATCAAAACCAACCTCACTAAATCGGTTGAGGCGAAATAACGCCTAATAAGACCGCTTTGGCGACGGCATGCTGACGATTAGATACATTCAATTTATTCGCACTATTGCTAAGGTGGTAGTTCACCGTACGCTCAGAAATATTGAGAATAACCGAAGTCTCCCAGGCAGTTTTACCATCGGCGGTCCACAACAAACATTCTTTTTCCCTGGGTGTTAATTCGATTACCTTAGCACCTTGTTTGTTCAATCCAAAGACTCTATCCACCGCTTCGTGAATATGGCTAGCCAATAATTGAACATAGGGAAGAGCGTGAATGACATCGTTAGCGGATTGCGCATTATCCTTATCAATACTGCAGCTTAAAATACCAAATTGCCCACCAGGCGTATGCACCGGCATTGAGATGCCCAGCTTCAGCCCTACATCAGTGGCTTCATTCATTATCTTTTGGCCTACTTCGGTATGAATGCTGCTTTGATTTATATCACTCCAGGTTCTCGGTAAAATATTTTGTGAACAATAAGTGATGGTAGGATCGGCCGATAAATAATGTTGTTCAAAGTAATGCTCATGCCACTCCAAGGGGTAGTTATCAATGAGAATAATCTGACAATTGGAAAATGAAGTAGGCACCCTCAAGACATAAGCGAAGTTAACAAAGCCCAACTCCTGCAGCAGACTAGCGCACGCATCATGAATRCCTTCAACATTRGAAATGCTGGAGAATTTTTGCAAGTAWGTGTAATAGCTGGCGATATCCATGAGTATTATATTTATTAATAAGCTGGAATGACCGGTTAAATGTTAGCCATAGCGCGCTATTATTATCTGGATACAGCAATTTGTCTCTAGTGGCATTTTGCCACCAATCAGCAACCGCTAGATTATCATTGGAATTCCAATTCTCACCTTTAGTCCATCCGGGGTTTTAGCGGCAAGGCATAGATCATAGGGCATAAAAAAAGGCAGCTATTTAAGCTGCCTTTTTTCTGGGTATATACGTCCTGCTCACAACACTCTAGGCCGCGCGCATTACCCAAGTAAAGATTCCAGTAAAGAATTTCGTCAAGTGTGCCAAGACACCGTAATTAAAATCTTTAAAATCTTTCCAGGTTTCGCTTTGCTGCTCGAACGCTAAGGTTACATGCCCCACYTTGRTTAAGTAGGCATGAATTGCCTCAACGTCATCGACACTGAGTAAATCATCGTATCCGGGCATGCCTCGGTCCTGCCAAATTCCACCGTACACAATGGCTAAGAATTGCTCATGGGTTTCTGTGTCCATGTAACGTAGGTCGCGCAGGTTCGGCGTACTGATCGCGCCAGGTCCATGACAATAAACACAATTGTTGTGATACAACTGATTGCCTTTATGAATCAGGTCCGACGAAGCAGTCAATTCAGGAGGCTCAGGCAAACGGTATTCCATTTCAATCGGAGGAAGTTGAGCTTTGCCACCCACCTTAAAGGTTAAGATACGACCCTTAATTTCCATAACTTCTGGAGAGTTACCCACCACACTGAAGGATAAACCCACCGATCCACCCCAACCCGCCATAACAGAAATATACTGCTCACCATCAATTTCATAAGTAATGGGAGGGGCAATAATTCCAGATTGAGCATCGAATTCCCACAGCTGCTCGCCGGTATCCGCAGCATAGGCCACAAATTGAGCCCGACCATTGCCTTGGAAGACCAAGTTGTCCCCGGTGCATAACATGCCACCATTCCATGGCCCTTCATGATCCACTCGCCATACTTGCTCTTGTTTGATGGGGTCCCAAGCTTGCAAGTAGCCTCGTGCAGCCGCAGGGCCAAGCTTAGTGACTAATTTAGGATCAATCCACGTCGGGATAACTATGTCCTTCATCACCGGCAAACCGACATTCCAGTGCCCAGGACGGTATTCAAAATTCTCATCATGAGAATACATAAAGCTCAATTCACGACTGGGGATATACACCAAGCCGGTTTCTTCATGATTACACATTGGCTGCCAGTTATGGCCCCCTAAAGGAGAAGGAAACTGCAATACCAACTTATCCTTGTAGTCATTATCAGTCTGCACAGGTCGACCAGTTTCTGGATCGATATGGCTTGCCCAAGATACCGGCACGTAGTTATTAGCGGAAATAAATTCCCCGGTAATACGATCGATGACATAGAAGAAGCCATTTTTCGGCGCTTGCATGATGACTTTTCGAGTCCGACCGTCAATTTCAAGGTCTTTCAAAATCATGTGTTGAGTCGCGGTGTAATCCCAAGCTTCACCAGGAGTGGTTTGGTAATGCCAAACGTACTCACCCGTGCTGGGTCGAAGCGCAACAATTGAAGAAAGGTATAAATTATCGCCACCGGCAGGGCTACGAATGTATTTATTCCAAGGCGAACCGTTGCCCACACCCACATAAAGAAGATCTAATTCGGGGTCATAAGCCATGGAGTCCCATGCAGTTCCGCCGCCGCCAATTTCCCACCAAGGGCCTCCGCCCCAAGTTTCGGCCGCTTTTCTCATCGCGTCATTTTCAAATCCGTCAGCAGGATTACCGGGTACGGTATAAAAACGCCAAGACTGCTCACCGGTTTCAGTGTCATAGGCAGTGACGTAGCCTCTTACGCCGAATTCAGCGCCGCCATTACCGATAATGACCTTATCCTTAACAATTCTGGGCGCGCCAGTAATGGTGTAAGGTCGATCTAAATCGATGGTCAAGGTGTCCCAAACGATTTCACCGGTCAGTGCATCAAGCGCCACTAATCGCCCATCCACCGTACCGATATAGACTCGGCCTTTCCAAACGGCGACGCCTCGATTCACTGCATCGCAGCAAAGATATTTGCCACGACCTTTATCGACGTTAAGATCATTTTTCCAAATCATTTGCCCAGTGCGTGCGTCCACCGCATACACTTCACTCCAAGAACCCGAAGCATACATAATGCCATCCACGACGATGGGCGTGCCTTCCAATCCTTGCTTAGTGCCAGTATCCCAGTACCACGCGAGTCCAAGCTCATCAACGGTATCTTCGTTCACCTGATTCAGAGGGCTATAGCGTTCTTCGCTATAGGTTCGACCATGAGCCAACCAGTTATGCGCTTCCGACTCCGCGTTATTAATCCTCTCCGAATCCATTCGTTGTAGCGATTCTTTGACTTTATTTTGAGCCACCAAAGGTTTGCTTGATWCCCCCTCTGAGCCAAGTTGGCTTAATACGAAACTCAATCCGACGTATGCCAACGCCGCAAATGAGATCCCTAATAATACTTTTTTCATTATTTTTATCTCCGAATGACTGGCAGTCCCAAGTCAACATTATTTTCATTCTATTCAGAGCAAAAGTTGATGCTCAAATAATAGCAGCCGGCATTATAGCGAGGCTATTAACCGAAGCCCAGTGCCCGACCAACGAAACAGTTGTCTATTAAAGCATTTTCTTTCGTCAATCAAWTCAGCATGTATGGATAGGTCCAAATTATTGTTTTTAAACGACCAATAACTCTATCTCAAGCGGCCAAAAATCATCCATAAAACCCCGCTCCTTGGAAGATCAATATAGGCCATATCAACCACTGCATTCTTCAACCCAAGGCTGTAATCCATTTTTTAAGCGAAGGCTCCAATCAACCATCCAATAAAACACCCCGTAAACCACCACAAATTCTCGGATCTCATACTGCAAATTATATTGACTAAAAATTTTATAGCTCGCGGCATAGCAAGCGCTACACACCACGATAAGCCAAAGATTAACGCTAAATAATCCATCAACGTGGGCCTTTCGACGACGCCAATAGATCACTAAAATTATTAAACTCACCAACAGTGCAGCCGTGTCACTCCAGGTAATGTAGGAAAAATAATGATGCAAGCTGGAGGAGTAAACCATCATTAAAATAACGTAATGGGACGGCCAATAGACATTCGGGATCCGATCCAAAAGCGTGTTGAGCGGGAAATTTTTAAAGTCACAATAATAAAGCAGAGGGAGTACGATAAAGCCGCCATACACCACCACATTGATGGCAGTCGACAACCACATGGCGGGCATAAAATTATGTAAATTGGTTTCCTTCTGCAGGTTATGATCGGTAAAAAACTCCCCCGAACGAAAGCCAAAAAACTGCTGCCCCCAACTGATCTCCTCCATCGCCGCTACAAAAGCGAGAAGAGCCATGAAATAAAACATCAATCGTTGAAAATTCGATAAAAACTTCAGTCGCCGATTTTGATAAATCGTAACGCAACAATAAAAACTCAGCAGCAGCAACACCCCCACCGAAGCCAGCTCAAACAAACCATTCTCGAGCGTGGTTTGCAGTAACAATCCCTTATAGCCGGGCACGTATCGAGTCATCACAATGATCACCGTGACAGTGAGAACCACAATGCCGTGTACGGTAAGAAAAATATTATCCCAAGGTTTACGCATTTAATTTGCTCTTATTAAGCGCCATTATTCCAGACACATTACTTTAAAGGCATCGCTTGAAAGGTATTGCCTTAAAGGTATTGCTTTAAAGTCATCGCAAGTACTATCGCTACAAATAAAGAATCTAAGACAAGAATCAAGCTCAACTCATCAAAAAGCACACCCTAATCGGCGTGGATTGACTTCAAGCATACTTCCCGCTTAAGGTGACCTACAAGTTTCGGCAATACCATCAAAAAATCTAAAAAGAACCGATTGGCGTTGAAAATCGCTGTGGATTAATCCCCAGGAGGATTCCCACACCGATGCATGGCCACGCCTTTAATCTAACGATATCTCACTAAAAAAAGGATCTTATCATGAATACTGACACGCCCCTTATACTGCAAAATAAAGTCGCCATCATCACCGGCGCAGGACGAGGCATCGGCAAAGCAATGGCTTTGTACATGGCAGAAATGGGCGCCAAAGTCGTAGTCAACGATTTAGGCGGCGACGCTGACGGCAGCGGCGCAAGCAAAATTGCAGACCAAGTAGTCGCAGAGATCAAGCAAGCAGGCGGTGAGGCGGTCGCAAATTACGACAGCGTTGCCACCATGGAAGGCGGGCAATCATTAATCCAAACAGCCATCGATCATTTTGGCGCGCTGGATATTCTCGTCAACAATGCAGGGATTTTAAGGGACCGAACAATTTTCAAAATGACCGAAAGCGATTGGGATGCCGTGATGAATGTGCATCTGAAAGGCCACTTCAGTTGCTGCCAGCCTTTCGCCCGCTATATTCGCGAAACCCAACGAGAAAACTGTCGCATAATCAATTTCTCATCCGTCTCTGGCCTAATGGGCAACTTTGGACAAGCCAACTACGCCGCTGCTAAAGCAGGCATAGCAGGCCTAAGCCGCGTCCTGTCCTTAGAGTTGAGCAAATACAAGTGCACCGTCAACACCATCTCCCCAGGCGCCGCCACTCGAATGACCATCCCTCTCTATGAAGCCAGAGGCATGAAAGTAGACCCTGACAGCCCTACGGCAGGACCCCAACAAATAGCCCCCGTCGTTGCCTGGCTAGCGTCAGACAAAGCGAGCGACTTTACCGGACAAATTATCCACGCAGCCCGGGGGACCGTTTCCATCATGCAACAACCTGCTTTTATTCGCACCTTTCAAAA
>NVTH01000184.1 GCA_002401525.1 Moraxellaceae bacterium | reverse complement strand
GGCAATATGTTATACACCTCAGGCACCACTGGCCGCCCTAAAGGGGTTTTTAAACCTGCTAATGGTGCCGCACTCACACCTTCCGGCAGTTGGTATGGGAAATCTGCTAATTTCCAAAGTGATACCGATGTCGCGCTGGTCACAGGTCCGCTCTATCACGCAGCGCCTTTGGGCATTAATTTAAATGTGCCATTAATGGCGGGTCTTGAAATTGTACTGATGGATAAATGGGACGCCGAAGAAACCTTACGATTAACAGACCAATACAAAATCACCCACTCCCACCTTGTTGCCACCATGTTCCACCGCTTGCTTCAATTGCCAGAAGCAATTAAACAAAAATACGATTCCAGTTCTTTACGATGGATTATTCACGGTGCAGCTCCCTGCCCGGTCGAAGCCAAGCAAGGCATGATGGATTGGTTCGGGCCTGTTTTATACGAATATTACGGCGGCACCGAAGGAGGAGGAATATTTATACTGCCTGAAGAATGGTTGAAAAAACCCGGCAGCGTTGGGAAAATCAATGAGAATACACGCGTTGAAATTCATGACGACGATGGCAATATCCTCCCCGCTAGAGAAACTGGAACGATCTATTTTAATGCCCCAGCAACCGGCCGTTTTGAATACTTTAAAGACCCAGAAAAAACTAAAAAAGCCTATCGCAACGATTTTTTCACATTAGGCGACATGGGTTACTTGGATGAAGATGATTATTTATACCTCACCGGCCGCAGYGCGGAAATCATTATMTCCGGAGGGGTCAATGTTTACCCTCAAGAAACTGACAATGCATTACTCACCCACCCCGCTGTAAAAGACGTGTGTACAATTGGCGTTCCCAGTGAAGAATGGGGAGAAGAAGTAAAATCGGTGGTTCAATTAGTGCCCAACACAGAAATTACTGAAACGCTAAAAAAATCTTTAATTCAACATTGCAAAGATAATCTACCCGGTTATAAATGCCCAWGAAGCATCGACTTTGCAACTGATCTTCCCAGACTTCCTACGGGTAAAATATTACGAAGGGAAGTAAGACTGCCCTATTGGAAAGGACGCACTAAACAAATCTAGTGCGTTAAAATCATGCTCACATGCATTGTGCAACCTGACCTTTTTTGGAGGCGGCCATGATGCATCCTCGGTCGCTATCTGAAGCCTGTTTGCAATCAGCCATCATGTCCGAACGTTTAGGCGCCATACTGCCTAATATTTTTTGGGCATGTTTCACTACTTTGCCGCACTCGCTCACAGCGACCGGGTCATAACTACTACAACCTTGTAGAAATGAAATACTCACTAGTAGAGCGAATACAAAACGAATCGATGTTTTTGCTTTCATTGTGCTTCCTTAATTGGGCTTGGAGAAACCGGGGTGAATACCCTTTAACTCTAGTCTTCAAAAGTAGACTTTTCCCGCCTTACTGAAGCCAATCATGCATAAACTTACATCAAATTACTTTTTCGTCTTTCAGCTGCTTTATTTCTTGCTCGGAAAGCCCCAAATAATGCTGAAAAATCTCTGCATTATGAGCTCCAATTTCCGGCCCAGGCCATTCCGTAGCACCCGGTGTGGCGCTCAACTTAGGCATAATAGCGGGAATTTTTAAGGGTTTATTGTTCACCTCAACCTCTTCAAACATGCCCCGGGCTTGATAGTGAGGGTCATTCATCATGTCCTCGATATTATAGATCGGGCCAGCCGGTACATTTGCTTCTTCTAACGTAGCCAACACCGCCTCACCGTCCAGCTCTCGAGTCCACTCACTGAGTGCTTTATCAATTGCCGCTTCATGCTCGACCCGCCCTCGATTGTCGCTCATGCGTGGGTCTTCAGCCATGTCTGCTCGACCGGCAGCCTTCATTAGCCGTTAAATATTGAATCGCCATTGCCCCCAATAATGATGTATTTACCGTCTGCGCATTGGTACGTGTTAGTCGGAACAATGCCTGTTACCGTCGTTCCCGAAGGTTGCCGAACAACTCCAGCCCCATCATATTCAGGTACCACCGCTTCCAGTAAATTAAACATCGATTCGTACAAAGCGATATCCACCACTTGTCCTTGGTTCTCCTTTGCCTTGCCGCGATGAAACAACGCCAATAAGATGCCGATAAACGCTTGCATCCCTGCCATTGTATCGCCCATGCTGATATTGGCGCGTACAGGCGCTTCACCTTCAAAACCGTTGAGGTATCGAAAGCCACTGAAGCCTTCTGTGACGGAGGCAAAGCCAGGTTTCGAGGAGTTCGGACCCGTCTGCCCATAGCCGGAAATCCGAGTGTAAATAATGCCAGGGTTTATTTTCTTTATGTCCTCCGGACCCAGCTGCCACGATTCCATTTTCCCTGGCCGAAAATTCTCTATCAGCACATCGCATTGCACCGCCAACTGCCGGACCATCTCTCGGCCTTTGGCGGATTTTAAATCCAAGGTAATACACTTTTTATTACGCGCAATACTATGCCACCACAATGAAGTACCGTCTTTCACTTCCCGCCAACCTCGAATCGGATCACCGCCCTTCGGAGGCTCCACTTTGATGACCTCAGCACCAAAATAGGCTAGTTGAGTCCCCGTAAAAGGCCCGGCTAACAATTGCCCTAATTCTAAAACTCGAATCCCATCAAGAGGCTTCGGTTGAGTATTTTCAGCTGGGGATTGATCTGATTTGTCATCATTCAATGTATTATCTTCCATTGAGTCATTAGGGTCTTAGGTAGACTTATTGAGGGTGTCGATTCATTACCACATTAAATCGTCGGGGATTTGGAAGTCTGCGTAGGGGTCGTCCTCATCCACTTTGTCTTGGTCGAGGTCCGCTTTGAAGATGATCCTACCGGGATCGCGCTGGGCAATCCGGTCAGCCACAGGGGTGGGCACGAGAATATATTGATCACCCTGTTTTACAATGGTTAGAATTCCTCTGCTCAGATGAGCCACTAGCTGACTAGTGACAAAAATTCGTTTTATTTTCTTACCATCCGCAAAATTAAACTCTTGATCCCCGTCAGCAGCGATGGTGTTGGATTCAATCAATTGTTTAATTTGAGCAGCCAACGCCTTACGCGCCGCCTTGTCATTTCTCGCTTGATTTAATTCCCGATCTTTCGCCGTCTTTTCAGCTCTTGCCTGCTCAAGCTCCTGCTTGGATTCATCGACAACCGGTTGCTTACTTTTACGTTGAATTTTTTCTTCGGTATTTTTCGCTCGCGCTACTTTTTTTGCTCTTTTAGCGTCGATTAAACCGGCTTTTTTTAATTGATCCTGCAGGGAATTGGCCATGGGGAGGTGTCTATTCTTAGGGAAATTTGGCTCTTAGAATAGATTATTTAGTATTGAACTTCAAACCAAGCCTATTAATCCCAATGGGTTTGATGGAAAAATAATTAGGGCAAGGGATTTAACGAAAGGAGGGAGGAACTCTTGAAAAAATCGACACAAAAACCTGATGAGGAACCGGTACGCTCCACAGTGTTTAACAAATAAATTAAATCACTGTGGATGATCTTAGATAAAATTAAAACCGATAAGTATTATTCAACATGACAGACCACACTTCGTAATCCGCATCACCATCCCCAAAGGCCAGTACAGATGAGGAAGAATCAGGTTCGATATCGGTGAATTGGTAATCCTCGTCTTCAAAGGCTTCGTAGATCACATCCAATCGTACTTGATAACGCTCATTAATATCTCGCTGATAAAAGGCGCTAACGCTCTGCAGCTTATTGTCCGAGGAAGGAAGTGCGTCAGCAAATTCTAATTCAGTCACTAACTTGCTTTGCTCAGTGGCGTCGGAATACAGATAGTCCATCCCATACTTCAACTTTTTGTCTTCGGTAAGGAATGAAAACCCTACTCCCAGCGTATCWATATCGTCTGTGACTGTATTTTCCCAATCGCTTGTGCCCCCTGATTGGCTGCCAGCCTGCTCATATTCCAACATTTCAAAGCTGTAGAATGCGTAACAATTAAGCCGCTCAATCGGGTAGTAACCGACATCGAAAGTAGCCGTCTGAGAATCTCTCGCGGTTAGACCTATTATCGTATCGCTATAATCCGAAGTTTTCCCTTCCAAGGAAAGCATCAAAGAGACCGTGTCTAATGGCGCGTAATCAAGCGTTAATTTAGACTTGTTGCCGTCACTGTCTGCCAAATGATACTTWCGTAACAAGCTATTTTCAGCGGGGTTAATTTCAGCCCGTTCCTCATAGCCATCCGCCTTACGATCAAATTGTTCAACTTTCAATTTAGCCGAAAGCTCGGGCAGTAGTTTTGCTTTCACACCCATCCACAATACTGTTTCATCAAGGTCGGCGACCTCTTGATAGCTACGCTCTTCCGATATGTAATCCACTCCACCAGACAGCTTTATCTTACGATTCAATCGATGATTCGCCTTCAAAGCGGTCTTTTGTTTTGAAAAACTGTAAGGGGAATTGGCTCGAATAATTAACGATTCTGTAGAATCTAATACGACATACTCGTAAGCGTAGCGATCCGTCTTATTTTCTCGCTCATCCAATTTATAATTGGCAGTAAAGCGCCAGTCAGTAAACGGAGAACTGACTAAAAACAAACCGGTGTGCAGCGTACTAATTTTTCCGTCTAAGCTGGAAACAGGAAGGTTATTAGTAAATAGTGCGTTACTGGAATAATCTAAAAAATCCTCGTCTTGAGTCATTTCGCCGACGTTGTAATAGCCGCTCAAGCGGGTTTTCGCGGCCAAGCGCGTGTTCCCATTAATAGACAATTGATGAAATTGATTGTCCGGTGCCGTAGCTGCACGCCCAAACTGATTACCGGCGAAATCATCCTCATAAGCATTGGCCCACAAGATGCTGTCGATGTCCTGAGAAAAGAGAGACAGGTTATACCCGACACGCACGCTTCCAGAAGCCAGCTTATACTGCACACCAAAATCAAGATCTGCAGTATTTTGATCAACAGGTACGGCAAATTGAGCCGCTAAAGCTGAAAAGGCTCTTTCATCGCCGAATGCACCACTGAACCCTTGGGTTCCTTTCTTAGTTTCCTGGGTGGAGGAAAAATCCAATAGTATATTTTTTAGAGGTGTCTGATATTGACCTGATGCAGAAACACGCTTGCGCTTAGTTTTCAAATCAACAAAGCCTAAGTTACCCGCCATTAAAAAAGTCGATGACGCGGGCGCCCAATCAAGAGGCAATGTAGCAGTCGAGCCTTGTAAAAAATAAGGCGACAAGCCGTCATTTAAGGTACGTTGAGTCGTTTCGTCGTATTCAAATTTAAATTGAAAAAGGCCGATGTCCCCGACTTCAATTTGCGCTTGACGCGAATCAAGGCCTAAATCTGAAAGCCCAAGCGAAGACCAAAACCCTTCCTCGCCCCAATAATTAAGGCCTAACCCCAGGTCATATACTGCCCCGTCGCTGCCGTTCCCAAGGTACTCATCATATCGATAGCTATCTTCTGATAATGCACCTAGTCCTAGCGTAACGTTGCCGGACAACCCTTGTTGTTCGTCGATCGCACACCATTTACATTTCCAACGCGATGGTGTCTGAGTGCTGTCTTCGCTGTAACTTGTAGCACTCAATGCGGCACAAGAAACACCGATTAAAGCCGCCCAAGAAAGCTGAGAGATTGATTTAGCCATGAAAATAATTCGCCCCTAATTCACTTCTATTCTATCGCAACAACTTGCTGCCTGACGGATGGTTTGRGCCATGCACTTGAGAATGGCARTTCACGCAGCTTTGCCCAATGGCAAAACGACTTCGTCCATCGTGCGCCCCCCCGGGCAACTCTTGGCTTGTCGGTGCAATGCTATTGTGYAAGTCAGATGAGTGACAGCTRCGGCATAACAATTCGGTGCGTTGCTTCAATAARTCGGGRTGATTACTTCCRTGMGCGTCATGGCACAAGGTGCAATCTTCRTCCACCGGTGCATGCTGCCATAACGTCGGACCACGCTTTTCAGCATGGCAGCCATAACAAGTGTCATTGACGATAGGTTGGGTTAAAGAAGCGTCTGCTGTACTGCTRTGAGGGTTATGACAGTCAGTACAAGTAATTTCTTTTTCCAGCATTGGGTGGGAGGACCGTTTATGGAGCTTAGCTCGCATATCTTGATGACATCCGACACAGGTCTCTGCTTGAGTTTCCTTGCTTAAAATGGGGTCATTGACAACGTGAGTTTGGTGGCAACCTGCGCAGCTCACTTCGTCACTTTCATGAGCTGACCCAACCCACTCACCCAACTGATGATCATCGTGGCACTGCAGACATTGACCGTCTT
>NVTH01000183.1 GCA_002401525.1 Moraxellaceae bacterium | reverse complement strand
ACCACAACATGGGCAGTTTCGGAAACCACCTAAGTGAATTTAAATTACTAAGAAGCAACGGCGACATTCTAAATTGCAGCGACAATGAAAACAGTGATTATTTTAGCGCCACTATCGGGGGGCTGGGGTTAACGGGAATTATACTGTCAGCGAAATTCCAACTAATGCCCCTCTCCAACCCAGACATCATTCAAGAAACCATCCGTTTCGAAAATCTAAAACAGTTCTTTAAGCTCGCATCGAAATCGGAACAAAGTAATCAATACACCGTAGCTTGGGTAGACTGTCTTGCAACGGGTACGCATACCGGGCGCGGATTATTTATGCGTGGCAATCACAGCACAGCACAACAAAACCTAGAACCCCAGCCATCCAAATTCACATCCCTCTCTTCAAAACCAATCCTACGCATCCCTTTTACACCGCCGATTTCACTCATTAATCGCTGGACACTGAAAGCATTCAATCAACTTTATTACTCTAGGAATATAACTAAGCAATCCACCCGCCACGTCTCCGCCGAGCAGTTTTTTTACCCCCTTGACAGCATTAAACACTGGAACAGGATCTACGGACCCAAAGGGTTTTTACAACACCAGTGCGTAATTCCCATGAAAGAGGCCGAACCGGCGATCACCGAACTACTACGCACCATTAGTCGTCATCGCACAGGGTCCTTCTTGGCGGTATTAAAAACATTCGGCTCAAAAAAATCACGCGGCTTACTCTCTTTTCCTCGAGCAGGCGCCACGCTGGCATTGGACTTCCCTTATCAAGGGGAAGCCACCCAAAACCTGTTTGCGCAATTAAACCAAATTACCGTCGAAGCCGGAGGCGCGATTTATCCTGCAAAAGATGCCACCATGAATCAGCACCAATTCCAGCAATCCTTTCCCCGCCATGAAGAATTCAGCCAGTTGATAGACCCCCAGTTCAACTCAGCTTTTTGGGAACGAGTGATGGGTACCAAAGAATCAGCAACGAAGACCGCCTATCAACGCGCGACTCAATAAAACAATCCCTCAACTGCAACGGAACTCTCTCGAACCATGGCTAAAATTTTAATCTTCGGTGCCACCTCAGCAATCGCAAAATCCACCGCACGATGTTTCGCCCAGAGACAAGATCAACTGGTTTTAGTCGCGAGAAATGCATCCCAATTGCAAGTCATCGGAAAAGACATTGCAGTGCGAGGAGCCGCCAGCGTAACAACACTCATCAGCGACCTCACTCAAACAGACCAACATCCAGAATTATTCCGACAAGCGACTCAAGCAATGGGAGGGCTCGACACCGTACTCATCGCCCACGGCAGCCTTCCCGATCAAGCCCAGTGCGTCAATTCCTTTCAAGACACCTTACAAGCACTCAACGTAAACTGCCTTAGTCACCTGTCGTTATTAACCACCGCTGCCAATCAGTTTGAAACCCAAAAACAAGGCACCATTATCGCCATTACTTCCGTGGCGGGTGACCGAGGTCACAAGTCAAACTACGTCTATGGCAGTGCCAAGGCCGCAGTGAATGCTTTCTTAGAAGGGTTGAGACACCGCCTTCATGGCAGCAACGTCCGTGTAATCACCGTCAAACCCGGTTTTGTGGACACTCCAATGACCGCCGAATTCGAAAAAGGAATGCTTTGGGCGAGTCCAGATCAAGTGGGTCAAGGCATCGTCAAAGCCATCGACAAGCAAAAAGAAGTGGTGTATTTACCCGGGTTTTGGCAATGGATTATGTTGCTTATCACTTTACTGCCTCGCACCGTGTTTAAACGGATTAATTTTTAATTGGCATTAGAAATTAATTCGAGCTAGTAAGGTGGGAAGCTTGATTATGGAATATGGGTTACAGTTCACTGATCGCCAGGCGAATCAATAACCCCGATGTTAAAGCCTATGTGCTGTGCATTGAATTTGTCGACTAAACTAATCTAAAGGATCTCTTTATTTCCATTGAGAGGAGCTAAGTCTATGAAAGTTTTTGGGCCGATGCGCACTTTATACCTTTTAGTGCTATGCAGTATTACTTTTTATTCGAGTGCAAAAGATCTAGTCATTGGCGTAGAAGAAATTGACTACGCTCCTTATTACTACACAGAAGACAAACAGTATCTAGGATTTGCAAAAGAATATTTCGAGGCGTTCGCACACCAATACGGCCACCAAATTCACTTTAAACCCTTGCCTATTAAACGGCTTTATAAATCCCTCATCGACGGAAAAATTGATCTCAAATTTCCTGACAATCCAGTCTGGGCGGAAGGCACCAAAAAAGGGTTCGCTATTGCTTACAGTACCCCGATAGTGGAATACATCGATGGACTTCTGGTCCCTCCTGACAAAGCCGACCTCACCCTCGAGCAAGTTAAAAGCATCGGCACTGTGCGGGGCTTTACCGCCTGGGATTATCTAGGCCGAATCAAAAGTGGTCAAACCAAAAGTCGCGAAGTGAACTCACTAGACGCACTGATTAAAATGAGTGTTAACCATCGTTTGGACGGGGCCTATTTCAACGTAGCCGTTGCTAATTACGCTTTGCAATACAAATTAAAGCAACCTGAAGCCCTGATTTTTGCAAAACAATTACCTCATACCCGCAGCCACTATACCGCGTCCACACTCAATCAGTTAGACCTGCTGAAACAAATCAATCAATTCAATCTAAGTGACCAAGCAAAAGCCATTAAGCAAAAATACAACCTAAATTGATAGGTCTAATTTCATAGGAGCTTTCTTCTCGTGTTTAACTATATTTTTAACCTTACCAGGATTATTTCGGAGCACACATGATGACGCGAAATCTATGCATCGTARCGCTACCCATTACATTTTTAGTCGCACTAATGACCTTGCCCACACTCGCCCTCTCTGCCGACTGGAGTTCAACCGAAGTCCATCTTCAATACGGAGAATTAGATGCGCCTTCTTTCGCAGGAGGGGAGAAAGCAGACACGACCATTTTTACAGTACAGCATGCCTCCGGTTGGAAATACGGCGACAATTTCTTTTTTGTTGACTTCATAAGCGATTCGGTGGACGACGATTTTAATGACGCAGCCTATTACGGCGAATTTTACGCCAATCTTAGTTTTAGCAAAATCAGTGGCAAGAAAATAAAATGCGGCCCTGTGAACGACATAGGGTTTCTCTTGGGACTTAACTTTGCCCCCGACGTAGACGTTCGAAAGTATTTGCCGGGAATACGATTATCCTGGTCGATTGCAAAGTTCGTATTTTTTAATTCCGATTTTATGTTGTATTTAGACGATAGTCATGGAGTGGATGCAGGGGGAGCGCCCAGCGAAGATAATGCTTACATGCTAGACCTAAATTTCAAGCTACCCTTTTCGTATAAAAATCATGCCATGAGTCTGTCAGGCCACATGGAGTACA
Organism: Moraxellaceae bacterium; assembly: GCA_002401525.1. Taxonomy (GTDB): domain Bacteria; phylum Pseudomonadota; class Gammaproteobacteria; order Pseudomonadales; family UBA3067. The sequence goes on along the minus strand of NVTH01000183.1, from coordinate 2,987 downwards.
TTAAATCTAGAGACAACGAATTTGGCAAAACTGCGGGCTCGCTGCTCGCGCAGCCACAATTTCGCTATGATTTGGGAAAGCAATTATTCGACTCTAAAGATCAACTCTACGTTGGCATAGAATTCCAATACTGGCGTAATAAATTAGGCGACAGTGACACCGATGAAAGCGCACTGCAATGGCTGGCGGTGTGGAAGTTATAAAACCCAGCCTACCTGCATCGAAAAAAACACGAGGGAAAAAAATGAACTTCTTTCACTTCACCAAAAACCAATTGGGCAGACTAAGCATTAGTGGATAAAACACCCCCAACAAACCCTAATTCATTAAGTGAACCACCACTTAATGACAATAAAATAAAGGGCAAACAATTATCCAAACAATTAATACGAGCCATCCTCAGTGTCTATATGGTTATTGCCATTGTAATCACAGGTGCTCAATTGACAGCGGAATTTCATCAAGAAAAAAACAACCTGAAAGCTCAMAKWKWRMYYSYMGCCAACACGTTCAAACTCACCATCACGGAGGCACTATGGAACTACGATAACGAGCAACTTTCAGCCTCTCTGGAAGGTATTTATCGTAATCAAGAAGTGTTTGGCATAGCAATTCGATCCGAAGATCAATCCCATACCCTAGGGAATACCCTCGACAAACAAGGGGTGATATCCTATCGGGCCACTTTAAACGATGATTTAACCAAATCACTCGTCGAAAATAATTACGCGGAATTGTATAAAAACGAATTAGTCTTATATTCGCCAGAAACTGAAGGTGAAAAAATCGGAAATTTCATTATTTATTCAAGTTCTGTCACCGTATTTGAGCGAACATACGCTACCCTCCTCATCACATTATTCAGCGCACTAGTAAAAACCACCGGCCTCTGGATCATAGCGATACTCATCATTAATCGCTGGGTTGCCCGCCCCATAGACCAACTTAGTCAACACATTATCAAACTTGATCTGAATTCCTCAGAAACACCCACACTTGAACCGTTGAGTGCTGAACAACTTCGCAACAAAAATGAATTAGCCTTTCTTGAAACTTCTTTTTATTCTTTATGCCATGAGCTTTCGAAAAAAAATCGTTTAGTGGAAGACCACACCAAAAATTTAGAACAAAAAATTGCCCAACGAACCGAAACTCTAAACCGTGCGCTTCAAGATCTAGAAACAGCCAATCACGCAAAAAGAGATTTCATATCGAACATGGGCCACGAACTACGCACACCACTGAATAGTATTATTGGTATGTCGTGTGTGTTATTAAAAAAAACAAGCGCCACCAAAGACCGACAAATTCTTAATATAATAAAGGAATCCGGCGATTCGTTACTGTTTATCATCAACGATATTTTGGATTATTCCCGTTTAGACTCAGGCCAGTTGGAATTAAATCCAGTGGAGTTTGACCTAGCGGCTCAGCTCGACCGAACCTTGTCGCTCTTCACCGAACAAGCTTGCTCGAAGCGGATTCCATTGAATTGCAATATAGCTGCCAACGTCCCAGAGTTGATCACAAGCGACGATGTACGCATCAATCAAATACTGGTCAACCTAATTGGTAATGCGTACAAATTTACCCATGAAGGACAGATTGAATTAAACATTGAAAAAGTTCAAATGATAGGCGAAAACAAAATAAAACTACGCTTTAACCTGATCGATTCGGGTATCGGAATCAAAGAACATCAAATACCCCATCTATTTAAAGCATTTACCCAGGCCGAGCAATCAACCACCCGTAACTACGGTGGCACCGGATTAGGCTTAAATATCTGTGAAACCTTAACGGGATTGTTGGGTGGTAAAATTGGAGCTACTTCCAACCCTACCCAAGGATCAACTTTTTGGTTTACCTTAATAGCCTCCTACAGAGAAACTCAACCAGACTTCCAAATACCCGGCGCTCAACACAAGCAGATCATATTAATCGCAACAAACACCGCCATTAAACGCCACTTTACCACCTTGTGTTCAGCCTACAAGCTACATCTCGAAATATTCGAAAACAGCGTCTCGCTAATAGACGAAATAGGGCAACAATCCTTACAAACCGAAAACTGTTTAGCATTTGCCTACGAGTGCAGCGACCAGAATATATTTGACTCACCCGAATGGCCGGCACTAAGTCGGCAATTTCAAAAAACCCCCAAGTTAATGTTAGGTTATTTTGACGAACTTCCCGACACGGACACAATCGAAAACGAAGAAGAATTTGCGCTAGTACCTTACCCCCTTTCAGTAAGGAATATCTTAAAAGGCATTCAAAATATTTATCTACGAAAATCAGAACAAGGTAAAAAATACCATTATTCTAACAATGGTAAACTCAGCGCCCTCATCGTCGATGATAACCTTAACAGCCAAAAAGTGGTCATACAGATGCTGGAGAATATTGGCATTCCCGCCATCGGCGCCAGCGACGGAGCCAATGCAATCGAACAAATCCAACAACGCAAAGCCACATTTCCCCTGATTATCATGGACTATGAAATGCCTCAGATGGACGGCATCGAAACCACCAAAAGAATTCGCCGTTGGGAAGAAAAACAAGGAAACCTAGAGCCCGCCCTTATCATCGCTCTTAGCGCCTATGATGACAGTAAACATCAACTGGCCGCCTACAAAGCAGGAATGAATGGATACTTGATAAAACCAGTAACCTTGGAAAAGTTAGAGCATTATATTAGCCAGCAGCTAGTTCAAAGAAAAACAGACAAAATAGAACGGCTTCACTAACCGAGCTCCTCCACGAGAGCGCCTCACCGACAAAACCTTATCAACGAGACCTTACCAACAAAATCTCAATGGCAAAACTTCACGAACACTACCTCAATGACGACACGACCCTATTGAGGATGGGTCCCCTTCGATTGTTTCCACCACAATATGGTAATGATTGTCCATTTGGCACCAAACATGGCTTCGCCAATTAAAGCGAACACAGACTTGAGAAAACACCTCCAACCCAATCAA
>NVTH01000182.1 GCA_002401525.1 Moraxellaceae bacterium | reverse complement strand
GATGTATTGCAGTAATACGGTGTCGGCGTAGGTGAGGTGTTGATTGGGGTTGATCAAGCTTGCTTTGGCTTCCAGGTCTTCCGGCGTCATGCCCATTTGCTGGGCCAAACTTTGAATGCCTGGTTCGTAGAAGTCGACGATGCTTTGCTGGATTTCGGCGATCATTTTTCTCATGGTTGTTTCCTTGTTTTTCTTTAATGAATAAAAAAAACAAGGTCCTCAAGGACTTACGGGGACTGCTGGCAGAAGGTTGGGGCGTTGGTTGATGCGCTTTGCAGCGTTGATCTGGCCCTGATTCCTCTGTTTGGTGTGCATTGCCATTCTGAAAACGGCCCTCGCAGTGATCTGATCTATACTTCGTTTGCGACATAGACCAGCGCTGCGAATTGGTGCACTTTTATGTTACTCTCAACCCCGCAAGGTCCGCTGGACGGTAGCATTTTTTTGCGACCAGGACCTTGTCAGCCCTCGGGGTGCTTGTAACACCGCCGAGGGCACCCCCACGGGTGTAGGGGAAACTTTTAAATTTAGCTTGGTTAAAACGTTATTTTTTTAAGTGAGGAATGCCTCTTTAATTGGGTTTGGAGTGTTTAAAAATTATTACACTCGATGATTTATTTATTCTGATTTTTTCTTTGACTGTTTTTTTAATTCTTTTATTCTTTAATTCGTAGCTTCTTTTATTCATAGCTTCTTTTATTCATAGCTTCTTTAATGAGTGATTGCGTTTAACGCGCAGACTGATCATTAATTAACCTGACGGAGAGGCTTTATTGTAAAAAAAGCTGCTGGCATTCTGCTATTAACCTGGTCCTAGGTCAAGCTTCATTTTTGTTTTCCTGTTTTGTCACTTCCTCGACTATTTTCATTCTGGGGTATTAAAGCTCCTGTTAATTTCGATTTTCATTCGGTTTATTTATGACCGAATGTTCTCGATGTTTGAATGAATTAAATTATTTATAGATTAAATTTGAATAAAAAACAGGGGTTAAAACAACGGCTCATTCAGTGCTCTGCAAGTGCTGGATGGGCAGCGGTCTGTGGGTTTTGTTAGGGTGTTGGCGCTGAAGAGAATGGAGGGGGAGTATGCCGACGACGATTAAAAAATTCAAAAATGAGAAGTGATAAGAACATTGTGCCTACTTCATTATGATCTAGTGCAATTGAGCGTGTTTTGGTAAGGGCCTCATAAAAATGGGTAGGCCGTCTTTTGGTTTAGGAATCGGTAACATCTTAAATGTGGGCATATAGCCTTCAGGTGTGGTCCAACTGTAGTTTATCAGCATTTGATATAAGATAGTTTTTGCCTCCATGACAGCAAAATGTTTTCCGATACAGCTGTGGGCGCCGCCGCCAAAGGGAAGAAACAGGTAGGGATGATTTTTGTCCTCAGCTCGATCGGGTGCAAATCGAAGCGGATCAAACTTTTCAGGTTCCGTCCAAAATTCCTCGAGAAAATGAGAAACTCCCAGGCTCAGCAAAAGAATTGAATTAGCGGGAATCTTATAACCTTGATGCTCGCATTCTCTAAGAGCTGACCTTATTGCTATGGAACCGGGAGGCTGCATCCGCAGGGTTTCATTRATGACCAAATCCATAAGYTCTAGTTTTGACAGGTCCTCGTATTCAAGAACCGGTTTCCCGATAGAATAGCACTCCTCCCTTAAACGGGACTGCCAACTAGGGATTTGGCAAATATGGACCATTAAGTTACTTAATAAGCTGGCTACAGTTTCGTGGGCAGCCATCCACATAAAAAGCATATGATCTATGATCTCCTGATCGCTAAATTCCTCGCCCTGCTCTGATTTCGCTAAACAAAATGCGCTTAGCATGTCCGTCGAGGGATTCCTGCGCCGCTTAGGAATTAGTTCTCCGATGAAGTCCGCGATGGTCTGTTTTGATTTTAAGGCTTGATGATAGGGAAGGCCCGGGATGTTTAATCGAATTGGAGTCAGTGATCCATCCATCATTGTGGTTAAGGARYTACCAATGGATTCYAGTTSGGTCTTGTCYGTTAAACCAAGAAATATTCCTGATGCCAATCTTAAACTTARCATTTTKAYAAARGGRTAAAAYAATAACTGAKGKGTTTTACTACCTTTATYCAAMGCWMTSTCKACATMGGARGTCATRCGAGAAAGATAACTTTTCATAGGATCTTTTTTAAACGCTGACTGCATTATTCTGCGGTGATAACGATGATCCTCGAAATCTCTCGCAATGATTGAGTTGGCAAATATACCTTTGCTAAATTTGTTCATTGCCATTGCAGAAGGAAAGTTTTTATCCACATCGGTAAAAATCATTTGCAATGCGTCAGGGCCGACCACATTCGTGATATCCATAAAAAAAATGCTTGAGCGAAATATTGGACCTAATTTTTTATAGTCAGCTAAAGCACATTCAGTGGGATTGTTAATGAATTTTAAGGTATTGCCGAAAAGAGGAATCCCCGAGGAACTTTTAGGGATCGACTGAATCAATGCGTTTTCAACGTTTTTACTACTCATGAAATTAGTTATCTTCTAATGCGCACAAAGGGTGTGACTTAAGGGCATCTAACGATATTTACGCTCGTGTTGGTATGGGATTCATTTCTCTATTTACTATAGGATAAACATTAGCCAACGACAGGGGTTCTCACGGGTATTTACAAAGCATTCTTAAGGTATTCCTTTAATGCAGTAAACACTGGAATGGCACGAATTAGACCCACTGAACTAAACCTACCCCAGCTTATAAGCTTTGGCTTTAAGCATCTCCATCTGATCGCTGCTCAGTATCTCAGGGTGAATTTCGTCCACAGCGAACGACCGCGCTCAGCCGCGCAATAGAGCTCGTCTGAACCGGCAGGACCTACCCCATTCTCCCCTACAGGGCCCGTTAATTGATTCGAAATCGGGATACCCAAGCCATCCTGGAAGTCTTGGTTAAAACAGTTACCAGTGGTAATCTGGTCTTCCAAGTTGGTTCCCATCAGGGCAAGCTGCCAATTATCATCCGCGCCATGCAGCGCGATACTGGCGTTGGTTTTGGTGTAGGCGTCTTGCCACATGTCGTCCCGATTGGCGATCGCGGCTAGCGACTCGCCAGAGTAATTAGTGGAAGCACCGATCACCAACAGCATGCCGTTAGAGAGAAATATTTCATAGTCAAACCCAAAATTAGCGGCCCATTCCGGTGCACGTATCAAGTATTCCCCAGACAAATCTTGGGCAGCAATCAGGTCACCGGAAAACCGATCGACTACGAGTCGGTCACAACCCTGAATAATCGTTTGACCACCCCAACAGGGAGCATCTGCGAATTCGTCATACTTAGCCTGATTCCAATTAACAGCCCCCTTAATGCTCAAGCCCTGTACAGACTCGACCAAATAGGTGAAATCCCCATCAGCACCATAAATAATTGAAGAGCCTGCATTGCGCGTTTTGACGGTGATTAGAATACCGCCCTGTAATTCAGTGGAACCGACCTGCAAATCGTTATACTGGTAATAATAGGTTGAGGCGTTGAAAAACAAACTGCCCTCCAGCAGCCGACTCTTTAATCCAAGCTCAGCACCGGTTACACGTTCATCACCAAAGGATGGATCCTCGTCGGCGGCAGCCGCTCCCGATGTAGAAAACGAGCCTGACTTGTAGGCCTGTTTAACAGCGCCAAATACTGTCAACTCATCAGTCGGCTTATAGCTCAAAATAACCTCAGGAGACCAGTTCTTAGCATCAAGTTCATCGGTGGCAAGAGGCGTCTTTACCGCGGGGCCACCGGTCAGATAATCAATCTGCGTGTAATCGCGCACTTCATGGGTCCAACGCGTACCCGCAGCCAGCTCCCACTCCTCCGAGAATGCCCACAACACCTGAGCAAACAGCGATTCTGTCTCGATGTCCACCGTGTGATCAGCCTTTACCAGATACTCAAGCGCCGACGTAATAATGCCGCTGGCCCGGTTGGCGGGCAACTCTTGATAAAATCCCATAGAGGCGCCCTGGTACAGGGCGCCAATCATATAGTTCACTGACGTTTCAAAGTTTGAGGTCAGGCGAATTTCCTGTGTGAAGTCGTGGCGGTCGAAATCCCCTTGAACAAACATCAAATTGCCGCGATAAGAACTGCCCGAGCCCGCGATTAAAGATTCGTGAGCCATATCGTAATAGCCAGTGACTGATGTAAACGTAAGGTCCTCTACCACTGCGTAATTCAGTTCCAGTGTGGTAAAGATCTGGCGGTAAGCACTTAAGGGAATACCGCCGTTTTTCACGCCCGCGTGTTGATCTGGATCGGCGCCAATGCCGTAGTTGTAGCGATCCAACTTACAGTCATCGGCAGCCGTTAAGAAGTCCGGGGGGCCCAACGTATAGGTGGTGCCATCCTGGCAGCCAGCCAATTGCGAATCCCACCCCACCCCTTCTATCTCCTGCTCCGCGTAATTCACTTTCAGGCGGACGGTATAGACATCATTCGGCTCGAATAGAAGGGTAGCACGAGCCAAACTTGTGTCCTTGGTTGGCGTACGTTTGTCCTTGGGAGCCAAACCACCGTAACCAGGAGCCGGCTCACCCACACTCTTAAAATAGCCCTCCGCCCCAGAATGCTTCAGCGCCAGCCTCAGCCCGAGGGCGTCAGTCACGTAACCTGAAACAATCATCTCGATCATTTGCTCTCTGGCTTCGGATTCGTAACCAGTCACGAGCTGGGCTTCAAAGTCCTCCAATGGGTCTGCCGTTCTAACGGATATTACCCCGCCCGGGCTGGCTTTACCGAATAGCAACGCCTGGGGTCCTTTTAGTACTTCGACCTGCCCCAAATCAAACAGACCTAGCGTATAAGCAATACCCTGAGTCATCAGCATACCATCCACATTAAGTGAAACGGACTGGTCGACGGTGGCGTTGAGTACCGACGTTCCCACACCCCGCAGGGAGATCTGGGAACCAAATGCGCTGGTGGCTGAGCCAAGGCTAAGGCCAATAACGGAATCCGCTATCTTCGAAAGGTCGCCGGTCTCAAATTGATTAAGCGCTTCACCGGTAATAACAGTAGTGACAATCGGCACGTCCATAAGGATTTCATCCCGCTTACGCGCGGTGACCACAATCTCCTCAATCTCTCGAATAACCTTATCAACTTTTTCGTCTTCAGCCGCCGCGAACGCCGAACCACTATTCAGCAAAAACACTGGCCAACGAAGCACTGGCTAAAGCGACGGAGAGCATTATTTTCCTAACCTGCATATTCAAGCCTTTCTGGATTGAGTTAAAGTAAAGTGGGTCAAGCTACTCTCTTTACTCAGCAAACACGCAAAGCAAATACACTAGCCAACTCACAAATGCTTAGCGGTGAGAAAACTTATGCTCACTGTAACTCTAGGGGAACCAGAAAAATTAGCGGCCTTCTTTGCCTCGACATTTCAGCCTTAGAATATTTTAGCTCGATTTAGCGTCATATTTTGTTGGTTGATAATTCTATTTATAGGTTAGGTTACGGACATGAGCAAATCATGGATAACTCAGGGACACAGTCGAAACGACAAGAATCACACCCTCAACATGCTGATAAAATCCGTATTGTTTTGCCCTCTACCAACAAAGCGAGATGACAAGGCGGATTCATATAATAAGTACAATTCCTTAGTTAATTGAAACGTGGTTAAATTTGTTTGCGAAAAAATAAACCACACTCAAGGAATTGCATATGATACTTGAGCCTTTTTTTTATTTGACCCTTTTTTTAATCCTCAGAACGATCGAAAGTCGAATGACAGGACAGGGACTAAAGCCAATGAATCTCATAACGGGTACTACGCCCGCCACCTTCCAATTTTAAAATACAGTTTTTCTCAAGAAGGTCTCTCAAATGCCGTGTCGCTGTTGCCTTGCTGACCTTGGCCAGGCTTTGGTATTTCGCAGCACTCATACCGCCTTCAAAACCACCCGGACCCGCATCCAACAACCGGTTCAGCACCTTAGTTTGCTCAGGGTTTAAGCCATCTTGTCCATGCCTTTGCCAAAAGCGCGCCTTTTTCAAAACAAAGTCGATCCGATCCAAGGCAGCTTCCAGTGATTGCTTTAATACTTCCACAAACCATTGCAGCCACTCAGTAATATCAAGATCACCTTTTTGAGTACGCTCAAGCACTAAATAATAGTCAGCACGATTTTCCATAATGCTGGCAGCCATATCCATTTTCCTGGCTCGGCTTTGTTTTTACTAGGCGGTGACATTGAGGTGATTTCCACTATTTCTGCTAACGTTCAGTACCGTTTAAGCATCTGTTTTTATTAAATATGAGCCGAATAAATCCTATATTCGGCTCATTAGCGAATACGACTCTCAAATTGACGTAGATTGTTAGGTCTGATAATTCAGGGCTAAAGGTCACACTTAAAGATTGAGTTCGAGATTACATTACCGCCAAAGCCCACCGCACCCCTTGTCAGCCTCCGCGCCCTTTTAGGCTCCGCCTACCAGCGGGTGACCTAGGGCCAAGCGAAAACCGAGGCTGTTGAGGCGAA
>NVTH01000181.1 GCA_002401525.1 Moraxellaceae bacterium | reverse complement strand
TCTTGCCAGTTCGGATTTATTTTAGGTGTGTTTTTTTGGGCTTGTTTATGAGGCTTGTTTTTGAAGCTATGGTTTTGAAGCTGTAGTTTTGAACTGGTGTGTTTGAAACAGTGTTTGCGAAATGTTTTTTGAATCTGTTTCCCAATAAATAATTCAGAGAGTTTACCCAAAGGAAAATGTTTTATCGCGAATGTTTCGCGTAGTGCCGTAATTCTTGCATTAATCTTGAGGGCCTTCCTTCACCCCACTTCGATAATGATGGATAGAACATAGATCGAACGGGGCAAAAACCCTCATCCTTGTTTTCACGATTAGTGCCTGTATTTTACCATTGTTCGGTCATATCGCACATCTCCCGTCATTCCCGCCTTCGCGGGAATGACGGGCTGGAGTTGCGCATTGCCTCGCTAAAAATGACAGTGCCTAAGTAGTGTCATAGTTAAATGAAGCAATACGCTGTGTCAGGCTAGTTATCGCCTCTTTATCAGCAGAGATCAATCTGAGAATGGCAGTGATAATTTATTTACTGTCTTTGGATCCATCATTATTGGACATCCTTGGCCCTTATTAAGTGTCTGTGAATGTCTTTTTCCATGTCGTGTATTAGAAGGACGACGCAGGCTAGGGAAATCATACGCTTAGCCTTGGGAAACACCGCAGCTAATCCGCTTCGCAACGCGATCATTGCAATTGATAGCGCCTTTCTATATGGTCGGGCCTCATCTTTTTAGGTCATATAGACAGCGCTAAGCCTTCTAAAAATAAGCTTATACGCCTTAATATTGAAGTGATTTACCATGTTTTACGGTTGGAAGTTATTGGCAGGTCTGAGTGTTATTTATTTTCTTGCAATAGGATTAACTTTTTCTGGGGTAGGGGTGGTATTACCCTCCATGGTGGCCGAGTTTGGATGGTCGCGCGCTCAAATGGGGGTTGGCTTTGCATTGATCGCTGCTATCTACGGGCTGTCTGGGCCCATGGTAGCCTATATTATCGATCGCATAGGCAATCGAAAGACCATATTTTTGGGCGGTTTTGTGAACGCCTCGGGTGCAATGACCACCTACTACACTGACTCGCTTTGGCAGTTTTACCTCGGGGCAGGGCTGATGATGGGCATCGGTATGGCAATGCAGACGGTGATTCCTGGCAATCAGTTGATTGCCAATTGGTTCCACCATAAGCGTTCACTGGCGTTAGGTATTTTTCTGAGTGCGGGGGGGCTGGGCTCTTTGTGCGCAATTCCCGCGTCTATGTACATTGATGCAACGGGCACTTGGCAGCATATTTGGGCCGCGATGGCGATTGGCTCTCTAACAGCCTCATTAATATCCTTATTAGTGGTCAAAGAAAGGCCCAGTGATGTGGGGCAGTTTGTGGACGGTGGCAGCGCTGATTCACTTGAGCTGGAAGGTGCCGCGAGGAAGACTTCCAAAGTGTTTCGCTCGGTGGAAAGCTGGCGGGCGGTGGATGCACTCAAAACATCAAGCTTTTGGTTAATCGTCATGGGCGGCAGCGCCGCGGTAATGGGGGCGACCATTGTCACTAGTCAGTTGGTATTGCATTTGACTGATGTGGGCATTGATCCGGTGTTGGCCGGTACGGCTCTGGGATTACAAGGCACCATAGGGGCCGGTGGACGGCTGTTTACCGGTATTCTGGGCGATCGGTTGGACCCTCGTCGCTTATTGGCGGTGGGCTTGTTTGGGCAGTTAGTGGGTTACTATTTTTTGAAAGAAGCCACTGGGCCGCTGTACGTTTATTTGTTTGTGATCACTTTTGGCTTGGGTTACGGCATGTCAGCCGTGTCTTCGGCATCATTGATCGCGAATTTTTTTGGGGTGCTTAATAATGCCCGGCTTATGGCGGTGCGGGGCATCGTGGTGACCTTGGTGGCGGGCATAGGGCCTGTAGGAGCCGGTTATTTAGCCGATGTGAATGGCAATTACTTTTTAGCGTTTAGTCTTTACATGGGCGTCGCATTGGTTGCTGTGATTGCAGTGGTGCTAATGCCTATTCCTAAGCTTCAAAAAATATAGCTTTAAAAAACTGGGCTTTAAATAAATTGCAAAGACTAGGATTCATGGATGAATCGTTGCTGTTGATCGTATGCAGTTTATTCTTTACTACCTACCTTTTACTCGACTGTTATCCCGAAGAGTAACCCTTAGGGATAACAGTCATGCCTCAATGCCAGCGTTACACCTTGGACTTAAAAAAGCGCTTAAATAAAGCGCCTAAATAAGAACGCTAAATTACTTTTTTTCTAAGAGTATTTTAAGTTGTTTAATGTCTTCTCTAAGATCATCTAAAGTCGCCTTGCCCTCGAGGGCATCTTTCTCCTCTCGCTCCCTGGCGTGCTCTTCATCCATGACTCCAACGATAATGCCAATCACCATATTTAGAAAGGCGAACGTGGTGAGAAAAATAAAACTTAGAAAGTAAAGCCAACTAATGCCGTAGACTTCCATGGTTTCGTACATTACGTCGGTCCAATCTTCAAAGGTCATAACACGAAATAAAGTTAACATGGAAATTGAGATGTCCCCCCATAAGACGGGGTTGATTGCGCCAAAAATGGTGCTGCCCAGTGCGGCGTAAATATAGAAAATAATGAACATGAGCAGTACGACGTAGCCTAGTTGAGGCAAGGCCTTAAACAGAGAATTAATCAGGATGCGGAGCTCAGGGATAAAAGAAATCATTCGCAATACACGGAATATTCGAATCAGTCGCCCAATGACTGCCATTTCACTGCCTTCAATTGGGATTAAGCTAATCGCCACGACTAGAGTGTCGAAAAGATTCCAACCACTTTTAAAAAAGTTGGTTTTAACTTCTTCGCCTAGAAATCGCACTGAGAGTTCAAATACAAAGATAAGCGTGATGGCTAAATCGATCCACGTCAGCAGGGAGACAGCGTTACTCGACATGTCGTAGGTTTTTACACCGACCATTAATGCTGAAATAACGATAATAGAAACGACGAAAAGCTCGAATAGCTTGTTGCTTCGAAAGTGTTCAAGTTTTTGTTGAAAGGATTTTGCTGACACGGTAAGTGATACCTATTTTGATTTTAAACAATGTGGCGTGGTTTGAGAGTGATGGAAATGTGTATTGCGTTTGGGTTGCTAGAGAAAATGGGCCGCCAGTGTAGCGCTCAAGACAGAAATTTGGAAGCATGGTGGTTTGAGATTGATTGCTCGCCCTAATTATAGAATACGGTTTTGTAAAATCGTTTTAGAATCTTACGTTCATGGGAAACAAAAGGTTAGAAAGAACTAAAGAATTAAAGTACAACAAGAACTGGAGAAACGGGAAGAATAGAAATAGTAGAAACAGTAGAAAGAACAATACAGCCTAGGGGATTGATGAGCGTAGAGAAAAGAATGTCGATCGTGTATAGAGGCCTGTAACGTATAAGCATGGGCGTGATGGGGTATTACCCCCATGCTTGGTCATCGATTGATCTAACAGCAAATACTCCCTACCAGCAATTGGTATCGTCTGAGGTTTTTTGCCCTGTGTTATCCACCGTCATGGTGCCGCAGCGGTCGTCGGACTGGGCATTCTTTGGAACCACACTGAGGGTATAAGTGGAGGCGTTGGCAGCGGTAATGACTAGGTCGTAAGTCTTGTTGGTCGCATGCAAAGGGGATTCAGTGGCGAATATTTCGGGGCTGCCGGTATCGTCGCCATTGGTGCCCGCGCCGCGATAGGTGTAAGGACTTTGTTCCGCGTAGAATCGCTCCATTGCGTTTTGGAATTCAAGCAATGCGCCTTGAGCATCTTTGCGATTGGTTTTAGAAATTTGTTCGGAATACATCGGAATTGCGATGGAAGCCATGATCCCTACGATGGCGACAGTGATGAGTAGCTCAACGAGCGTGAATCCTTTTAAGTGTCTCATGATCTACCTCTATTAGCTTGGATGATGCATCTTGACCGGAAGAACCCATATGCCGGTTATTTCTTTTGCACTGTTGAATTGGATCCCTATCACCATCTTCGATTTGAGTTGGGCGAGGCTCGCCATAGGTGAGTCTAGTAGATAAACGCGCACTTCAGGTTTTAATTTAAATTTGCTCGCATTCATGTATAGCATTCTGTCTGATAGGGACAAATTGCGCAGTTCACCCACCTTATCGAAACGTTCAGGGTAGTAATCAGGCAATTGAATTTTAGGGTCCTTCGGAGGCGGCTCCTCAGCCATTACAGTGAGGGGCACGAGGAGGGCGATAAGCGCCACTTGAAGGATTGTCATTATCGGCTTGGTAATCGCACCGATGATTCGGTTTAAAAAAGCCTTGTCTTGAAATTTCATAGTGGTTCCTTATTTAATCTATTTATCCCGGTGAATGTTGAGGTTATCTCAAGATCGAGAGATTACTAAACGTTGAAGTTTAGTTGCCGTCGTCATCATTATTCACGGTGGAAATATCAATTTCTCGCCAAGACAGTCGCCCAGTGGAGGCACTGGTGGTGACGTTAATGCCGGTGGAAATAATTTCTCCATCACTCAGGGAAGTGAGTACTCGGTCGCTGATAAAGGTGGAAGGTCCCAGTGGTTTGTCATAGAAAATGGCGGCCGGAGTGCTGTCACCGCTTTGATCATCCTCGTCAAAGTTGTGGTCGTTATTGAGGTCGAAAATAATGTCCGCGTACGCACCGCCAGTGTTTGGGTCGAAGGCGAGTTGGTATCCGCCGGGGCTGCCTTCACAGCTCAGTGAATCTTTAGGCAATATGGTATTCACGAAGAGGATGCCGGCAATGTAGGAGAGTTGCGTAGCGCGTTCGCCAGGGTATTCAATAATGCTGCTGCCTGAGCCCTGGATATCAAAGTCGATGTACCAACCTTTGACTTTATTGCTGTTATTGCCGTTATTTTTCCAAGTAACGTAGTTTGATGTGAGGGTTCGAAATGAATAACCTTCCAATTGTCCTGACGCGTTAGCGAATTCTTGTTCCACTAACTGAATTTTGGTGACTTCGATGGAGTTGCTAAGATCATCCCAAACGCCATAGAGTGATTGAATTTCAGTGGTGGTTGCATCGCCGTTGGTCATCCAGCTGCCGGTGCCAATAATAGCAATATGTCCGTCGTCCTCTGGGTGTGAGATCACCACCGGTTGGATGATAATCGGTTGTGGATTGCCTAGGCCATCTTCTGCTTGATAGAGTGTTTGCAGACTGCTTGAATTGGTCCAAGCGGATGAAGAGCTGCTGCTAATATCGAAACGCATTAGGTTGCCTTGCAAATCGCCTGCGTAGACGTAATCGACGGTGCCGTTTCCGTCAGCGTCTACTAGAGCGGGACTGCCCAGTCCATTCGGAGTGGTTCCATCACTACTTTCCGCCTTGCCATAGCCCGTGGTGATTTTAATAAAGTCACCCGAGTCCCACGAACCGTCGACACCGTCCTCTAGGAATAAGATATAAAGTGCGGAATCTCCATCCGTGCTGGTGCTGTTGTAGCCGTTGCCGAAAATAGCCACCCAGCGTTTTTCACCACTGCTTTCTGCATTGCTCATGGCAATAATGGGTTGGCTGTAGCTGAAACCCAAATCGCTACTGCCTACGCCGCCATCATCCTCTTCACCAAACTCCCAGAGTACAGTATCCGCGG
Source organism: Moraxellaceae bacterium (assembly GCA_002401525.1). Classification (GTDB taxonomy): domain Bacteria; phylum Pseudomonadota; class Gammaproteobacteria; order Pseudomonadales; family UBA3067. The sequence goes on along the minus strand of NVTH01000181.1, from coordinate 973 downwards.
CGGTGTTGATGTCGCTATACGCATCGGGGTCAGTAATGTCGAGGGCAAAGTAGCCTTTGCCCCCTGATCGATAGCCACCCAATAATAAAGTAGTCCATTGGCGTGACCCAAGAGGGCGGTTCACCATGTACGCGTCACTCACGGAAGCGGTGAGATCGACGTACATTTGATGGTTATAATCTGGGTCGGTTAAATCGCTTAAATTTTCCAAGAGTTCGTTGGGGGCATAGGCGATAAGCTCTGCCCCTGTGTCTGCGGAGAAGCCGTGTAGCATGCCGTCATTCGCGCCGATGTATACCATGGGGTTACGATTTTCGACCGATTCTGCGAAGCTAGAGTAGGTGTTAGTAGTAGGGAAGGGGGCTTCGTCACGGCCGGAAAAAGGTGCCTCTCCGACGTAGACCGGGGAGGAATGAATAATATCGCCCAATTTTCCTGAGTCTGCTTCGCGATCCCGAAATTCTCCCACGTCGATGTCATCTCCTTCGTGGCTGGCATCACCGAGGAGATAATCCAATCGCTCATCGCCAATATCGGCGTCGCCGTTGCCATAACCTCCGGGTAAAGAAGCCGCAGCGGGCGCGTTGAGTAACGCTTGTTGGCTGGCTAGCAAGTCTGTGAAGACGAAGGGGATTCCACCGGTATTGGCACCGTCTCTTTTGTAGCTAATTACCTTCCGCGTGTCATTGGCGATAATTGTGTCCAGTTGAGCCGCGGCGGACCAAAGCTCCGTGGTGTCGATGGTGCCTTGGTTGTCAATGGTGATGGCGACCACGTCACCTGAATTAGTACGTGAGTTATAGAATGCCCTAAAGACCCGCGCTCCTTGCTCCAAACTTTGAGTGTTTAAGGCCACGGCGCTGGCTGAACCGACGGTGGATTGAATGGTGGTGAAAACATTTTCCAAGGCGGCCGCCAATTGGACCGGGTCACTGGCACTGAGGTATTCGCCTCGGCCGTTATAACTGGCATG
>NVTH01000180.1 GCA_002401525.1 Moraxellaceae bacterium | reverse complement strand
TCGTCGATTGCCATTACTATCGCCATTTTCTATCCCTATAAGCGGTTAAGCAGGCGTGGTTAGTCTTACTTCCCTTTAACAGTTATAGCAGTCAGCCGCTAAGTTCGCTAGCCCCGGCGTAGCCGTGTTTCGAGGACTCTGGCCTAATCAGGAATTAAAGCTTAATGGTAAGATTTGTCTTTAACCATTGCCTCAGGGGAGGGGTGGAAAATATGGGAATCGTTGCCGCGATCATTGTTGTAATTATTGTTGTAATCATTGTGGTAATCGATGTTGCAATCCTAGATTAGGTGGCGTAATAATGGGGCGCGTGGGGTTATTGTTTGGAAAAATTTATCTAACCCGCGATTTAATTCAGATCTAACTGTTTTCAGAACTATTAGGGATACCTGGACCGTCATAGGGAGATGCGGTGACTGACGATGACCTACCATTTGATATCCGCGACGCGATGCGGAAAAGATCAATACCGGCTCCTAGATATACGCCTGTAGAAAATCCATTACCGTCTGATAACAAGGCTGAGGCAGAGGCTGACGATAGCGTCTCGCCAAGCAATAATATTTCGCCTGACAATCTTGCTTCGCCTGACCGTCTTGCGGCGTCGGACGATCTTGTGGCGTCGGAGAATGGAGCCCTCTTCAATAAAGGGGCTGTTGAAGAGGGCGATGTCGGCATTGAAAAAGTCTTAATCGCAAAAGGTTTGCCAGATTGGGCAGACGCCATTAGGCCGGCGCCGCAGAAGGACTATATAAACAGTGAATTATTTGCTAACAATGCGCGCGCGCCTTTAAGCAAGGGGGAGGACTCTGGTGCAATTAAGATTATTGCGTTGTCTTGGAATGGCGGCTCAACCCGTTCAATTCAGACTTTATTTCGATCCTTTCCCGAATCCAAAACGATGGCTTATCTAATCGTTCAATCAGTGAATTCTTGTTATCAAACCCTCAATTTCGAAGTGCTCGATGAGCTAACACCGCTTACCGTGGTGGAAGCTAAAAACAGCGTGGTTGTATTGCCGGGATATGTCTATTTGGTTCCATTCTTACATGCGGTGACCATCGAAGATGGCTGTATTCGTCTCAAAGAGATACGCGTGAGCTGGCCCATTATTCAAAACTATGCCTCTAAATTTTTTGAATCGGTGGCGTCTGAGGCGCGAATGAATGGCGTGGGCATTGTTTTGGCGAACGAATTGCGCGCTGCCAATGAAGCGGGTGGTCAGAGTATCGCTGATTTTGAGCGCTGCGGAGGTGTTGAGGCAATTATGCGTGATGGCGGACGGGTTTTTTTTGAAAGCCTGGAGGGCGGCTTTTCCAGTCCATTGAACGATAATGATTTAATCCCCCAGCGACGCTCTGCTAAAGAAATTGCCGCTTATTTAGCTTCGTTTGATAAGCGAGACCTTCTGTGTTCGCAGGAAGCGCTTGGGAGTGATGACCTGGGTGCGCGGTATCATTCGTCTTCTAGTAAAAATATCCTCGACAGCATCGTTAATACCATTTTGCTGGACGTTGATCAGCAGGATAAAAAAGATCATCGTTTCTTTCTTTATAGCTTGATCTATCAGCGAATGGGTTATTTGCAAGTGAATTCTTTGCAAGAATATTTCTACTTTGTCAGTCACTCAATTACTGAACGCGAGCAATTAAGCGAATTAGTAGGGCGCCGTTGGGGTAAACCCTTTCGAACTGGGAGACCGGTTAAATCGATTAATGACGTGGGCAACGCTGTCTCCTCGTCTGCGGCGATTGAAGCAAAATTAGCTAAGAAGCACCAAATCGAAATGGAGGTTCTTAATCAGCGAATTAAGTCGTTGCAGTCTAAGAATGAAGCCTTGGAAAACGAAAACCATACACTATTAATGGAATGTTCCGAGTCGGCTAGTTTGACCGAAGATTATACGAGTGTGCAGGCGAGTATGGGCAGCGCTTTATTGGTTTTAGACAAAAACCTATCCTTGAGACGGTTCAATGCTGCGGCGACCAAACTATTTGAGCTGGAATCCACTGATATTGGTAAACCTTTGCTGCAGCTTCCGGCGAATATAGATTTGTTGCAGTTGGAGGAGAGAAGCCGACAGGTATTACTGCGTCGTAAAGTGCTGTTTATTGATGAAATTATTGATGACGAGCTTTGGTGCTTACGGGTTGCTCCCTATATAGATCAAAGTGATGTGTTAATCGGCGTAGTGGTTTCCTGGGCTGATCGGGATACATTTCATTATTGGCATCAACGTATTCATGCGCATGAATCACGCCTGGAAGTAGTGCTTAATAATGCGGGGATTGGGATCATTGGCATTAACCTCGATGGCGTTTTGGTTAAAGCCAATGATGCGGTAGCAAAGATGCTCTGTTATGAGCGTAATGGATTGTACGGCATCCACTATGACGAGATTATTCATCCTGACGACTTGACGGAAAGTTATAAGTTGATGGAGGGTGTTTTGGCTGGGGATCTGAGCGTCTTCAATCGAGAAATACGCTACGTTCGCCAGGATCGAAAAATCATTTCTGTACGAGTGACTGCCTCTTTGCTCGAAGGGCTTGATAAAAGCCGTCAGATACTAGCGATGGTGGAGGATATTACTGAACAAATTCGCTTGACGCGTCAGCTGCATCAGTCTCAAAAAATGGAAGCATTGGGGCAATTGACTGGTGGTATTGCCCACGATTTTAATAATCTTCTCGCCGTAATTATGGGGCATACCGAATTGGCACGAGGCCAATTACTGCGACCTGAAAGCGAAAAAGAAGTGCGTCTCAAGCGTTATTTGGATGCGGTTCAGAAGTCGGCGGATCGAGCGAAAATACTGATTAGCCAAATGTTAATTTTTAGCCACGGTGGACAAAGCGCTCCACAACCGGTCCATCCGTCCGTGTTGGTGAACGAAGTGGTGGCTATTTTTCGGGCTTCATTGTCCCCTAATATTGAATTGAACGTTGAAATGGAGTCTCAAGCGCCCGCGATCATGATTGATCCGGTTCAAGCGGATCAGATGATACTAAATCTATGCCTCAATGCACGGGATGCCCTAGAGGGCGTTGGAGAAATCGTGATTTCGGTGCGTCGGTTAGAAACGTTGGCTGCCGAATGCGCGTCTTGTCATCAGCCGGTATTGGGTGATTACGTAGAAATTGGCGTGCGCGACACGGGGGTTGGTATTGACCCCGAGCTACTTGGAAAAGTGTTTGATCCGTTCTTTAGCACTAAGCAGGTGGGTGAAGGGTCGGGGTTGGGCTTGTCGGTGGTGCATGGCATCATTCATGATCATGATGCCCACGTCGGCTTGCAATCGGTACCTGGTGAAGGTGCTCACTTTAAGCTTTGGTTTCCTGTGGTGGGCGCTGCATCTGTTGTGAATGGCAGCCAGGTGGGAAATGCTGGGGAGGACATTGAATCTCGCAGTTTATCCGGTTCCGGTCGAGTCATGGTGGTGGATGATGAACCTACTTTATTAGGTTTTTTGGAAGAGCTTCTTGTCAGTCGAGGTTACTCCGTAGTGCCATTTTCTAAAGCAAGCCACGCGGTGCGTTATTTAGAGGAGTATTGCGATGAGTTAGACATGGTCATTACTGATCAAGCCATGCCAGAAGTTTCAGGTCTGGAATTAGCCGCTGAGCTTTATCAACGTAGACCCGAGTTGCCTGTCATTGTTTGCACTGGCAGTAATCACGACGGCTACTATGATTTAATTCCTTCGCCCTCCATTAAGCAATTCTTATTAAAACCAATTCGTCCTGTGGAGTTGCTGCAAGCGGTGAAACGCCACATTTCGATCGAATTGTAATCTATTTATTATTTGATGCAGAGGTAGCTCTGCTAAACGTACTTTTGTTAATGGGGACTTCTGTTACTCGGGGTCTCTGTTAATCGATATCTCGGTTAATCAGTATCCCCCTCTAAAAAGCACTTTGGTTAAAAAAGTACTCGCCTGTAAGAAGTACTACCTTCAAAGAAGTACTACGGTTAGGAAGGAACAGGCGTTATAATCGCCGTTTTGGCCAAATTCAAGCGCCTTGAGCCCCAGACAGGGGCTTTGCTTAGTACTTTCTTAGAAGGGTTCATGCATGAAAAGCTCCGAGATACGCGCTGCGTTCCTTAATTTTTTCTCGTCTTTAAATCATCAGACTGTGTCCAGTAGTTCCCTGGTCCCTGAAAACGACGCTACGTTATTGTTTACCAATGCGGGGATGGTGCAGTTTAAGGACGTTTTTTTAGGGCGTGATAAGCGAGGCTATAAGAGAGCCGCCTCATCGCAACGTTGTGTTAGGGCGGGGGGCAAGCACAATGATTTGGAAAATGTGGGCTATACGGCTCGACACCATACCTTTTTTGAAATGCTCGGGAACTTTAGCTTTGGGGATTATTTTAAACGTGAGGCGATACAATACGCTTGGCAATTTCTTACCCAAGAGTTAGGGCTGTCAGAAGAAAAGCTCTGGATCACTGTCTATAAAGACGATCAGGAGGCGGAGGCTATTTGGCTTCAAGAGATGGGTGTGAGTCCAGACCGGTTTTCTCGCCTTGGAGACAAAGATAATTTTTGGTCGATGGGAGAGGTGGGGCCCTGTGGCCCCTGTTCGGAAATATTCTATGATCACGGCAGCGATGTGCCGGGTGGCCCGCCAGGAAGTCCCGATGAAGACGGCGATCGCTACATTGAAATTTGGAACCTGGTATTTATGCAGTTTGATCGTCAACCCAATGGTGAATTAATTCCGCTGCCCAAGCCTTCAGTGGATACTGGCATGGGACTGGAGCGGATTGCTGCGGTGATGCAAGGGGTGCACAGTAATTATGAGATTGACCTGTTTCAAAATCTCCTGGCTGCGGTGGCTGAGGTCACCGGGACGACAGACCTCAGTAACAAGTCTTTACGCGTTATCGCTGATCACATTCGATCCTGCGCATTTTTGATTAGTGACGGCGTAACCCCTTCAAATGAAGGGCGTGGCTACGTATTGCGGCGGATTATTCGGCGTGCCTTGCGGCACGGTAATCAGCTGGGGGTGACTGAACCATTTTTCCATAAAATCGTCGCGGGGTTGGCGCTAGAGATGGGGGTGGCCTATCCAGAGCTTAAAGCGAAGCAAGCTCAGATTGAAAAAACACTGTTGACTGAAGAAAAGCAATTTGCCAAAACCTTGGATCAAGGGTTGAAGGTCTTGCAGCAAGGCTTAGAGAAAATTGATGCAACGGTCATTTCTGGGGAATTGATTTTTAAGCTTTATGACACCTATGGGTTTCCTGCAGACCTCACTGCTGATGTGGCGCGTGAGATGGGTTACACCATGGATATGGAGGGTTTTGAGCGCTGCATGGTTGTTCAGCAAGAGCGGGCTCGTGCTGCCAGCAGTTTTGGTGCAGATTATCAAAGCCAGATTAAGGTGGATCAGAGCACTGTTTTTGAAGGCTATGAGCAAGCTATTTTGGCCGTGAAGGTGGAGGGCGTGTATGACCTTGATGGCAATGTTGTGGATTGCCTCGAGGAGGGTGCTAGCGGGTTGTTGTTGTTGGAGCAAACCCCTTTCTACGCTGAATCTGGCGGTCAGGTAGGGGATCAAGGGATTATTGAGGGAAAAGAATTCAGCTTTTTAGTAAAGGACACGCGTAAAGTGAAWCAAGCGTTTCTGCATATGGGGTTGGTGGAGCAAGGCGTGATCCGTATTGGTGCAAGCGCAGAGGGACGTATTGACGAGTCGAAGCGAAGAGTGACTGCAGCCAATCACTCGGCCACCCATTTAATGCATGCTGCGTTAAGGGAGTTGTTAGGCGATCATGTTGAACAAAAAGGCTCACTCGTTAGCGAGCATCATTTGCGTTTTGATTTCTCCCACCCTGAAGCCGTGACCCGAGAACARTTGRTGTCRGTTGAAAACCTYGTKAACCAGCAWGTGCGGGCTAATACTGAAATTAAAACTGAATTAAAGAGCCTGGAGGCCGCCAAAAAAGAGGGCGTCATGGCCTTGTTTGGTGAAAAGTACGACGATGATGTTCGGGTTTTGAGTATGGGGGCTGATGATTTCTCGGTGGAATTGTGTGGCGGAACTCATGCTCAGCGGTGCGGCGATATTGGCGTATTTAAAATAGTTTCGGAAAGCAGTGTCGCTGCTGGAGTGCGGCGCATTGACGCGGTGACCGGCGCGGCGGCTATTGAGTCAATGCAATCGGCAGAGCATACTGTTTTTAGAACTAGTCAGTTGTTGAAGGCTAAAAAAGACTCGATTATCCAAAAGCTTGAGGATACCTTGCAGCGCAACCGAGGTTTGGAAAAAGAAATCGCTGCGCTAAAGGGCAAGTTAGCTAGTAGTGCGGGAAGTGACTTGATGGGGCAGGTTAAACAGGTTGCCGGCATCAACTTATTGAGCACCAAAATTGATGGCGCCGATGCGAAGTCTTTGCGCGGCATGCTCGATCAATTAAAAAACAAGATTGGCTCTGGAGTGATTGTGGTGGCAACGGCTGATGGCTCCAAAGTGAGCTTGGTGGCAGGAGTCACCAAGGATCTTACTGATCGTTTTAAGGCGGGCGAGTTGGTCAATTTTGTGGCCCAGCAAGTCGGTGGTAAAGGCGGAGGGCGAGCTGAAAAAGCTGCGCAACATGTCGCCGATGTCTGCCGAGGCGACCGTGGTGCGCAATT
>NVTH01000179.1 GCA_002401525.1 Moraxellaceae bacterium | reverse complement strand
AATATGATGCTTTTGCATTTCTGGCAAGGTGAGCCGGAGGCAATTGATAGCATTCTGGTGCTCGGGATCAGTTGTTGTATCCATTGTTTGCCGTGTAGCTGAGTGACTTAAAAAAAACGCCTACATGGAATATATAGAGTAAAAATATAGATAATTGAAATAACAAAAGCTTATTAGTAACGTGTCTTCCTGAGAGGATTTGTAGCTATATGATTTATCGAGGTTTTTTGCGTAAGTTGGGAGGGAGGAGAAATGGGGGATGAATAAAGAAGAACAGTGGCATTGCAATAAAGTTAAGGAGCCAAGACTAGAGTCGCTCTAGCCTTGGTTTAATGGGCTTAGCCGTGTGATTTTACGCCTTCCCAGTATTTTTCTTCCAGTTCGCGTTTGATCAATTTACCTGATAATTGACGAGGCAATTCATCTTTAAACTCGATAATTTTCGGAAGTTTAAAGCCGTACAAGCCTTCGTCCTTACAGAATTGTAAAACCGCTTCTGAATCCAGTGTCTCGCCCTTCTTGAGCTGAATGACCGCGGCAGGAATTTCTCCTAAGTCATTGTCAGGGGCACGAATCACCGCCACGTCGAATATTTGAGGATGTTGTTTGATTACATTCTCAATTTCATTCGGGTACAAATTCACTCCACCACAGATAATCATCTCTTTGGCTCGCGAAGTGAGGTACAGAAAGTCATCCTGGTCTAGGTAACCGATCAAGCCATCGTCGTACCAGGTGATGCCGTCTATTTCCATAAAGGCTTCTTGGGTTTTCTCCTTGTCACCCTTGTATTGAAGCCCTAGCGCCATAGGAGAGCGTATAAGGACCCGACCTTCTTGCCCCGTCTCAGCCCAAGCTTGCTTCTCTAAATCGTATATTTGGCATTGTGCCGCGCGGGTTTTTCCAACGCTGTTGTAGCGATTGTCGTCTTCCTGGTAGTCCAGGGGTACCAATACGGACACCAGGCCGGTCTCCGAAGCGCCGTAGTACTCCATAAACACGTCCTTTTTATTGCCTTGGCGACGGAATAACGCGTTGATTTCACGTTTAACGTCAGGGGGGCAAGGCGCGGCAGCACAAATAATGCTGTTCATGGTGCTTAAGTCGTATTTAGCGAGGGTTTCTTTCGGCAGTGCGAGCACCCGTTCTAGCATGGTGGGGGCAACGAAAGTCCAGTTAATGCGTTGATCTTGAATCAGTCTTAGGAACTCTTCGGCGCTGAATTTCTTCATCGGGACGACTGTGCCGCCGAGGAAGAACGGTAATACGCCGATTTGTACGCCAGCGTGGTACAAGGGGCCTGGGATAAGAGAGCGAATGTTCTTGGTGGTTTTGTCTCTACAGTTGCCAATTTCGTACCAGTGGAATGCCCCAGCTTGCAATAGGGTGAGGGCTTTGATCTCGTCTTTAGTGGCGCCACGACGTATATCATCCGAATCGGCTGACAGCACGTCCCCCATTTCATCGCTGTTCATAAACTTGGGGGTGCCGGTGGTGCCACCACTGTAGAAGGTGGCCGACATGCCAAATGTGCCTACAGGGATAGTAGCAGGTGAGGATTCGATCAGTTTTTCATAGGAAATGTATCCTTCAGGAACATTGTCTCCCAGCACAATAATATGTTTTACCGTGTCAAATTGGTCTTTGACGGCATCGATGGCGTCGAGAAAGCTGTCATCGGTGATTAAAGCCAGTGCTTCCGCTTTATTGACGCAGGCGACGATTTCGTGGGGCTTTAAATGCCAATTTAACATGGGCATGGAGCGGCCGCTCATGGCCGTGGCAAGGTTTACCTCGAACCACTCGGTACAGTTCGGGAGTAATTCTGCGACTCGCGTGCCGGTGGGGATTCCCAAATCGGTTAAACCGTTTGCGAGGCGTAGCGCGCGATCACGGAAGGTTTTGAAAGAGATGGATTTTCCCTCGAATATCACGGCTTCACGGTCTCCTAAAGTTTCCCAATAGGAGGAGAAAAACGCTTGCCCTGGGTTAATTCCTTTCACTTTGCTGAGATACAATGTTTTGGCGAGGGTTATTATCCCATTCTTAAAGCCGAGTTGTTTTGCAAATCCAAGCCCCGCCCCTCGGGTTTGTTTGAGTCGCAATACTTCTTTAGTAGTGATCATCTTGCGTTCCTAATTTATGATTTATTGTTTTTAATCTTATTGTGATTTTTGAGTGTTCTATCTATTAGCTAAAATTTGCCTATTAGTTAGAATTTGTTCTGTTGGTATTATTGGAATTCTAATAAAGTTTGGAACTATAAAAGTTCTTGGCTACGATATCTAGCCTGTTCCCTAATTAATTCTATTTAGGCCGAATTCTTCGAGGCGCGTATTTTTTGAACAAAAAATTACCTGAGGGTTGATCAGTGGTTGGGCTATAAAGGCTCGATTTAGGATGATTTTTAGCAATCTAAGGTTCAGAATGTGCGCAGACCTTTCGATGTCGTATTTATGAAGTTAATATTGAAACGGCCGTTTGAAATAGGGTTGATTGGGCAATAAGGCCGTATATGAATGTTTTTCGTGCGTTTATAGATTCGCTTCTCTCAAGGAATCCGCCGTACCACTTCAAAAGTCTTTAGTAAGGTCTGTCCTTAAGAACTGTCTTTAAGTATTCGTGGTGATGAAACTGTGTATCGTTTCAGTGAGTTAGTGGGGATAATCGGACGCTCAATATAAACACTGATTATCCAGCACAATAATTAATGGAAATTATAAATAAGAGAAGGAAGCTCAAAATGGGAATTATCCAAATAAAAGCTGCGGACGGACATACGTATTCCGCGTACGAGGCTGCCCCCTCCAGCGAGGTAAAAGGCTGCATCGTTCTGATCCAAGAAATATTCGGTGTCAATGAACATATTCGATCGGTTGCAGACGGTTATGCAGAAGAAGGCTTTTACGTGATCGCGCCGGCTCTTTTTGATCGCGTAGAAACGGAAGTTGAATTGGGCTACGACGGATCAGGGATGCAAAAAGGCATTCAGTTGGTGACTAAGTTAGATCCCAAAAATACCCTCGGCGATATCGCTGCAGCAACAAGTGTTGCAAAAGAAAAGCATGCAGAAAGTAAAATTGCAATCATGGGCTATTGTTTTGGGGGTGCCATGGCCTGGCTGTCTGCTGCGACATTGGATGATTTTTCTTGTGCGGTTTGCTATTACGGTGGGCAAATTGCGTCGATGGCGGATCGAACGCCGAAGTGTCCTACGTTGTTACATTTTGGCGAGAATGATCCTCATATCCCGTTATCCGATGTGGATAAAATTCGTGAAGCCCAACCAGACGTGGAAATATTTGTCTATGACGGTGCGCATCACGGATTCAATTGCGATGCACGGAGCGATTTTCATGAGGGTTCGGCGAGTATTGCGAAGCGGCGCAGTCTAGAATATTTCGAAAAATATTTGTAAAAGCATTTATAAAAAATTAGAGCCCCGTAAACATCGAATAGAATATTTTGGGGGCTCTGTTTTTTTTAGCTAGATTTAAAACCGATTCTAAAGCCGGTGTACTCGAACCGGAAGTTCTGTGTAGCCCTTAATAAAGTTTGAATAAGTGCGTTGAGGATCACCCACCACTTCTATTTTATGGAAACGTTTCATTATTTCCTCCCACACGACTCTGAGTTGCATCTCCGCTAGTCTGTTTCCCATGCAGCGATGGATTCCAAACCCAAAAGATAAATGATGGCGAGGGCGCTTACGGTCAATGATGAATTCGTAGGGTCGATCAATGGCTTCTTCATCACGATTTCCCGAGACGTACCACATCACTACTTTGTCACCTTTTTTAATTTGCTTGCCTTTAAACACAGTGTCTTGAGTGGCCGTGCGGCGCATGAGCGTTAACGGGGTTTGGTAGCGAATCACTTCAGGAATCATGTTGGCTACTAGGTCATGATTGTTTCTTAATTTATCGTATTGATCGGGATTTTGATTTAAAAACAAAACGCTGCCGGAAATGGAATTACGTGTGGTGTCATTTCCGCCGATGATTAGTAGCATTAAATTGCCCATAAATTCCATGGGGCGATCGTGGGCCATGTTTTTAGTTTCTTYRCCGTGGGCCATCATCGAGATTAAATCGAATTGYGGCGGTTGCTTGACTCGTTCATCCCAAAGTTTAACRAAAGARCCCATGCARTCTTCGATTAAGATCCGATTACGTTCTTCATAGGACGRCACAATGGAATCGGGGCCGGGRAGSGCSGTGGCAACATCRGACCAATAGGTTAAGTTGCGTCGCTCTTCGATGGGATAATCAAACAGCGTCGCCAGCATTTGCCCGGTGAGTTCGATGGATACTTTATCGACCCAATCGAAAGTTTCGCCGCTGGGCAATGATTCTAAGATAGTAATCACTCGTTCGCGAATGAGACCTTCCATGTTGGCAAGGTTCTTTGGGGCCACAGCGCCTTGCACCGTGCGACGCTGATTGCCGTGTCCAGGTTCATCCATCGAAATGAAATTGGTGGTTTGAAATCCTGGCAAGCGGTCTTGAATGCCAATGGTGGGTTCGGAAGAAAAAAGTTCAGGATTGCCTTCTATTTCCATAATGTCATGGAACTTAGTAATGGACCAATACGGGCCGAATTCTGAATCTTTGCAATAATGGACAGGTTCTTCTTTGCGTAAACGATCAAAAAACCCCCACATATTGTTGGAGCGAAATAATTCTCGTTGTGAGACGTCATATTCGTCAAGGGGAATGTCGTAGGGCCCCAATCCAATCATACTGGTGCGTTCTTCTTCAACTTCAATCACTGCGCTCATGATTTTTATATTCCTTTAATTAACGTTTTTAAATGTTACGGTTGAGCCGAACATCAACACTGCTTGTAAAATGACCCATCATGCCTTTATGGGAGAGGGTCTCGAAGTAATGCATTGTTAGTTGGCCAAATATTTTAATTGTTTTATTTGGCGTTTTTAAAAGTCAGCTTCTTTGTGAAATAAAATTTATTAAGATTAATAATAGTTTTAAAATGTTTGGCTTAAAGGTTGATTGTTGTGAATAGTATAATAAAACGGTCAAAGATTGAAATAATTGTAGGAATGGGTTGTCGCGCCCCTGGAATCACGGTGGAGCTAGGCCGGTGAGGGAGCTCCACTGTGCGCAGAAAAATTTCTTTCGCGGTGTCGAGTAGGTAAGCAATAAATTCTTCGGCAGCGATTGTAATATCGTGCTTTGAGAATGCTATGGGATGCGAAAGAAGCAGAGTGGTACGGCCGAAGAGTGGGTTACCCGATTAGGCTATTTATGCTTATCTCTGTAGGCATACCCAAAGTCTATCGGGGGACTCGTGACGGACATATACTCAAAGTATTCTTTGCCGTCATTATACAAACCGTGAACTTCCCCTTTTTCAATTCTTACCACGTCGCCGGCTGAAAACCGTTTAGTTTTATTTTCGTCAAGCAAGAGTTTGTCAGTTCCAAAAAGTGCACACCATATTTGTTCTGAATTTTCGTGGCTGTGTCTTGGCTGAGTAACACCTGGTTGAACTCTTACCCGGGTGATAGTCACATTAGCAGCGTCTGAATTATACGGTGAAAGCAATTGATGGGATTCCACTCCCGGATTAGAAAGGACAGTGACATTRTCGTTACTGATGAATTCCATAAGCTTCTCCTGAAACATGATGAATTTTTTGCAACGGCCCTTAATTTGCCTTTATCTAMCCMGCCCTCAGCGCCAATAACCCACTAATATCCAACTCCCCAGAATACTGCAAAAAATCCAGGTCTTTTCGATCAATGGCAAGAATCGACATCCGATCCGCCAGTTCGTTGCCTTCAACCCCAACGTGGCCGTTGACGTGTAATACTTGGATGTCGTCTTTTAATGTTTGGTGCAATGCAAATAGGGATTTAATAAGCTCTAAATTTTTAATCTCGCCGCCTTGTTTTTTCCAGCCCTTTTTCTCCCAATTKACCGCCCATTGAGTGACGCATTGAATGGAATATTTKGAGTCGCAATARATTGCCACRCTGGTGCCGTTKYTGACTTCGGTTTCAGCCATGATTAATGCCTGATGGAGGGCATGTAATTCGGCGGTGTTGTTGGTGCCGTTGGGGTCATACAGGCCATACCATAACTCAGCCAGGGTGTTGCTTCGATACAGCGCAATGCCAGATCCGGCTTTTCCCGGGTTGGGATCGCASCCGCCGTCAGTGAATATCTTGGTGTCAATATCCATCGCATCGATTTCCTTGGCAGTATAAGTTTTCACCGTATTATTCGCGGATTTTTTGCGGGGSGCTGCGGATTTTGAGGATGAGCTGCCCGAGGTGGAGTTGGAAGTGCCGTTAAAAGCGGCTTCTGCCTCCGCTTGATTGGGGAATGATTTGTAGCGCGCGCCGGGAAATTGATCCACCTGCTTTTTACAAGTGGCCCAGTCGGTAAAAATGCCGGTCTCTCTGCCTTTCCAAACTACGTAAAATTTCTTAGCCACGGGGTATCCTGTTGAATATTGAATCCTGCTGGACTTAAAGGCCCGTTGATTTGAGGATTCTTTTGAGGGTCGAGGGGGAGTTGAGCGCTATTAATAGTCTAGAGACACCTTGCAATAGCATGATTCCAGCGCTCTTTTCAAAAGGGGCTAGTTTACCCCATCCCATGACAATTGTATCTTCGCAGGGGCTTGGCC
>NVTH01000001.1 GCA_002401525.1 Moraxellaceae bacterium | reverse complement strand
AACGGCTGTGGATATTAAATCAATTAGAGTCGGGTGATTCTTTTTATAATATTAGTTCGGCTTACAATATTACCGCTGGGCTGCGATTATTTGGCGCGCTTAACGTAGAAGCGCTGAATTGGTCATTTCAAGAAGTAGTGAATCGCCATGAAGTGTTACGAACGACGTTTTATTCAGAAAAGGGTCTGGTCTATCAACGGATATTGGCGAAGTCAGACTGGGAGCTTGTGTCTGAAGATTTAACGCACTTAAGTAAATATGACCAGCAGGCGGCGATTCGAAATATTGGTATTCGCGAATCCACTCGAGCGTTTGATTTAGAAGAAGGGCCTTATGCTCGACGTACTCGATTATTAAGAGTGATTTTGGTGAAGTTGTCGGAGCAAGAGCATGCGTTGTTTGTTGCGATGCATCATATTATCTCTGACGGTTGGTCGATCAAAATATTGGTGAAAGAAGTATCGTGTCTTTATGGCGCGCGTATTCAAGGTCATGCCTCACCGCTTCCTGAGCTTAATATCCAGTATCGTGATTACGTTGTTTGGCAGAAGCGTTTTTTGCAAGGCGATTATTTAGCGAATCAGCTGCAGTACTGGGAAGCTCAATTAGCTGATTTGAATACCTTGCAATTGCCTTACGATTATCCGCGCCCTCCAATTCAAACCTATAAGGGAACGGATTTTAATTTTATCCTTGAAGACACTTTAGTTGAGAAGCTTTCTGAGCTAGGTCGAGAGCAGGGTGCAACGCTATTTATGGTTTTATTAGCGGCCTTTAAAGTATTGCTAAGCCGATACTCGCGCCAAGAAGATATTTGCGTCGGTATTCCGGTGGCGAATCGATCTGACAAAGCGGTGGAACCGTTAATCGGATTTTTCGTCAATACCTTAGCGTTACGCACTGATCTCTCGGGGAATCCATCGTTTTTAGAGCTTTTGGAAAGAGAGCAACGGGTGACTATTGGTGCGCTTGATCATCAAAACGTACCGTTTGAAAAGTTAGTGGAAGTGTTAAAGATCGACCGTCATTTAAGTCATTCGCCTTTATTCCAGGTGATGTTTAGCTTGAACAGTGAGGAATTTGGGGGCGTGCCGGAATTCCCCGATCTTGAGGTGGAAGTACTCAATCCCGAAATTCAAACCTCTCAATTTGACTTAAGCCTGCATCTATTACATCGCGACGGTAAAATTGAAGCGCGCTTTGATTACAACACTGATTTATTTAAGTTGGTCACAGTTCGTCGCATGGCAGATCACTTTAATAATTTATTGGAATCAATCTTAGCGGCACCAGATAAGGCGGTCAATGAACTCAACATCATCAGTTCTGGGGAGCGACATAAATTAACGGTGGAATGGAACAACACCGCGAAACGTTTTCCGAAATACGATTGCGTGCATCAGCTGTTTGAACAGCAGGTTGACCAAACTCCTCATGGTGAGGCTTTGGTATTTGAAGGTGAAAGTCTGACTTATCTTGAGTTGGACCGGCGTGCTAATCAGTTGGCGCATTATTTACGCGACAATGGGATAGTTGAAGAGGATTTGGTGGCAGTTTGCTTGCCCCGTTCGGTTGATTTAGTGGTGGCTTTGTACGGCATCATTAAGGCGGGTGCCGCGTATGTGCCTCTCGATCCGAGTTTGCCTCGGGATCGATTAAGCTACATTCTTGATGATACCAAGGCGCCTATCGTGCTCACGATCGATTCCTTGCAAGACAGTTTTTCCCATGGTTATGGCAAAGTACTGTGTGTTGATCAAGACAGACTTAACATTGCTGAATGCGCTGTGGAAAGGCTTTCGTTGGACCTAAGCTCTGAAAATTTGATGTATGTGATCTATACCTCGGGTTCTACGGGAATGCCAAAGGGCGTGGCTAATGAGCACAAAGGCGTGATGAATCGTCTGCTGTGGATGCAAGACCAGTATTTACTCAATAACACCGATCGAGTGCTTCAAAAAACGCCTTTTAGCTTCGACGTGTCAGTGTGGGAATTCTTTTGGCCGCTGTTTACGGGCGCTACTTTAGTGCTGGCCAAGCCTGACGGTCACAAAGATCCCAATTATATCAACCGCGTTGTGCGCCAAGAAAGTATCTCCACCTTGCATTTTGTGCCCTCAATGTTGGCGGTCTTTCTCCAGCAAGGAGATGCAAAGGCTTGCCAAACATTAAAGCGGGTGTTCTGCAGTGGTGAGGTCTTGAGTGTTGATTTACAAAATCAATTTTTTCAGCATTTGAATATCCCTCTGCACAATCTCTACGGGCCCACAGAGGCCGCCGTGGATGTCAGTCACTGGACTTGTCGCCAGACCTCCATGCAAGTTTGTGTGCCTATTGGAAGACCTATTGCCAATGTGAAGCTGTATGTTCTTGATCAATGTTTGAACCCGGTACCAGTAGGGGTGCCAGGAGAATTGTATATTGGGGGCATTGCATTGGCCCGAGAATACTTAGGAAATGAAGCGCTTACCGCTAAGAGCTTCATCGAACATGAAATTATCGAAAACTGTCCGGAAAGGCTGTATAAGACGGGGGATTTGGTTAAATACCTCAATGACGGCAATATCGAGTATTTGGGTCGACTGGATTACCAGGTCAAATTACGCGGTTTACGCATCGAATTGGGTGAGATTGAAAGTTGCATTAAACACAGCCAAGACATTGAAGATTGTGTGGTTCTATTGCAGGGGGAAGGTGCGGAGCAACGTATCGTTGCCTATATTGTTCATACCACTGCAGAGTTGGACGTGGAGCGTTTGAGAGTTGGGTTGAAATCTACATTGCCCGATTACATGATTCCAAGCGCTTTTATGGCGTTGCCTACTATTCCGGTCACGGCCAACGGCAAGGTGGATCGAAAAGCGCTGTTGAAATTAAAAGTAGAGGTGAGTCAGCAGCAGGAATTCGTACCGCCTCGGAATGAAACTGAAGAAATATTGGCCACCTTATGGGGAGAGGTGCTGCAGTTAGACGCGATTGGAGTGAAGGATAATTTCTTCGATTTAGGCGGCCATTCCTTGCTGGCAACGCAAGTGGTTTCTCGGGTCAAGGAAACGTTTCAGGTGGAACTTTCCCTGAGCGTTCTTTTTGAAAATCAGACCATTGAAAATATGGCAATTCATATCCTTGAGCAAGAAGCAAAAACCGTGGATATGGATATAATGGCAGAATTATTGGCTGAACTTGAAGATCTTGATGGAGCCGATCTTGAAGGCATTTTGGACGATGGGTAAGCGGTACCCATAGCGATTGAAGATTAAGCGCCAATCACGATGGGTTTAGTGAAAGGGGGGTTTAGTGAAAAGGGATTTAGTAATAAGAGTTATAAAAGGTAATGAAAGAACAAGACATCCAACAAAAGCTAGCCAATCTTTCTCCAGAAAAACGAGAGCTGCTTCTTAGAGAACTACGTAAACGAAAAAGTCGCACCCAGCCCAAAACGATCGATTCCATAAAGCCCACTGCTCGTAACAGCGATCTTTTTGCGCTGTCTTTTTCTCAGCAGCGGTTGTGGTTCCTCGACCAGTTAGAAGGTCAAAACCCCACTTATAATATGCCCGCCGTTCTGGAATTGAGCGGGCAATTAAATTTGGGTGCCTTTGAAAAATCCCTCAATCAGATCGTTGAACGCCATGAAATCCTTAGAACCGAATTTATTACCCGGGAAGGCAAGGGGTATCAGCGAGTTTTACCCAGTTTAGACTATAAAATCGAAACTATTTCTTTGCTGAACGAAGAAAACCCGCAACAAAAAAAGCAGCAGCTGATTACCCGATCTGCTAACCAAAATTTTGATTTAACGTGTGCACCCTTGTTTCGTTGTCGTTTGATTCAGATGTCTGAGCGGGAATGGACTTTTATTATTTGTTTGCACCATATTATTTCGGATGGCTGGTCTTCCAGCATTATTATCAGCGAGCTGTCTAATTATTACCGAGTCAACGTAGAAGGCAACGCTTTACTCGCGCCCGCCCTGGAGATTCAGTACGCTGATTACGCGGTTTGGCAGCGCGATAAATTATCCGGAGAGTATCTAGAGAAACAACTGCAATTTTGGAAAACCGAATTAGAGGGGCTTGAAACCCTTGAGTTTCCCACTGATTACCGCCGGCCGGCAGTACTCACTAATAATGGTGCAAGGCAATTTTTTTCTATTCCGTCAGAGTTAGGGCGTGCCGTAGACCAACTCAGTCGCGAGCTTAAATGTACGCCGTTTAACACCTTTTTAGCGCTTTTTAATGTGTTGATCTATCGCTATTCCGGGCAGCAGGATTTCGGGGTGGGCACACCGGTTGCAAATCGTACACAGTCGAGTATTGAAATATTAATCGGATTTTTTATTAATTCGCTGACGTTACGCTCAAAAATTGATCCGCAGCAAAGCTTTGAATCCTTAGTGACGCAACTTCAAAAAACATCTCAGCGAGCCATTGATCATCAAGAAGTGCCGTTTGAAAAACTGTTGGATGAATTAGGGGTTGAGCGCAATATGAGCCAATCGCCTTTATTCCAACTGATGTTTGTATTTCAGAATACCCCGAAAGCTGAATTCGATTTGCCGGATTTACGCGCCAGTTTTTCCCCGGTTGAATCTTCTACTGCAAAATTTGATCTCACTTTAACCATCAACCACGGTGCCGAGGGTTATGAAGGCGAATGGGAATACAACACCGATTTATTTCGTCCTGAGACCATTGAACAGTTAATACGGCATTACCTTAATTTAGCGCAGCGGCTTATCGCCAATCCCGCTACAGCGATTAATGAGGTTTGTTTTTTAGATCCGCAGGAGCAAGACAAGCTGTTGCTGCAATGGAACCAATCGGACCAATCGGAGTGGACCTCGAATAAGCCGGCTGATTGCATGCATCGAAAAGTGGAGGCCCAGGCGATTGAACATGGGGCCAAGACCGCACTGGTTTACGAACAAAAAACCTTAAGTTATGACGCGTTGAATAAAAAGGCCAATCAGTTGGCTCACTTTTTAATCGCTAAGGGGCTTCAAAAGGGTGATTTCGTGGGTTTGTGTTTGGATCGAGGAATGGACATGGTGGTGTCTATTCTAGGGGTTCTCAAAGCGGGAGGCGCCTATGTTCCGCTAGATCTAAGCAGTCCAAAAGAAAGAGTGCAATTTATTATCGAAGACGCTGGCATTCAATGGATGTTAGTGGACACCGATCAACTTCTGACTGATTACAAATCGATACAGGCGTTTGCTTTGCAAAGTGAGTCGCATTCGATCGCGAGCTTGAGCGAGTCAAATCCTCAAGTGAAGGTTGAACCCACTGACATTGCCTATATTATTTATACTTCGGGGACTACTGGTCGCCCCAAAGGCGTTTTAATTCCACACCAAAATGTGATTCGTTTATTCGATGCCACCGACTCGTGGTATCAATTTAATGATCAAGATGTGTGGACCTTGTTTCATTCCTATGCGTTTGATTTTTCGGTCTGGGAGATATGGGGAGCGCTTTTTCATGGCGGGCAATTAGTGATTGTGCCGCAATGGATTGCACGTTCACCTGAAGATTTCTATCAGTTGTTAATCGATCAAAAAGTAACGGTGTTGAATCAAACGCCGTCGGCCTTTAGTCAGCTGGTCTACGTTGATCAGGGTCAGGGCTACTGTGACAATTTTAATTTGCGCTATGTTATTTTTGGTGGCGAAGCGCTGGATTATAACTCATTGCGCACGTGGGCCGATCGTTACGGTTTGGATCAGCCCGCGATGATTAATATGTACGGAATTACCGAAACCACCGTACACGTAACCTACCACCCGATCAGTCAACAGGACCTTGTTAATCGCGCTAGCAATATAGGGAGACCGATCGCCGATCTCAATGTGTATCTTTTGGATGCCTACCAAAATCCGGTGCCTGCCGGTGTCAAAGGCGAAATGTATATCGGTGGCGCGGGTGTAGCCCAAGGCTATTTAAATCGTTCGACTCTCAATGATGAAAAATTTATTACCTTACAACTTCCAGGTCTTGAGGCGCAGCGGGTTTATCGAAGCGGTGATTTGGCGCGGTATTTAGCCAACGGTGATATTGAATATCTAGGCCGAATAGACAACCAGGTCAAAGTGCGCGGATTCCGCATCGAATTAGGTGAAATCGAAACGTCACTGAATGAATTAGCGTGTGTGAAAGAAAGTATCGTGCTCGTGGAAGAGAACGAAAAAGCCCAGAAAAATATTGTCGCTTATCTTATTCCGCGTAAAGATTCTGATAAATCGACGGATGATATTAATTTTGATATCGCCGAAGTGCGCCAAGCATTGAAAGATCGCCTTGCAGATTACATGGTGCCGTCATTTTTTGTCACCGTGGAAGAGTTTCCGTTAACTGCGAATGGCAAAGTGGACCATAAGGCATTGCATGCGCATCGATTGGTGGATGGATCGCAGTCCAGCGTGGTGAAAAAAGCCTACGTCGCCCCGCAAACTGACAATGAAATTAAGTTGACCGAAATTTGGCAAGCGGTGTTAAATCTCGATTTAGTGGGCATTAACGATAATTTTTTCGAGCTCGGTGGCGATTCGATTCTCACGATTCAAATAGTCAGCAGGGCCAAACGCAGCGGCATTAATATTACCGCCAAGCAAATATTTGAAAATCAAACCATTGCTGAATTGAGCCGAGTGACGCAACAGGTTCGTAATATTATTGCTGAGCAAGGTCGGGTTGAAGGGCCTATTACTCTGACGCCGATCCAACATTGGTTTTTTGAGCAGAATTTAGTTGAGCCGGATTATTGGCACCAGTCGGTGTTGGTGGAAGTCGACGAGCGAGTGAATCTAGAGCTGCTCGAAAAAGCCTGTGCTTCCTTGGTTGAACAGCACGACGGTTTAACTCTTTGCTTTAAAGAGACCCAAAAAGGTAATGCTGGGGGGAAAGAGTTTACTGGAGCGCAAAATGCTCCTTGCAATAAAGCAGTCATTAAACGATATCAATTGACGGACGATGAAACGCTGGTGTCTGTCACCCAAGCTATTCAGGAACGCTGTGATATTGAAAAAGGACCGATGGTTCAATTTGCCTTGCTTGAAAAAGCATTGCCGGAAAATAAAGTAGCGCGCTTTTTGTTTGTGGCCGCACATCATTTGGTGGTGGATGGGGTTTCTTGGCGAATATTATTGGATGACTTAAATGAATCTTTAAGTCAGTTGGAAGATGGCTCGGTCATTCAGTTGGGCCAAAAAACAACCTCGTTTCAACAATACAGCGAACTATTTAAACAACGCGTTGCTGACGGTTTGTTCGATGATCAGCTCGCATATTGGCGGTCGGTCAGTGCCAATGTTTCATTTGCATTGCCGGTCGATGATCTGCAGGGCAGTCATTCTTTCAGTGATGCAGCCAGTCATGAAGTGCTTTTCGATCGGGATACCACCGAAGCGTTGTTACGAACTGCGCACCAGGCCTATGGTACTGAAACGGAAGAGCTGTTATTGGCCTGCTTAACTCGCGCCTTATCTCGTTGGACCGGTAACGATAGAGTCCGTGTTAATTTAGAACATCACGGTCGTGAATTACCCATTGAGGAAATTGATTTAACGCGCACTGTGGGTTGGTTTACTTCGATTTATCCTCAAAGTTTCAATAACTACGAAGGTGATTGGCAGCAACATATTTTGGCGCATAAAGAAATTATTCGCGCCATTCCTGACCATGGCCTGGGGTATGGCGCCCTAAAGTATTGGTCAAATAAAAGTAAGCTCAATGATTCAGCGAAAGATGCGCCGGTGCTGTTTAATTATTTAGGTCAATTTTCAAATCAACAACAGGACAGTGCGTTATTTCGACTGTCTGAACAAAAGGTCGCGAGTAACTTTGCAGCCCGTAATCAACGCCGTTATGAATTGGAAGTGAATGGCGCAGTGACTCAAGGTGCGTTGCGATTTACGGTAAGTTACAGTCAGGCTCGAATTAATCGCTCTAGCATTGAGGCCTTCGCCGATGAATTTTATAAAGCGGTTCAGGAATGCATTCAGCATTGTTGCGCTGAGGGCAATTTCGGGTATTCCCCCAGTGATTTTCCGCTCATTAATATTCCAGCAGACGAATTAAATGATTGTTTACAGCCCACAGTAAAAGCGCATCACCGGCGTGAAATAGAAGCAATCTATCCTTTAACAGCGATGCAAAAGGGCATGTTGTTTCACAGTTTGTATGAAAGCAAAACGGGCCTTTATCACGAGCAAATCGTAATTCCTTTAAAGGGAAATTTACAAGTTGAAATATTACAACAGGCTTGGCAAGAAACGCTTGATCAGTTCGGCATATTAAGAACCTCATTTCTTTGGTTGGACCAAGATGAGCCGTTACAGGTGGTATTCAAGAGCCGGGTTGTGGATTTTAATGTTGTTCAGTTGGGTCAGGAATTGAACGATGAGACAATTCAAGAATATAAAGATCAAGACCTTGAAAATGAATTTGATTTAGCGGGTAACGCCCAATTACGGCTTTTATTATTGCACTTTGAGAGTCAGCAGTATCAATTAATGATTAGCTTTCATCACATTATTCTGGATGGTTGGTCTTTAGGTCTAGTGTTAAGCAGTACTTTCACTCGTTATATTGCTGCGACTCAAGGGCAGACAATTCAGTTGCCGCGAGGACCATCCTATGAACGATTTATCGAACATGTCGAGGGTTTAGATAAATCTAAGGACGAGCTGTTTTGGACCCGACATCTAGAAAATTTTGAACGTCCCACTGAGCTGCCGAGAAATATTAGCAGTGGTCGGCCATCGAAACGGCGTCGTCATATAAGTCAGGAAGTGGATGGTGAATTATTTTCCAGAATTAATTGCTTTGTGCAACGAAATCGTCTAACCCCTAACGTGCTTTATCAAGCCGCATGGAGCATTTTATTAAGCCGGCTGTCGGGTCAAAAGCACATTTGTTACGGCGTCACGGTTTCTGGGCGGCCGGTGGAAATTGATCAAATAGAAAACACTGCGGGTTTGTTTATTAATACCTTGCCCATGTTTGTGGAGGTTGGGCAACAACCTTTGCTGCCGTGGCTGCAGAAATTTCAGCAAGCTCAGTTGGCGGTGATTAAACACGAGTTAACGCCGTTGGCAGATATCCAACGTTATTGTAAATTGAAAAATCAAAATTTATTTGAATGCTTGTTTGTGTTTGAAAATTTTCCTATTGATGATGCGTTAAAGGAGGGCTTGCCTGGGATAGAGGTAGGAGAGCTAAAGAATCATTGGCACACTAATTTTCCCATCACAATGGTACTTAACCCGGGGCAAACTTTGGACATCGGGGTGTCTTACGATCCGGCTTTATACAGAGAAAAATTTATAAAGCGATTATTCGATTATTATCAATTAATTCTTCAGCAGATGGTGGATTCCGATGGCAAAGAAAGCTCCCTTCGGCTTGATCAGATTTGTTTAGTTGATGACGCCGAAAAGCAAAAAATTATAGGCGATTGGAATAATACGGTTCGTGAATATCCTAAAGAAAAAACCATCGCTCAGCTCTTTGAAGAGGCCGTGGAAAAAACGCCGGACGCTATTGCGCTGACGTTTAATGGCGAGCACCTGAGTTATCAGGATCTCAATCGAAAAGCCAATCAATACGCTCATTTTTTAGTGGCGGAAGGCGTTTGTCAGCATGAAGTGGTGGCAATTTGTGCGGATCGAAATGTTGAGCTTATAGTCTCCATTATTGCGGTATTAAAGATTGGTGCGGCATTTGTGCCGTTGGTAAGTGATTATCCTGCTCAGCGATTGTCCTTTATGGTAAAAGACGCTGGGGCAAAAAGATTGCTCCTGCCGCGTTCGAGTCGGGCTAAATTGGAATTTATCGAAGCAGACCTGATTGATTTTGAATCCGCCTGTGAAGATTATTCAATTGAAAATCCGAGCGTGAGTGATGTGGGTGCTGAAACTTTAGGGCCTATATTTTACACCTCCGGTTCTACCGGTAATCCGAAAGGTATTTTTGTTCCTCAGCGAGGCATTACTCGTTTGGTGATGAACAACAATTTTATGCCGCTGAATACGGATACAGTGTTTATCCAAATTGCATCGGTACCCTTTGATGCCTCGTCTTTAGAAATTTGGGGCGCGCTTCTAAATGGCGGTCGCTTAGTGATTGCCCCCACCGGGGTGATTGAAGCGGGGGGCTTGGGGGACTTAATTCGGGCGGAAAAGGTTAATTCAATATTCATAACCACAGCGCTATTTAATTACCAGGCAGAATTTAGTTTGCAAAGTTTTGCCGGTTTAAAATACCTTATTACTGGCGGTGATGTATTGTCGGTCGGCGCGGCGAAGGCTGTACTCGAGGCCTATCCGGAAATTCAATTAACCAACGGCTATGGCCCCACCGAAAACTGTACCTTTACCACTTTTCATTTGATAAGCAGTGCTGCAGAGATCGGGCAATCGGTTTCTGTGGGTAAACCCATTGCAAATACTCAAGTGTACATTCTTGATGAGCAACTTAATCCGGTTGCAGTGGGCACTCCGGGGCAACTTTGTACTGCTGGTGATGGCGTTGCATGCGGCTATCTTAATCAAGAAGAATTAACGGCCGAGGTGTTTGTGCCGAACCCCTTCGCCGAATTATTCGGTCACGGTAAGGTGCTGTATAAAACCGGTGATATGGCACGTTTTCGAGACGATGGATCGATCGAATTTGTAGGCCGCATTGATCAACAGGTAAAAATTCGTGGCTTCCGTATTGAGTTAAGCGAAATAGAAGCTTTGTTGGATGATCATGCACAGATTCGACAATCTGCGGTAATGGCCCACAGTGATGACAAGGGAGTGAAACGACTGGTTGCTTATTTGGTCATTGATGAAGCGCAGCCGAGCCTGGAGTCGAGTTCCATTAGAGAATACGTGGGCCAGCATTTACCTGATTACATGGTGCCCGCTAGGTTTATATTTTTATCTCGTTTACCCGTTACTGCTAACGGAAAGTTAGATCGTAACGCGTTGCCCGAGCCTTCATTTGAAAGTATTACCCTTAGCAAAGTGGCTCCACGTAACAAGACTGAAACCACGTTGTGTGACATTTGGTCGCAAGTACTTGGGGTAGAAAGTGTTGGCATCGACGACAATTATTTTGAATTAGGTGGCGATTCAATACTTAGCATTCAGGTGATAAGTCGTGCTAAAAGAGTGGGTATATTAATCACAGCCAAACAAATATTTGAATTACAAAGCATCGCTAAACTTGCTCAAGCAGCGAAGCAGGGTGTGCAGATCAGTGCGGAGCAAGGCTTGGTGACACAAGCGGCTCTGATTACGCCGATACAACAATGGTATTTTGATTTGCCCTTGGTTGCACCACAACATTGGAATATGTCGCTGCTGTTAAAAATAGTCAGCCCGGTAGCTGCCGCAGAACTAGAGCGTTGTTTGCAAGAAACCGTGCATGCGATGGTGGAACAGCACGACTATTTACGCAGTCACTTTAGCCATTCTAATCAGGATAGCTCGACGCAAGATTGCTTGAAGAAAAATAATTTAAAAGAACATCATTCAAAAGCGCTCAATTCAGTAAAAATATGGCAGCAATGCTATTTACCGCTTAATTATTTTACCGACGCCAGTTCCAAAGTGTTTGAGAGTTTGGATTACAGTGACAGTCGTGAATCAGCTGACATAATTATTGCCACCATTGGTCAGCAAGTGCAATCGAATTTTGACTTGGGATCTGGATCGCTTTTTAAAATAGTACTGCTTAAATTATCAGATAACGAATATCGTTTGTTTTGGGTGGTGCATCATCTGTTGATTGATGGGGTTTCCTGGCGAATATTATTAGAGGATTTGCAAATTGGTTTAACCCAGGCCCTAGAGGGCGAGACCATTAATTTGGGTGAAAAATCGACGTCATTTTCCCAATGGAGTATTGCACAACATAAGCTCGCTCAAAGTGACGCGGTGCATCAACAAATGGCCTATTGGCAGAATCTCTGGGGGAGCCTTGATGCGAGTGAGGTGGCTCGACTTCCTCTTAAGAGCAACGATCCGCATCGAATTAAAGATTGCAATGAATTTAAATTTGAGTTGAGTGAGCAACATACCCAGCAATTGTTGTTGGAAGCCAATAAAGCCTATAAGACTGAAATTAATGACTTACTGTTAGCGGCACTTACGTCCGCTTTGGCGGAGCAATGTCAGCAATCGAGTTGTTTATTGCACATGGAAGGGCACGGTCGAGAATGGGTCAGTGATGCGATTGATGTCAGTCGTACCGTGGGTTGGTTTACGTCGCTGTATCCAATTTTATTGACGCTGCCAAAAGATGCGTCCGTAGGCGAAGAAATAAAAGCCGTGAAGCAGCAATTGCGACAAATCCCCGATAAAGGCTTTGGCTACGGTCTGATTAAGCATTTAAAAAATGACGGCGACTTTGGCGCCTCCCTTGAGGCCTTGGAAAATAGTCAGATTAGCTTTAACTACTTAGGCCAAACGGATAATTCATTTAGTGAAGGTGAATTCTTTCAATTGGCCTCTGAGACCCCTGGGTCTGAGCGCAATGAGAATGAAATTCAGCCCTATGCGCTGGATGTATTTGCCATCGTTGTGCAAGGCAAAATGCAATTTGGTTTTCGCTATAGTGGCGATAACCTCGATGTGCAATTTGTAGAGGCGCTGGCTCAACAATTTGAAGCGCGCTTGTTGGAAATCTTGACCCATTGCCTCGACCCTCAAAATTTTGGTTTTGTTCCCGCCGATTTTAATTCGACACCACTGAGCCAAATTCAGATCGATGAATTGTGTCAACGTTATCCTGCGCTCGACGATATTTACGCATTGTCTCCGTTACAACACGGCATGATGTTTCATGCGCTATTGGATGAGGATTCGGCGGTTTATTTTGAACAACATTGTTTTAATATCAAAGGCAGTCTTAATCCAGAAAAACTGATGGATGCGTGGCATCAAGTCATTCGACGCCATGATATTTTAAGAAGCCTCTATTTGCCTGAAAGCGCCGATCATGGTGCGTTGCAATTGGTGCTGGATAAAGTCTCCTTGCCTTTTAGCCAATTAAATTTATCTGAGCAAGAAAGCGAACAATATTTGCTTGAAGATCGTAAGAAAGGGTTTCAGTTTGATCAAGCGCCTTTGATGCGGGTGGCTTTAATTGACCATGGCAACGGCTTGCAGAAATTAGTGTGGAGTTTCCACCATATTTTATTAGACGGTTGGTCTGTTTCATTGGTGGTAGGGGAAGTTTTTCAGCTGTATGAATTGTCTTTGCAGAATCAACAGGTGGTGTTTGCTGAGGCGGGTAAATATAAAAATTACATTACTTGGTTAGCGGAACAACCAAAACAGTTAGCCTCGGATTATTGGCAGCAGAATTTAGCTGGTTTTACTCATCCTACCGTACTAGGAATGAAATCGTCTCATCGTTTGAATGACATAAACTCGGTGGATAATCCGGTTTATGATTTTCAGCTGGACTCTGAATTACAAACGCAGTTAGAGCAATTTGGTAAAAAGAATCGAATTACCGTCAATACAGTTTTCCAATCGGCGTGGGCATTGTTACTAGGTCATTACAGTAATGAAACGGATGTAGTGTTTGGTACGACGGTATCCGGACGTCCCGCAGACATTGCTGACGTTGAACAAATGGTGGGTTTATTTATTAATACACTGCCATTACGCATGTCCCTCGACCATGAATCGCCTGTTCTTGAGTGGCTGCAATCTATTCAAGAGGGCCAGTTGCAATCGCGCGAATTCGAATACATGCCGTTGTTCGAAATTAATCGTCTTACTGAAGTGGAAGGAGACCAACGATTATTTGATAGCTTGTTGGTGTTTGAAAATTATCCGGTGAGTGAAGCGTTAAAAACCGATCAGATTTCGGTTCAGATTGATGCGGTGGAGAGTGTTGAACAGACCAACTTTCCATTAACCATTATTGTGATGCCTGGTGAGAAAATTGCGGTGCGTTTTTCTTACGACGACCGTTGGTTTAATCAAACCATTATGGCGCGGTTAGGGCGGCAGTTGAATCATGTTATTCGACAGCTTATTGGTGACAGTCAATCGGTGGGGCAAATTTCCTTATTGGATGATGAGGATCGCAGTCAATTATTGGGTGATTGGTGTACCAGTCCTTTAGGTCATCGTCATTCTGGTTCTACAGTGACGGAAGCGATAATTGAAAGTGTGCGTAGCAATCCTAATGGAATCGCGGTGCGGGATGATCGTAGCGAAATTAGTTACGCTGAATTGCTGAAGACGGCGGATTATTTTAGTGCTGATTTAATATCGAATGATTTTAAATCGCAAGACCTGGTTGCGGTTTGCCTTAATCGTCAAGCTGCAATGGTGCCGGTTTTATTCGGTGTGCATCTCGCCGGTGGCGCCTATGTGCCTATCGATAGCAGTTCTCCAGAGCAACGTATTGAAACCATGTTGCGAGACTCATGCCCTAAGGCCTGTGTGATTGAGCGTAGTTTGCAAGTCTCTTTGGAGCCCCTACTCGAATCACTTGGGATTCAAATGATTGTGCTTGAAGAGGTCTTGGAAGCGGCACAATTATCTGTTGGATCCGAAAATTATACCCCTCCTCTGACGTTGCCCAAGCCTAATGATTTGGCGTATGTCATCTACACGTCAGGCTCAACCGGCAAACCTAAAGGGGTCTTAATTGAGCATCAAGGATTAAAAAATCTCTCCGAGTGGACTGCGCAAAATTTTGGGGTTGATTCTAATTCTGTTTGCACCCAAATGGCGGGGTTTGGTTTTGACGCCTGTGTTTGGGAAATATGGCCGTGCTTGATGGCGGGCGCTACGCTTAATGTGGTGTCCGATGAGCAGCGCCTTGATTTAGCGGCATTGGCATCGATGATGGCAAGCCAGCAGGTAAGTCAYAGYTTTATGCCGACGCCACTGGCAGAGGCCYTTATCAAATTGGATCTTTCCAAACTGGCATTGAAGGTGCTACTTACCGGCGGYGATCAGCTAACCCAGTGGCCCGGCGAAACGCTTCCTTTTGCGGTGTATAACCAGTATGGGCCCACCGAATCGTCGGTGGTGGCCACTAGCGGGGAAGTAAAACCAGTGCCGGAGGGCAAGGAACAAGGCTTGCCTTCAATTGGCTCTGTGATTGCCAATACTAAGCTTTATGTTTTGGATGAAAACCTTCAGCCGGTAGGCGTGGGTGTACCAGGTGAATTGCACATTGGTGGCGTGGGGCTTGCCCGGGGTTATTTAAATCAACCGGTATTAACTCAACAGCAATTTATCAGCTGTGATCATTTAAATAGTGAATCAGTACGACTTTATAAATCCGGTGACCTGGTGCGATTCAATGATCAGGGCGAATTGGAATTCCTTGGTCGTATTGATCAACAGGTTAAAGTCCGAGGTTTCCGTATTGAATTGGGGGAAATTGAAGCGCAAATTGCGTTAGTGGAGGGTGTTGAGGAGTGCGTTGTTCGGGCATGGGATAATGAACAGGGTTCAAAATATTTAGTGGCTTATATAGTCATTGCGTCTGAACAAAGTGTAGACGGCTATTTTGATCAATTGGTAGAGCAAGTTCGGCAAAACCTTAACGCAAAATTGCCAAGCTATATGATGCCGGCCGCTTTTACGTCGCTAGAGGCCTTACCGCTCACCGAAAACGGCAAAGTGAATCGCAAAGTTTTACCGCCAGTGGCTCTAGCGGATCAACTGGACAATGATTATGTTCCCCCAAGCAATGACACAGAGAAACAATTGGTGGAGATATGGCAGCAGGTGTTAGAGCTGGATAAAGTGGGTGTCCAAGATGACTTTTTTGCCTTGGGAGGGCATTCCATTTTAGCCACTAAAGCCCATGCAAGAATGCGTGAACAGATGTCCATTGAATTGCCGTTAAAAGTTTTGTTTGAAGTGACTCGCATCGCTGAGTTGGCTGAATTAATCAGTTCAGTCAATAGCGCATTAGAGGACGATTCAAGTGAACAAGACGATGAAGATTTTGAAGAAGGAACACTATGAACGTATATGAGCTGCTTAAGCAATTGGGCTCGTCGGGCATAAAGCTTTGGTTAGAAGACAGTGAATTAAAATTTCGGGCCCCCAAGGGCGCTTTAACGAAACAATTTAAAGAACAAATAAAGGCCAATAAGCCTGAAATTATCGAATTTTTGCGGGGCACTAAAACCGGAGCGGCCGCTGAAGCGGAGATTATTCGGCCGGTAGATCGAAACCTTCCCATACCCCTGTCCTTTGCGCAGCAGCGTTTATGGTTTCTTGATCAGCTTGTCCCCGGAGATATTTCCTATAATATTCCGATTCATTTGCTAATGAAGGGCGCGTTGAAAGTAGAAGTATTTGAGCGTGTTTTTGGTGAGGTGATTGAGCGGCACGAAGTACTGCGTACCAGCTTCTCTTCCGAGGGGGATGAGCCCACTCAAATAGTGCATGCCTTTGACGGCTGGACCCTGCCGTTTTATGACATCAGTCATGAAGCCAGCGATTATCGCGCTAAACGCCTAAGTCAGTTAGTGGATAGTAACGTGGCGCAGTCTTTTGATTTACAAAATGGCCCGCTGTTTCGGGTCGCTTTGATTCAAGTGAGTGAAGAAGAATTTCATCTCGCTGTTACCCTGCATCATATAATTTCCGACGGTTGGTCAATGGGGGTATTGATTCAAGAGGTGGTGGCCTTGTATCAAGTCAACTGCGCTAACCTTGAATCTCCCTTAACGCCCTTGCAAGTACAATACGCTGATTTTTCCGCTTGGCAGCGAGAATGGTTATCGGGCGAGGTGCTGCAAAATCAATGTAATTACTGGCAAGAAAAATTATTTCAGGTGCCTAAATTAGAGCTGCCGACCGATAAGGCACGTCCTGCGGTGTTACAAAACCATGGCTCAACGGTTGAGTTTGATTGGGACGTTGGGTTACTTAAGGAATTAAATAGCTTTAGTCAGCAACAAGGCGTGACCTTGTTTATGACCTTGTTAACGGCCTTTAAAGTTATTTTATATCGCTACACGGGCCAAGTTGATTTTGCAGTGGGCACGCCGATTGCCAATCGAAGCCGACCCGAATTAGAACCCATCATCGGGTTTTTTGTGAATACTTTGGCGTTAAGAACAGATCTTTCCGGCCAGCCTAGTTTTATTGAATTATTAGGGCGCGTGCAAAAAACCACATTGGATGGCTATACCCGTCAAGATGTGCCTTTTGAGCGGGTTGTTGAATTATCGGGTGTGGCGCGAGAAATGAGCCATACGCCATTGTTTCAGGTGATGTTTGTATTACAAAATGCTTCCAGCAGTGAATTTGTATTGCCGGGGCTGCAGATTGAAAATGTCGCCACAGAACGCTTGACCAGCAAATTTGATTTGCAATTGAGTTTTAGTGAAAGTGAGCAGGGCTTAAAAGGTGAAATAGAATATTGCACTGATTTATTTGATCGACAAACAATGCTGGAGTTTGAATCACATTTTAAATGCTTAGTGATTGGGATTCTTAAAAACCCACAACTTCCTATTGATCAGTTTGAGTTGTTAACTTCGATTGAACAGAAAAAGATTCTTTGTGATTGGAACAATACCTGCACCGATTATCCAAGTGATAAAAGTTTGCTTGAATTATTTAGCGAACATGTGGAAACAAATCCACATAAGATTGCCTTAGCGGGGGCGCAGGGGGCGCTCACCTATCAGGAACTCAATATTCGAGCCAACCAGCTGGCCCGTGAATTACTCCAACAGCCGGAGTTTTGTTTATCAAAAGAGAGCGCTATAGGAATTTGCGTTGATCGTAGTTTTGAGCAAATGATTGCTATATTCGCGGCGTATAAATTAGGCCTGGCCTACGTTCCCTTGGATGAACATTATCCATTGGATCGGCTCACTGGTTTGATGGCGCTTGCGGATATTCATTGGGTGATCATTTTGTCCGGTACCGAATCGGTTTTCGACGACATCGACTGCGGGTTAGTGACGGCTGACAAGGATTTCAGTGCGAATGACGTTGCCAATGTAGGATCGCTGAAAGAAGACCCGCTTATCTCAAAACACCATCCGGCCTATATCATGTTTACCTCGGGTTCAACCGGTCAGCCGAAAGGCATCGAGGTAGGTCAGCAAGGCGTTGTTCGCTTAGTTAAAAATACCAATTATTTCCCCTTTGAAGAGGACCAGGTGTTTATTTTAAGCGCCGCGTTTTGTTTTGACGTGTCCACTTTTGAGATTTGGGGCGCATTTTTAAATGGACATTGTTTGGTGATTCCTGACCCAGGGCCGCTCGACGCACAACGTTTAAAACAGCAAATTATTGACCATCGCGTGACCACCATTTGGCTTACAGCGGCGTTGTTTCATTACGTGGTTGAGTATGAATTTGATTTATTAAGACCTTTAAAATACCTGCTTGCTGGAGGCGATATTTTAGCGCCCTCATTGGCGAAGAAAGTATTGCGAGAGATCCCTGGGTTAACGTTAATTAACGGTTATGGCCCGACGGAAAACACTACTTTTACCTGTTGTTATACAATGCATTCGGTATCCGATGTGGGTCGTACGGTGTCCATTGGTAAGCCTATTGCGAATTGCCAAGTGTATCTTTTGGACGCGCATTTAAAACCGGTGCCGATCGGTGTCATGGGACAACTTTATACGGCCGGCCCAGGCGTGGCGCAACAATATATCAAGCGCAAGGATTTAACGGATCAATCCTTTATTGCCAACCCATACGCGGATTATGAAGGTCATGGGCCGAGGCTTTACGCAACCGGTGACTACGGTCGTTATTTATCGAGCGGTGACATTGAATTTTTAGGGCGCATGGACGGCCAGGTAAAAATTCGCGGTTTTCGAATTGAGTTGGGAGAGATTGAAACCAATTTAATGAAACTGCCCTGGGTCAACCAGTGTGTTGTTGTGGCGAAAACAGCGGTTGATGGCGAAAAAAATCTGGTTGCTTATTGGGAGACCGATGAATCCAATCATGAAGCCTTGATTGAAAAAACCAAACGACAACTGAGTCACAGTGTGCCTGATTACATGTTGCCAGTGGCGCATGTAATTTTAGAAAAGTTGCCGGTCAACGATAATGGTAAGGTCAATCGAAGGGCGCTTCCCGACGTGGAGTTTTCCGGGACGCAAAGTGAATACCTCGCGCCGCGTAATTCCACAGAAACTGCCTTGGTGGCAATCTGGCAAGATTTGCTAGGGGTGGACACCATCAGTGTTAACGATAGTTTTTTTGATCTTGGAGGGCATTCGTTGTTGGCGACCCAGGTTGCCTCGCGGGTTCGGAATCAATGGCACGTGGATATACCCTTGCGCGCCTTTTTCGAACGCTCAACGATTGCCGCTCTTTCTGAGTTGATTGAGAATACTCAGTCTCAAGAAAACCAAACCGATTTTCGCATTGATCAATTATCTGCGGGCGATGTGATTCCCGCTTCATTTGCTCAGCGGCGATTGTGGTTGCTTGATCAACTTCAGCCAGGCAGTGCTGCCTATAATGTGCCCTTGGCGTTTCGTATTCGAGGGGAATTGAAGCTTGATCTGCTTGAGCAATCGGTTCAAAAAATTGTTCAGCGTCACAACGCGTTAAGAACGGTGTTCTTTCAAGAGGCAAGTGATCTCAATCAACGGGTTTCAGACTCGGCCGAATTTAATCTTCAGCTTGAGGCAATGACCGACTTAAGTTTTGAAAACGATCATGAAAAATTAAAATTTATTTGTCATAGCGAAGCCGCTGCGCCCTTTAACTTGGCCGATGGGCCGTTGTATCGATTTAGATTACTCAAGTTAAACGATCGAGATTTTATTGGATTAGTGACTTTGCACCATATTATTTCCGATGGCTGGTCCCTGGGCGTTTTCGTGCATGAATTGGTTAAAAATTACGAAGCGCTTGAAAATGGATTAACCGCGGATATTGCTGAGCTAGAGATTCAGTACGGCGATTATGCGGCTTGGCAGCACGATTGGATGGCCGATGAGCGGCTCGAAGTGCATCTGGATTTTTATCGTCAATCTCTTGCCGGAAATGATTTGGTATTGCGTTTGCCCACTGATAGACCTAGACCTCGATTCTCTTCCAGTGCTGGGCAAACTATTGGACACACCTTAGCTCCCGAGTTGTCGCAAAAAATACTGTTATTGGCTCAAAGGGAAAATGTGAGTTTGTACATGCTCATGTTGTCCGTTTGGCAAATTATTTTGGCGCGTTACAGTGGCCAATCACAGTTTAATATCGGTTCGCCGGTAGCGGGACGTACTCGCCAAGAGA
This sequence comes from Moraxellaceae bacterium, assembly GCA_002401525.1. Classification (GTDB taxonomy): domain Bacteria; phylum Pseudomonadota; class Gammaproteobacteria; order Pseudomonadales; family UBA3067. The sequence goes on along the minus strand of NVTH01000001.1, from coordinate 30,061 downwards.
CCGAAGTGTTAATCGGGTTTTTTATTAACACGGTGGTGATGCCTGCGAATGTTTCTGGAAATCCAAGTTTTAGAACATTGCTGCACCAAAACCGTGACAGTGTGTTGGATACGTTTGCACATCAAGATTTGCCGTTTGAAAAATTGGTGGAAGCACTGAAGCCGCCCAGAGATCTTTCTCGGTCGCCAGTATTCCAAGTTTTTCTCAATGTATTGAATCTGCCTAAAGTATCGGGTGAGATGGCGGGCTTATTAATTGAAGATTTAATGGAAGAGGAAGCCGATTACGAATCGAAATTCGATTTAACCCTTTATGCCAAAGAAAGGGCTGAAGGCATTCATCTGTCGATGCTTTATCGAACCGACTGCTTCGATAAGAAAACAATTCAGAATCATTTGTCTCAGCTGGAAATTTTACTAAATCAGGTGGTGCTTGATATAGAAGCGCCTATTGATACGTATCGACTTGCTGACGCTTCTCTCTCTGGCACTTCTCTCTCTGACATTTCCGTAGATGCGTTTGATAGTGGGTGTCCGTCATCCGCATTAACAGCGGTACCAGTAGAAGAGTTGAAAGTTCTGCAGCAACCTCAACAACTGTTTGAGCAATGTGCACTTTCGGATCCGGCAAAGATTGCCATTGAAGACCTCGACGGCGCATGGACATACGGTGATCTGAATGCGTGGTCGAATCAATTGGCTCACGCTATTATTGATGCAGGGTTAGGGAAAGGTGATTGCGTTGCGATTTATGGGCATCGTTCTGGGGCGTTGGCTTGGGCAATTTTAGGAATATTAAAATCCGCCGCAGCCTTCGTTGTGTTAGACCCTAATCTGCCGGAACATCGATTAGTTAAATATTTGGATCAAGTGGATATCAAGGGGGCGCTCTGTTTAAGTCGGGGTGAAGCCTGCCCTAAGTCCCTCGTCGGTATATTTGCTCAGACGCAATTAAATTATAATTTACCCGGACTTGAAGCCATCGCGGTGGATAATCCGTGTTCAGAATATTCTCAACACAGCCCTTCGGTTCAGCGAGAAGACGATGATTTAGCCTACATTTCTTTTACTTCAGGAACCTCTGGGCAGTCGAAAGGGATTCGCGGTTCGCTGCGCCCACTCAATCATTTTATTAATTGGTACAGTGATCAGTTTGACGTCACCCGTGAGGATCGTTTTAGTCAGTTGTCTGGTTTAGGGCATGATCCTTTGTTGCGAGATTTCTTGGTGCCGCTGGCTAATCATGCGACGGTCTATATTCCCGAGCAAAGTCATTTTGACGAGCCGGTTAAAATGCGTCATTGGTTGCTGGAAAATAAAATCAGCATTAGCCATCTAACCCCTTCGCTGTTTCGACTTATTAATATTGGGCGGGACAGTGATGAAGAAACTCTAAATTCGCTGCGTTTGATGTTCTTTGGTGGTGAGTCGTTATTATTGAGCCATGTTCGAGAGGCACATTCTTTTGCTCCCAATGCACAAGCTATTAATTGTTACGGAGCAACGGAAACACCCCAAATAATCTCCTATCATCCCATTGCTGAGCATGCATTTAATTTCGATGAAGCCTGTCATGATCAAACCATGCCGGTAGGCCAGGGAGCGCCGGGCAGTCAATTGGTATTGCTGGGCGCGCATAATCGGCCGATCGGGTCTGGAGAGTTGGGAGACGTGTGGGTGCGTTCACCCTTTCTAGCCCTAGGCTATACGGATGAGGCGCTAACTGGGGAAGTATTCAAGCAAGAAACTGAGGCTGGGAGTACTCCGGATGGCCTTAGTGATTCTCTAACGGCGGGTATGCGATTCAATTGGTACCGGACCGGCGATCTTGGTCGTTATCGTTCTGACGGTCAGATTGAAATTGCAGGTCGAAAAGATACGCAAATAAAACTACGCGGCTATCGCGTGGAAGTACTCGACGTCCAAAATGAATTACGCTGTATTGATACGGTGCAGGATTGTTTCGTCGCTGCCGATAAAACTCTCAATGATGCGGGTGGCGAGGAGCAATATTATTTAGTCGCCTATATTGTCGGTGAAGCAGGTCGAAAACTAGATGGCGATGATTTCCGTAGTGTTGCGAGAAATTTCTTAGTCGATTATATGTTGCCGAACCAATTTATTTTCGTAGACAATATTCCCCTGAATCATAATGGCAAAGTGGATCGTGAACAATTGCCGAAGCCGATTTGGAGTTTGCGAGACGACGCAGAACAAGAATGCGTTTTGCCTCGATCTGACTCCGAGCACCAATTGGCATCCATTTGGTCCGCGTTGCTGAAAAAAGAATCCTTGAGTATTACCAGCAATTTCTTTGAATTGGGAGGGCATTCGTTATTGGCAACGGAGCTGATCAATTTAATTAATGAAGGGTTTAGCCTCGAACTGCCCTTGAAGGCGATCTTTGAATTTCCCACGGTAGAAAAACTGGCGGCTTACATTGATACGTTGCTATGGATGCAACAAGAACAAGAAGTACCTCAAGGGGACGATCGTGAGGAGTTAGAAATATGATCGATAAGAATCGGGACGTAATCCCGTTTCTCTCTTGCCTTAGAAATAAAAATATTTTTATCGAATTAAACGGTGAGAAACTAAAAATTAATGCGCCCAAGGGGGCCATTACTGCGGAAATTAAAGCAGAATTAATTGAAAAGAAACCGCATATAATTGCCTTTCTTCAGCAAGCTGCGGTTCAATCGAGCGACGCCATTGATCGTGTCGATCGCAGTCAACCGATGCTTCAATCCTATAGCCAAGAGCGGCTGTGGTTTTTATCTCAGCTAGACAATAACGCGTCGTATCACATCGCCAAGGCATTGCGTGTGAAAGGCCCGTTGGACAAACTGGTGCTGAGACAGGTGTTTACGGAAATTGTACGCCGTCATGAATCATTGCGGACTCGTTTTGCGAGCGGTGAGAATGGCGAAGCGTTACAGATTATTGATCCTCCGAAGCCGTTTTTACTCGATGAAGTAGATCTGTGCCAGGCCCCTGATAAGGAATTAAAAGCTCCCGCTAGACAACCAAAAGCCTCTGCAGAGAAATTACTAGCCCCAGCGGAGCAGATAATAGATCAAGCACGACAGCTCGCGAAACAGGAATCAGAGAAATTATTTGATTTGGAAAAAGGGTCTTTGTTTCGGGTGGTTTTGATCAAACTCGATGATGAAGACCATTTATTATTGTTGACACTGCATCACATTATTGCAGACGGTGGATCGCTGGAAGTATTGGTCAATGAAATTGCGGTGTTGTACGCCGCTTTCGGCCAACGATTAGCGTCACCCTTGCCGGAATTAAAAATACAATACGCGGATTATTCAGCCTGGAAGAGAACCCGTTTTAAAGAAGAGGAAATTAAAGACAAAGTTGCTTTTTGGGCGGATGTGCTTAACTCCGCTCCGGATGTGATTAGTTTGCCCACGGATCGACCGCGGCCTGCGGAACAAAGTTACCGTGGTGAGACCCATCATTTTGAATTTCCTAAATCTCTTGTCGAGCGTTTAAAAGGTTTGGCTTCCAATCAGGAAGTGACTCTTTTTATGTTGTTACTAGCGGCCTATCAAATTGCGCTAGGGCGTTGGGCTCAGCAGGATGATGTGTGTATAGGGGTGCCTGTTGCAGGTCGAGATCACCCATTAACTAAAAGTTTAATTGGCTTTTTTGTCAATGGCTTGGTGATGCGAGGCGATATGTCTGGCAATCCCAGCTTAGAGGAATATTTAGCACGCATTAAACAGTTTTCGATTCAGGCGTTTGAAAACCAGGATGTGCCGAACGAACTAGTCTTGGCGGCGATTAATTTGCGGCGTGATGCGGCGTTTAATCCTGGTGCTCAGGTGGGTTTTTCGTTGCAGACCGCGCTTGAGCCTCAAATTCAAAATTTGGACAAGGCGAACTTTCAAGCGTTGAGTAATATTGCCATCGAGGCATTTGATAACCAACACAGCGCAGCGATTCAAGACATTACACTTTCTTTGATTGAGACTAAAGACGGCATTGGCGGACGTTTTGATTACGCCGCCGATTTATTTGATGCGCAATCCATTGAGCGCTTTGCCGAGAGATACGTTTATTTGTTAGGCGAAATGGCGGCAAGGCCAACGGAATCTATTCATTCGCTAGCTTTGGTTTCGAAATCCGTGTTGCTGGAATCTTTAGACTTAAACCCAGAAGCGATCGAAAGAATATTGCCTTTAACGCCCATGCAGCGTGATTTCTACGTGGATATGTTATTGAATCCAGATACCTTGCAAAACAGCATGGGCTACTGTGGCTTTTTTAACGAAACCTTAGATGTGCAGGCATGGCAGAATGCGTTAGACCGTTTGGTGGCTCATGAGCCAATGATGCGCGTGGAATTTGTGGGCGAAGCACTTGGGTACGGTGAAATCGCTTATCAGTGCATCAAAAAGAGTAAGGCCTATCGTTTTAATTTACTCGATTGGCGTGAGCAGCAGCTCGATCGTGAAATCGTTAATCAGCGCGTTCATCAATTGGTAACGTGTACTTATGAATTAAGCGGCCCTCTTTTCCATCATCATTTAATTCGCATCAGCGATGACTGTTATGCGATAGCGGCGGCGGCACACCATATTGTTGGCGATGGTATGGCTTTGTCAGCGCACGGTCAAAAGTTAGTGGCTTTTTATCAAGCGAATAATGATGAGCCTCTTGAAATGGAAGGTGACACGGACTTTTTCGATGTTATTTATGACAATCGAAATGCCATGGATCGCCGCCAGACGCTTGAGTTTTGGCAGCAACAATTTTCAACTGTAGAGCCACTTAGTTTTAGCGCGGCTAGTAATGATCTCAGTACCGGTAAGATGAGTATTGATGACACAAGCGCAGATAATGCCGACGGAGCTGAAGAGGATCCGAATAGGCCCATTAATCTTCAGCGAATGTTGCCACGAGATCACTGGCAAGCGGTTAAAAAGTATTGCCGCAGTCAGCGTATTACCCCAGCTTTATTTTATAAATGCTTGTACGGTTTATTATTAAAACAATATTGCCAAGCGGATCAAGATTTCGAAGTGGTGGAATTTAATAGCGGCCGAACTCGCGCCAACTATTTATCCGTGGGTGTGTATTATCAGCAACAACCGTTTATTTTTAGTGCAGAGAGTGTTTCAGGAGAGAAGCCTTTTAAGCAACTGCTCAGTTACGCTCGGCAATTTCAAAAGTCCATTAAGCCGTTCCACAATTTATCTATTTCTAAAAAATTACATTTGTCTCAACCAGGTCCGGTTGCATTTACCTATAACTACTATCACTTTATTCCGGAATTAGAATTTCAAGGCGAGAAATTAGAAACAGTCACCTTCACTGCGTTTGCAGATCATGCAGTGCAATTTTTGGTAAAACAAATTGATGATGACCTGCATTTGTCTTTGGAATACCGAAACAGTGTTTTTCAGAGTTTAGATTTTCTCGATCGAATTGTCTTTCTTAGTGAACAAATTGTTGCGCAGCCGGATTTAAATTTGCAGGATTTAAAATTCGTCCTCGAGCAAGAACAAGAATATTTGCTTCAATTGAATCAAGACTCGCAGAGGCCCTTGAAGGCGGAATGGACAAGTGAACAAAGTGTGGCGCAATTATTCGAGTTGCARGTGGTTCGAAGCGCTGAAACCATCGCCGTAAAACAGGGCAGTCAGAGTCTTACTTATCTYCAACTYAACAGCCGAGCGAATCAATTAGCGCACTATTTGCGCGGGCAAGGGATTACGCGTAACAGCCGCGTGGGAATTTGCCTTGATCGTAGTACGGATACGATGGTGGCCGTGTTGGCGGTGCTAAAAGCCGGAGGCGCCTATGTGCCAATGGACAGCCAGTATCCACCAGAACGACTGGCCTATTTGCTGAAAGACAGCGCTGCGCCGATGTTAATTACTCAGTCGGGAGTTGCGGAATGTTTGCAAGAAGTGGCAGGGCAACAATTTCTAATGGATCGTGATTGGGGTCAGCTTGAGAATCTTTCTGATACTAATCCTCAGCCCATTAACGAAAAGGATGATTTAATTTACGTTGTCTACACCTCGGGATCGACCGGAGAGCCGAAGGGTGCGGCGGTAAAGCATCGTGGTGAATTAAATTTATTGAGCTGGTATGTTCGGCAATTTGGCTTTGATCAAAGCAGTCGGGTGCTGATTATAAGTGCGTTCGGTTTTGATTTGACGCAGAAAAATCTTTTTGCACCGCTGGTGAGTGGTGGACAGCTCATTTTGCCAGAAGTGGATCACTATGATGAACGAGCTTTTGCGGAAATAATCGAAACGGAAAAAGTCACCTTAATCAATTGCGCGCCGAGTGCGTTTTATCCGTTGGTGGAGCAACGTTCGGACCAAGAGATTTCGTTCCAACAGCTGAGTAGTTTACGGCAGGTGATTTTTGGGGGTGAGCCGATTCGGATGAATACCCTGCAGGCTTGGTTGGAGAATGAATTCAATCAAGCACAAGTGACCAATAATTACGGCCCTACCGAGTGCACCGATATTGCGGCTTTCTTTCACGTGCAAGATCCACAACGTTACTATCAACATGCAGTGCCGGTTGGGCGCGCCAATGACAATGTGCAATTGTATTTGTTAAATGACAATCAACAAATGCTTCCCCAGGGTTTGATTGGGGAGTTGTGCATCAGCGGTGAAGGGGTGGGTGAGGGTTATCTCAATAAAGAGCAGCTCAGTAACGCGGTCTTTATCGACAACCCTTATGGAGACGGCCTGCTGTATCGCACTGGCGACTTGATGCGTCAGTTAGCGAGTGGCGATTATGAGTTTATTGGCCGCAAGGATTTCCAAGTCAAAATTCGCGGCCTGCGCATTGAGTTAGGTGAAATCGAATGGGCGCTCAGGCAGCAACCAGGCGTTGAAGACAGTTTAGTGTTGGCTCTCGATGATTCTTTGGTGGGCTATGTGATCGGAGATGTGGCGCTGGATCAACAGCCGTGGCGAACTTTATTAGGGCAGTATTTACCCGATTATATGGTGCCTAATAATGTGCTGGTGTTGCCGCAGTGGCCGTTAACCCCCAATGGTAAAATTGATCGTAAAGCTTTGCCGCAAGAAGCCGGTGCGGAGCGGGTTTATTTAGCGCCACGGAATGATACGGAACAAAGGGTGGCTCAAGTTTGGAAAGAGATTCTAGGCCTAGAAAAAGTCAGTGTAGAGGCTAACTTTTTTGAGTTGGGAGGGAACTCATTATTGGCGATGCGGATACTTTCTCGATTGGAAAAAGATTTTGCGGCCAAGTTTCGCCTTTCCATGTTGTTTAACGCCCAGTCGGTGGCTGATGTAGCGACATTAATTGATCAAGAGCTACATCCCAGTGACTGGAGCCCTGTGGTCTCTATTCGTCAACAAAAGGCTGCAAAGAATCTGTTTATGATTCATCCCGTTGGCGGTACGGTGTTCTGCTATCAGCCATTAGCTCAGGAATTAAACGGGGTGAATGTGTATGGTTTGCAAGCTTCGGGGCTTGAAGAACATCAGTCTCTCTATGCTTCGTTTGAATCCATGGCGTCCTATTACATTGAAAGCATCAAGCAAGTTCAGCCCCGGGGGCCGTATCTTTTGGGTGGCCAATCCTTAGGGGGATTAATTGCTTGGGAAATAACTCAGCAATTAGAGGCTCAAGGCGAGACGGTTGAAAATCTTTATTTGATTGATAGCTATGATCCGAAGTGTTTAGGAGACAAGCTTGCTGAAGAATCACAAAGCGCCTTAGTGATTGAACAGTTTGGCGCCGAGCTGGACATTAAAGAGCAAGACTTAGCCGGGCTCGATGGCACCTCTCAAGTGACTTTGATTTATAATCGGGCTCGCGATCGAGGTTTGGTGGCCGATGAGCTGGGCTTGTCCCAGGTGCAGCGGGTGATCGCCGTGGGTAAAGCCAATGCGGAAGCGATGAGGGTTTATCAGTTAGCGGTTTATTCGGGGAATGTATTGCACGTGGCAGCCTCTGAATCTCGGCTTGGGGTGAATTCGGGTGACGCTTGGTCTGCTTATGCCACTCACCATTTAGTGCGGGAACAGCTGACTGCCGATCATGAGTCGATTTTGCAAGCGCCTCAGGTGGCACGATTGGCGGCTTTAATTCAAAGTACTTTGCTTTAAATACTTTGCTTTAAGTGCTGCGGTTTAAGCTGGTTTGATTTGAAGTGTTTGGGTTTGATTTTTTTGCTTTTAGCCGCTGGGGTTCAAAGTGCCTGGCGTGTAGGTTTATAGATAAATAACACTAGTGACATGTAAGCCACTAGCGACAGAGTAGTTAACGCTTTATGAAACAAAAAAAGATGTCGTCCTATTACCTACTGATTGGGGGATTAACCGTTTCGATGTTAGGCAGTAGCCTATCAGGGTTTGGAATATGTTTATGGATTCTTGATCATCATGACTCTGTGAGTTTATTTACGCTTACTGCAGCCGGAATGACCTTACCGAATTTATTGATCAGCCCGTTTGCGGGAGCCATGGCGGATCGTTGGTCGAGGAAAAAAGTACTGGCCTGGTCGCAGCTTATTTCAGCAGTCTGCTCGATGATTATGTTTGTTTTATACCTCAATGACGCCTTAACGGTGTGGTATATCTTATCGGTGGGTGTCATTGGGGTGATGGCGAGCGCGTTTCGGATTCCCGCGTTAGCGGCCAGTGTTGCTTTGATGGTGCCTAAAGATCAGCTGCCTCGAGCGAATACGGTGCGCAGCTTGGGATTTGGATTGGCTCAGCTTTTAGGCCCTGCGATGGCCGGCTTTTTGATTGTCGCGATTGGTTTGGAGGGGCTTTTTGTTATTGATTTGTTGACCTTTATGGTGGGCATCGTAGCCATCCTGTTAATTTATATTCCTAGTCCGCCAGAAAAGATCGATGAAGGCAAAGAAGGTGAGGGTGTTTTGGCGCAAATGAAATTCGGTCTGAACTATTTGCTCGATCGTAAAGGCTTGTTTTGGCTGCTTATTTTCTATTTTTTTGTTAGCTTTAATGTCTCGTCGATCATGGTTTTGTTTATGCCATTGGTACGACCGTTTGCCACTCAAGAAGAGATTGGCATGTTGATGAGTTTCACCGGTGTGGGTTTGGGGCTTGGCAGTGCAATTGCCTTTCTATGGCGAAGTATTGAGCATAAGATACGGATTGTATTAGGGTTATCGGCATTGCTCAGCCTGGTGTTGATTGCTGCACCCGTGGTGCCGTCGATTTATGCAGTGGGGGCCAGTTTATTTATCATCGTGTTACTGTTTCCAAGCGTGACGGCATTGAGCCAGACGATTTGGCAACAAAAAGTTGCACTTGGTGTACAGGGGCGGGTATTTGGTTTTAGGGCGGCAATTGTGGGGGCCTCTACCCCCATGGCATACTTGCTCTCCGGAATTTTTGCAGATCAGATATTTGAGCCTTTAATGGCACCTGGCGGCGGATTAGAAGCCACGTTGGGGCAAGTCTACGGAGTCGGAAAAGGGCGAGGCATTGCACTTCTGGTGAGTGTCTATGGGGCCTTGTTGCTGGTGGTATCAAGCTTAGCTTACCTTAACCCTCGAATACGTAATATTGAAAAGGAGCTGCCCGATTTCGATTACAATGAAGTTGAGACGGTGAAAGCTTGAAGTCCGCTAGGGTTAAAGAATTCCACGAAAACCACTAGGTTAAAATTAATAGAAAAGGCAAATAATGAGCATGATGGACCCTAGTGCGGATAAAAAAAGAAGTGCTTGGTTTGTTAACTTTGGCGCGAAGCAAACTAACTCTGCGCTGACCAAGCCGCCGACGTTGAGGTTGTTTTGTTTCCCTTTTGCAGGAGGTTCCGCGGCGATCTACAAAGATTGGGCGAAATTCTTTGGCGCTGATAACGAGGTTGAGGTTTGTGCGGTACAATTGCCCGGTCGCGGGGCGCGTATGAACGAGCCATTGATAGACAACAGCGACCTACTTATTGCTCAATTATTGACTGAAATTACGCCTTTACTGGATGTCCCTTACGTTTTTTTTGGGCACAGTATGGGAGCGCACGTGGCTTGGGAGTTGACTCGAGCATTGAGAGAGGCAAAGCGACCGCAGCCAAAATTATTAATCGTTTCTGGTCGAGCAGCGCCACAGGTGAAGCGAAAATACGATCCAATTCATGATTTGCCCGAAGCAGAATTTATTCGCGAGATCGGCAAGTTAAAAGGAACGCCTGAGGAAGTTTTGCGAAACCCCGAGTTAATGGAAATCGTCAGTCCAATCTTGAGGGCGGATTTTAAGATCATTGAAACATGGCAATATCGATCGCAGACCCCTTTGAGGATGCCCATTGTGGCATTGCGTGGAGAACGTGATAAAGGGGTTAATCAAGCTGCCAATAGTGCGTGGCAGGAACAAACCAGTATTGAATTAATTGAGCGAGAGCTTCCGGGAGGGCATTTTTTTATTGTAGCCGCACAGCAATTAGTTTTGGCTGAAGTAAAAAATGCGTTAAATCAGTTTATTTTGAAACCAAAAATAAATCCGCGTGTTACGGCGCTGATTTAAGCTAGCAAACTTGGCACTGTTCGAGGTGACGAGGTTTTCTAGGCTTAGGCAACTGAAGTGATAATTATTTATGGATAAGTTTAAAAGGTTAAGTTTTACTTTGATGATACTGGGTGTCGCCGGGGTGGCGATCGCGGCTTTAACCGTGTTTAAGCCTGAGGTCGAGAAAGTAGTGGTGGATGAGAAGCTGCCTGCGGTGACTGTGCTGCGCGCGGTGCAGGAAATGGCGACTATTCCTGTCTATACCCGTGGAGTGATTAAATTTGCCACCGAAATTTTCCTGGTGGCTGAAGTGCAGGGCCGTATTGAAGATGTGTCGGCTAATTTTGCGTCAGGGGGGTCCTTTAAAAAAGATGAAGTGCTATTGCGCATTGACCCAATCAGTTATGAATTAGATCTTACGAACGCGGAAGCCAAGGTAGCCACGGCTAAATTGAATGTGGAGCGAGTTCGCGCTGACGTGAAGGGCAATAAGCAATCGAAAACAAAAATAGGCAAAGCCAGGATAGAAGAAGCGTATGCGCAATTATCCGCAGCCAAGGCAGGCCTTACTCGAGTGCGTTTATTGTTGGATCGAACCGAAATTCGAGCCCCGTTTGACGGTCGAATCCGAGAGACTACTGTGGATGTGGGTCAATACATTACTCCCGGAATTCAAGTCGCAAGAGTCTACGCAACAGACGTTGCAGAAATTAGTTTGCCGTTATCCAATAGGCAGCAGAGCTTAGTGCAAATCCCCATTCAATACGATGGTGAGGAAATGCAAGGGCACGGGTCAGCGGTGATGTTAAAAGTGGAGTCTGGCGGAGAAGAATATTATTGGCCTGGTGAGGTGGTTCGTACTGAGGGCGGAATAAATGAGTTAACTCGCATGATCTATCTCGTGGCAGCGATCGAAGCGCCTTACGCGCGGGATGTAAATCAACCCCATCGTCCACCGTTATTGCCAGGAGATTTTGCCGAAGTAGAAATAGAAGGTCGCCAATTCAGTAATGTAGTGGTACTGCCAAGAGATGTGATTCGAAATGGGAATCAAGTATGGACGGTGACGAATAATCATCGTTTGAAAGTGAAAGATGTTGAGGTTTTACATCGCGGTCGGGATCAGGTTTACATCAGTGATGGCATTGAGGACGGTGAATTTGTGGTGCTCACAAAACTGGATGTCGCAGTCGACGGTATGCGAGTGCAACTCGCCGACAACGATTTAGCCGAATATAGTGCGGCCTTTGAATCTGAAGTGAGCCGAGAGACCAATACGCATTTACTCGAATCTGGAACGGCTTACGCTGATGGCAGTGGTCCATTGGGGGGAGCCTTAAGGAATGGCGCTTCCACGGGCATCGTAATTGAAGAAGCGGAGCCTCCTGCCCCGCTGTCAGAAAATGATTAAGAGCACTAGATTATGAATAGCCTAATTGCCTGGTTCGCGGAAAACCGTGTTGCTGCAAATCTATTAATGTTTTTTATATTAATTGCTGGTGCAGTTTCTTTGCCTGAAACACGCATGGAAATTTTGCCCAATGTAGCGTCTGAACATATCTCCATTACGATTCCTTTTCCTGGGGCCTCGCCCAGTGAAGTTGAGAAGACAGTGATTAACCGAGTGGAGTCCTCTATTTATGACATAGAGGGTATTCAAGCGGTGACTGCTTTGGCGAGAGAAAATGTCGGCATCGTGCAAACTGAAATTAAAATTGGCTACGACGTCAATGCTATGTTGGAGCAAATTAAAGCCAAGGTTGAAGGGATTGCCGGTTTTCCCCAGCAAGTAGGCAAGCCTTTGATCAAGCGGCTTTCCGTGCGAGTGCAAGCACTCAAATTAATTATTTCTGGCCCTGCGGATGAGCACGCGCTTAAAACGCTCGCTGAGCAAATCCGTGGCAGCCTTTTGGCAAAGCCGGGAGTGAGCCATATAGAAATAGGTGACGTTCGGCCTTATGAAATCTCGATTGAGCTTTCTGAAGTTGAATTGCATCGCTATGGACTGAGTTTTGCTGAAGTGGTTCATGTCATTAAATCATCTTCCTTAGATTCTGCTGCGGGTGCCGTGGAGGGGATTTCCGTTAGTGTCATGGGCAAAGCTGAAGACGGAGAAGATTACGAAAATTTAGTGATACGCTCGGACCCAAGCGGTGGGCGGATATTGTTGAGTGATATTGCCGACGTACAAGATGGCTTTCAAAAAAGTCACATCGCCAGTCGGTTTAACGAAAACCCCGCTGTATCGTTGCGAATTTACCGAGTGGGGGATCAAAGTATTTTGGATCTCTCAAAAACGATTAGTGAATTTATCGATGCTCCAGACATGTATATCCCTGAGGGAATTACGCTTCATATATGGGAAGACTCCTCTAAGTATTTTCGTAGCCGTATCAATTTATTGGTGACTAATGCGATCACTGGATTTTGCTTGATGGTCATCATTTTATTACTTTTCTTGAGGCTGCGACTTTCATTTTGGACCAGTTTAGGGATTCCAATTTCATTCTTTGGAGCGTTTTGGCTGCTGCCTTATTTCGGTGGTTCGTTCAATATGATTTCTCTTTTTGCTTTTATTCTAGTGTTAGGAATCGTGGTGGATGACGCTATTATTATTGGTGAGAATATTTATACCCACAATCGGCGGGGTAACCTTGGATTGTCAGGTGCGGTGAGCGGGGCTCAGGAAATGGCCAAGCCGGTGTTGTTTGCGGTCGTGACCACCATGGTGGCATTTTCCCCCTTGTTATTTTTGCCAGGCTGGGAAGGCAAGTTAATTTTGGCGATTCCCGTAGTGGTAATTTGTACACTCGCTTTTTCGTTGGTGGAGTCGCTGCTTATACTGCCGGCTCATTTATCTACCAGCACCAGTTGGAAAAAGCCCGAGGATACTCGTTTTCAAAAATTAGGGGCTTTGCAGCAAAAGTTTTCGGAAGGTTTAGAGAATTTTATTAGGGATAAATTTAGACCCTTTTTGGAAATGGTATTACGTTGGCGTTATGCATCCATTGCTATATTTGTGGCGTTATTTTTAGTGGCGATTGCGGTTATTGCTAATGGCTGGGTCAAAGTAAAGTTTTTCTCTGAAATTGAAGGCGACGTGGCCGTTGCGCAAATTTCTTTTGCCAGTGGAACCTCCGTCGAAGTGACTTCAGCGGCTGTTCAGCGGGTAGAAAGCGCGGCTCGAAGAGCCGGCGAAGAATTAAAAAATGAAACCGGTGAGGAGCAAATATTTAGTATTGTTAGCTCGATCGGAAAAGGCGGTGAACATCGAGGCAGTGTCACCATTGAAATGGCTCCTTCCGAAAGCCGCACCCTCTCGGGGGAATTGATTAGCAAACGTTGGCGAGAAAAAATTGGCGTTATTGCCAATATTGAAAGCTTGGATATTAATTCCACATTAAATCAGTCGCCGCCTAGTATTGATCTGGAATTATACGGGCAAAATATCGAACTGTTGCGGACCGCTTCCAGTGCCCTTCGGGACGAGCTAATGGGCTTTCCGGGAATTTATGAGGTACAGGATTCGTTTCAACAAGGCAAAGACGAAGTTTATTTGACCATGAAACCCGCTGGTCGGGATCTAGGGCTGAATTTAAGCGAGTTGGCGATACAAGTCCGGCAGGCGTTTCACGGCACGGTCGTACAAAGCCTTGAACGAGGCGATTCTGAGATGAAGGTGATAGTGCGCTATCCTGATGAAGCACGAAACTCCCTTTGGCATTTAGAAAATATGAACGTCAGATTGCCGAACGGACGTTTGGCGCCGCTGTTAACCGTGGCTAAAGTCGAGTACGGACAAGGGCCCTCGGTGATTAAGCACACCGATAGAAAGCGGGTTATTAAAGTGCAGGCACGAGTGGATGAGTCTATGATCAGCGATGGGGACGTCATGGAAGATCTTCGAGCGAACTTCCTTCACGATTTACCTTACAATTATCAGGGCATTCAATGGCAACTTTCTGGTGCGCAAAAGCAAAAAAGTGAGGCCCTGGCTTATCTTAAAAAGTCCTATTTGTTTGCGTTAGTCATTATGTATATTTTAATGGCGACGCTTTTCCGATCCTATTCGCAGCCATTAATGGTGATGTTTGCGATTCCTTTCGGGTTGATTGGTGCGCTGGGCGGACATATGTTGGTGGGCATTGAAATCACTCTTTGGTCATTAATAGGCATGGTGGCGGTGAGTGGTGTGGTGGTGAATGACACCTTAGTTTTGGTTGATTATGTYAATAACAAACGGATTGAAGGCGTGCCGYTGGAAGTGGCCATACGAGATGCCGGCGCGGCTCGTTTTAGRCCCATTATGCTGACTTCTCTTACCACTTTTGCGGGGGTAACGCCGCTRATGTTAGAGAAAAGYCTGCAAGCYCAATTTATGATTCCGATGGCCGTGTCCTTGGCGTTTGGGGTGATGTTCGCCACCGTGGTGAGCTTGGTATTGATTCCTGCTGCYTACTACGTRCTGGATGATATAAAATCCTTTTTTGGAATGCGCGGCATTTCCCATTTTGTGAATGCGGTTGAAACTCCGGAACCTGTGGTTGAGGTGGTATCGGATAAGGCAGTTGAGGCTTCTCAGTTGGTGCTGGATGCAGATACCTTGCAATGGCACATAGGATTGGATGAGGCGTACGAACAGGGTTATCAGAAAGGGCTGACGGGGCGTGGAGAAAACGATTGCCCTTATGAAGAGGATGAAGTGTCGGCTAGTTGGGAAGCGGGTTGGGACGACGGGCTTGAGGTCCACGTAAAAAAAAACAGTGAAGTGACTGCCTAGCGGCTGCTTTAAAACTAAATTTTGTGATGGCGGTAGTCTACTTAGCGACTCAATACAATAGAATAGATTAGGTAAAAGGTATTTGGTGGTGAATTAAGCCATGGGGCAAATAGCTTAGCGGAATCACATTAGAATTCTAATTTGCCCCCTCAGTAGGCTGTTGATCACTGCGCGCCGCTAAGCCTGAAATGTAATATAGGGTTCAGTTGTTTTTTGAAAGGGTTTAAAATATATCGTCAATATTCAGTCGGTTAGATAGGCTGGCGTCGATCCTATTCTTTATTCAGTTTGGACTTGGATCAGTGCTTCTGCAGCCTAATGGGTGAAATTGAAATACGGGAATATACTTAGATAAATGAGTTACGAATTAACACGTTCTGTAAGACAACGGAATTATGAGGGATAGTATGTTAGTCATAAAAAACAAGGTCATTACCTATGTCATGATTGTTGTGATGTCGGGGTTGTTCGTTTTGCCCGCAGTCAGTCACGCGGGGCGTGTCGATGAGCGACCTTCCGCTTTTGAGATGGGGGGCGATGCGGTATTACGGCCGTTTTTAATGGTAGGCACATTGGTGGGAGTGGGCTTCTTTGTGGTTACGTTACCCTTTTCCTTGTTAGGAGGGAACGTAGTGGAATCAGCCAATACGTTTGTAGTGGGGCCGTTTAAATCTACCTTTATACGATGTTTAGGGTGTACTTCCAAAAACGCCGGTCAAAATCGTCGATAGCCAGTTCGCAAATAGCAGAGCACCTTTAATGGTTATTCATACTTAATGGTGCTCTGAAAGTATTGATGGTTCAGTTTTAATGGTTCTGTTTGAATTATTGTATGACTGAATTTTCTGCGATTGGTTATTCTGGACTGGTTGTTTTAGGATTGATGCTTCTGCGCAAGTGCATCAGCCACTGCTGGATTTACAAATTTAGAAATATCCCCGCCCAACGATGAAATCTCTCTTACCAAGCTAGCTGATATGTAGGAAAGGTGCTCCGAGGGGGTTAGGAATAATGATTCTAATTGCGGAGCCAGTTGACGATTCATGTTGGCCAGCTGAAATTCATATTCAAAGTCAGAAACCGCTCTTAAACCTCTCAGTATGATGTTGCCGCCTTGCGCAATTACAAAATCTGCCAATAAGATATTAAAGCCTACTACGGATACGTTGGGCAGGTGAGATGTCGCTTGTTCCGCCAGGCCGACTCGCTCTTCCAGAGAGAAGGTAGGGTTCTTTTTAGGGTTTTCTGCTATGGCCACTACGACGTCGTCAAAAAGTGACGCAGCTCTTTCAACCAGGTCTTGGTGTCCATTGGTTATGGGATCAAATGTGCCTGGGTAAATTACTCGGTTTGCCTTTGCCATAGTTCCGTCCTAAGTGTTGTCCTAATGTTATCCTTTTTTTCATCTCACTAAGTTAGAGCGATCTAGAAAAGGTCGGTGAAGCCTTTTTCTAACTACTTTTTCTGTCGCCTTGTCTCAGGGATTGTCGAGCCAAGTATGTTAGCCGAATCCTTTTCAGTAAACAAATTACTAATTTTATAATCTGTTCGTCAAGAGGCATTGCAGGGTCTGCCGGCTGGGGTCCCTGGGGTGACTATTATTAGAACCGTTTTGGTAGCCTAATGCGTTGCAGTGATGAGTCGATGGTGCTTGAATTTTTGGTTTAGTTCCCTGTGGCTAGGATTAAACCGTAATGCACATTGCCAGCGGATTTGTATCGCTCGAGGCTCCAGCGGTTGGGCAGGTGGACTGGATTGATGGGTGATTCCGATTCTACGTACAGAGCCCCCCCGGGGGCGAGAATTTCTTTAGCTTCGAGTAACTGAAAATACTCGGGCAATAAATTCTGGTGAAAGGGAGGGTCCAGAAAAATGATATCGTATTGGTTTTTTGGGGCGGTGGATTGTAACCACGATTTTGTATCTGAAAGGATTACTTTATGTGAGCCCGCGTCTAAAAGGTTTAATTGCGCTTTGATTTGATAGCAGACTTCTGCGGAAAGATCTAAAAATGTGCATTCCGAGGCGCCTCTAGAGAGTGCCTCTATGCCCAGAATGCCGCTGCCAGCGAAAAGATCTAAGCAGCGAGCATCATTGATTGTGGGTGCTAACCAATTAAAGAGTGTTTCTCGAATTCGGTTCGGGGTGGGTCGAACTCCTTCGAGCTGTAGAAATTTAATAGGTCGACCGCGCCATCGGCCTGCAATAATCTTCAGTTGGGATGTTTGCGGGGGCTTGGTGGTGGATTTGCGAGGCATTTTGATAAAACTTAGAGGTTGGTAGAATTTAGTGGGCGGAAGCGCTTTAATTCTACCATTTTATTGCTTAGCTGAAGCAAGGCAATTTCATTCTGAACGCTTAGAAAGTCCGCCTAGGCTATGCTAAGAAATTGATGTACAAAAGGTTTAACTTTTATCTCTCGTGAAATTTCGAGCTGCAGCGCTAATCCCTGAGCGCTGCATTAACCTGCGGGAAGATTAGAGAAAAGTACAATCAGTAAAGAAGTGGTGATGATGATTATATTAAGCGCCTTACGACTGAATCGTTTTTGAATTGGCTTAGGGGTTGGGGCTTTAGTGCGTCGAAGCGTTTTGGGGCTAGAATCAGTTTGGGTGGTCATCATGGCTCCTTTTGAAGGATGAGCAAGTCGTTTGAGGATAGGGCCGATTTTCTTTCCCGGGTGATGGGAATAGTGCTATTTTTAAGTGGCGCTGCAGAAACGATAATTTATTGTCGCGTATCGCAAGGCCGGTAAGAATGTTAGGATGCTGAGTTAAATTGGACTATTAATCATTGTAGTTTGAAATCTTAGATCGTAAAAATTATTGTAGCTTGGGTGGCAAATTCCATGTTGGGTTTTGGAAGGCGAAAGAAAAAGAAACAGGACGACAAATCGACTGCGGTGGCCGATGCGCCTGATAGCGGTGCAGAATCAAATGGCAGTGCCGATCAGAATGTTGAGGCTGACGAAGTTGGATCGAACGCGCCAAGCACAACAAGCTCGGATGCGTCAGCGAAGGCTGCAGGGCAAGAGGCTGACCAAATCGCTGCTTCAACCTCAGCGGCTGCTCCCCCCAATTCTCCTTCTGAAGCTGATGAACCCATTGGCGTCGCAGTGGATGAGCCTGATTCCAGCGGATTTTTTTCGCGAATGCGGAAAGGGCTGGGGAAGACCCGCGCTGGATTTACGGAAGGGCTAGGGAATCTCCTGTTGGGAGAGAAAGTCATTGATGATGAAATTCTCGAGGAAATCGAGATGCAGCTCATTATGGCTGATGTGGGCGTGGATGCCACGCGCTCAATCGTCGCCAATCTAACTGAAAAAATTGGGCGCCGGGAATTATTGAATTCGAAGGCGCTTTATAAAGCATTGCAGCGTGAGTTGCAGAAATTATTGATCCCTCGGGAGGGCCCCTTAGAGATTGATGGTAGCGTCAAGCCCTACGTAATCCTGGTGGTGGGAGTTAATGGTGTAGGGAAAACCACCACCATTGGCAAGATCGCGCGACATTTAAAACGCGAAGGCAAGAGTGTGATGCTTGCCGCTGGGGATACCTACCGCGCTGCTGCGGTTGAGCAGCTTCAAGTCTGGGGGGAGCGGAACGACGTGACGGTAGTGGCTCAACATACGGGTGCGGACAGTGCCTCTGTTATTTATGATGCATTACAAGCGGCTCAAGCGCGCGAAGCGGACGTGCTAATCGCGGATACGGCGGGCCGGCTGCATACTAAAAGCAACCTCATGGAAGAGCTTAAAAAGGTCAAGCGAGTGTTGTCTAAATTGGACCCGCAGGCACCTCACGAAACATTGTTAGTGCTTGATTCAGGCACTGGACAAAATGCGTTGAGCCAAGCGGAACAGTTTCACGCTTCGGTGGGGCTGACGGGCCTTGCCTTGACTAAATTAGACGGTACGGCAAAGGGCGGGGTTATTTTCGCCATCGCAGAAAAAATGGAGCTTCCAATCCGTTATATTGGTGTTGGGGAACAGTTAGAAGACCTTCGGCCTTTTGAGGCGAAGCCATTTGTTGAAGCATTATTTGGCGATACTTGATGTTGAAGCTGAATCACTCTAATTCACTCGACATTTTCTGCAACCTTTAAGCAATTCATTTTTCAATTATGATCCAGTTTGATCAGGTGACTAAAAAATACCCCAATGGTCATCAGGCATTGAGCCAAGTGAGCTTTGCCATAGAGCCGGGGCAAATCGCTTTCCTTACCGGGAATTCGGGTGCCGGTAAAAGTACGCTGCTTAAATTAATCATGTTGCTTGAGAAACCTAGCCAAGGCTCAGTGATTGTTAACAAGCAAAATGTGGCCCATATTAAGCGCCGTCACGTGCCTCTTTATCGGCGCCAAATCGGTATGGTGCATCAAAATCACCAATTATTATTTGATCGCAGCGTGTTCGATAACGTCGCGCTGCCGTTAGTGGTGTCGGGTTATCAACCGAAAGAAATTGGCCGACGGGTGCGGGCTGCGTTAGACAAAGTGGGACTGCTGTCGAAAGAAAAATTAAACCCTATTAATTTGTCAGGGGGGGAGCAGCAGCGGGTGGGTATTGCTCGAGCGGTGGTGAATAAGCCCTCAATTTTGCTTGCGGATGAACCTACCGGCAACTTAGACCCTGACTTATCCGCTGATACCATGGATCTTTTTATGCAATTCAGCCGAGTCGGCGTCGCGGTGCTTATTGCGAGTCACGACTTGGCGTTGATCGAACGCTACAAGCATCGGCAATTGGCGCTGGATAAGGGCCGGCTTTTGAGTGGGGCGTTAGGATAATGGGTCGGAATAATATGGAGAGCCGGCCGCCGAAAAGAGGGGCCAGTAATCGGCAGGTGTTTTGGCGAGATAATATAGCGGCTTATTTTGCTCAACATCGAGCGGTCCTCAGCGATACTTTGGACCGGCTATGGAGTACGCCATTGTCGACGCTAATGACCGTAGCAGTTGTGGCGGTGGCCATTGCACTGCCCAGTGGGCTTTATGTGTTGCTGGCCAATGTCCAGCAAGTGGCCAAAAACTGGGACGGCAACGCGCAAATCTCCCTCTTTCTAAAAGACTCTGTGGATCCATCTCAAGCACAAAATTTACTTGCGAAAATTGAGCAGCAAGCGCATATCAGTCGTGTCGAGTACATTTCTAAAGAAGATGCATTGATTGAGTTCGAGGCGGTTTCTGGGTATACGGAATTGTTAGAAGAGTTTGATGAGAATCCATTACCCTCGGTGATCGTGGTTTATTTGGATTCTCCAGCGCTTGATGTGGCGGAGCATTTAAAACAGCAAGTCATTCAGTGGGATGAAGTTCAGTTTGCTCAGTTGGACGCTGAATGGGTTCGTAAGTTACAGAGCATAGTGAATTTGGCGAAAAGCATTGTGATTGCGTTGGCTGTGGGTTTGGCCTTGGCAGTGTTTTTAGTGGTGATCAATACAATTCGGCTGGCAATTGAAAATAAAAAGAACGAGATTGAAATACACCAGTTAGTAGGCGCTACGAACAGTTTTATTCGCAGGCCATTTCTTTATATTGGTGCTTGGTTTGGGCTTGCTGGGGGGGTATTTGCAATATTTTCAGTGGAATTGTTATTGTTAAGTTTACAGGCTTCGGTAACGGACTTGGCAAATCAGTATCAAAGCCAATACTTGATACAGGGCATGGATTTTCAATCGGTGCTATTTATATTGATGGCA
The DNA here is from genome assembly GCA_002401525.1 of Moraxellaceae bacterium. GTDB lineage: Bacteria > Pseudomonadota > Gammaproteobacteria > Pseudomonadales > UBA3067. Next base: position 9,084 of record NVTH01000001.1, on the reverse strand, counting down.
TCAGTATCGCTGGGCTTAAGTGGGGCATGGATTGCCGTTGAAAGGCATCTTGCTGGCTATGAGTTTTTTGCGCCTAAACCGTGATACGGTAAATATTCGATGTGTTAATTAGATCGATGTTTATCCAAATTAAAGAAGTTATGCTCCGGGCGAGCACTTTTTCCAGCGCGGCAATAACGCTTTTTTTAGTGATTCTTTCTGTAGTGTAAATCAGATTGATGAGCTTGTTAGTTTTCTAATTGAGTGGCTATCGACCCAGATATTTCAATTGAGGATTCCATTCTGTGGCAACAAAATATCGCAAAATATCGCCGGTGGAGCGATCCTATCTTTTTCATGATAGGTATAACGAACAGCCGTTGGTCCTCTGTGCAGTGGCAGAGGGCTATGGTGAGTTCGATCTTCCTCAATGGAAGCGCGCGATCAAAAAGGCCGCTGCGGTGCATCCTGGCGTTAGACTAATAAAAAAAGGTCGATCAGGGTTTTCGCAGTGGTGCGTAGACGATTTCGAAATCCCGGTGACGTTGATTGAAGATTCTCTTTGGGATGGTAAGGGCCCTGAAAACGCCGATTTTTTACGTGGAAAACTTTCCCCTGATACGGGAAAAGTATTTGAAGTGCTGCTGATTAAATCAGATAAATTGCGCGTTGTTTTTCGTCTTCATCACGGCGTGGGGGATGCCACTTCAATTCGTTATATCGTACGAGATATTTTTATCGCGCTAAAGGGCGGTGAGCCCATTGGGTCGAATTCAACCTTATGTGACGTTGATTTTTTAGATCGAGTGGAGAGTCCGAAAATTCAACCTGTTTCTCGGGATGACGATTCACCTACCGGTGCTGCAGTAGGCACTTCGATGCGCCAGCAATGGTGCCGAAGAAAAATAAAGGCGTCTGAATTTAAGTTGTTGCCTAGAGTCATGCTTGCCATTAAACAGGCGGCGGACGAGATGAATGGCAATGAGGATGAGTCTAATGAAGCGAGGATTCGCTTAACCGTTGATTTGCGTCGCCACCTTCCCCTGACTACGTGTACCACCGCCAATTGTTCGGGCGCTATTGACGTGAATGTCTCGCGCCAAAGTTCAGTGCTTGATGTGACGCGACAGATAAAGGCGTCACTGAAAATAAATAAAGAACTCGCTCGTCCCTCGCCGTTGCTGGTGTTTTTAGCTCGGTGGTTACCCACGAAATTTCATGGCATGAAAGACAAAGCAATTCTTCAGCTGCATGATGAGGGGAAGTATATGCGTTTGGGGACTGTCTCTAAAGTGAATAGAATTAATTTGGATGATTACAGTGCTGCTGGTTTTACAGCGGAAACTCTCTTCGGAATACCGCCTGCGTCAAAACTTTTACCGTTTTTTATCAGTTTATCGCCAGTTGCTGACGGTGTAGAAATGGTGGTGGGAATGCCTGAGCTATTGGCAAATGAGGGGCGGCTGGAAAAATTCACCCATAAAATCGCTGCTATTGTCGAAGCCTGTTAATTTAAGCTGAAGCCTGTTAATTAATGGGCAGCTCTAAATATATTCAATGATGCATGATTTGAATTTGCTTTGAATTTGCTTTGAATTTGCTTTGAATTTGAATTTGTATTCGAATGGTTTTGGATTATTTGTCGTTTCGTTTGCGGTATAACGTTGAAGGACTTACGCCGAGATATTTGGCCGCTTGAACGATATTTCCATCGCATAAATTAATCGCTTTTTCAATGGCCTGATGTTCCAGATCTGCCAGTGAGATAATGTCATTCACCGTCATGGTGACCGAACCTGGCTCTGAATTAAATTCATCAAAGGCATCTTGGTTTTCGATGGGCTTGGGAATGGATTTATAAAAGGTGCTTTTGGGATCAAGGGCTTCAAGCAATGAAGGCGGTAACATCGAAGGCAGCACGCGAGTGCCATTTTGAAGTACAACAATATTAAGAATTACATTTTGCAATTCTCGAATATTCCCTGGCCAATAATAGGCCAATAACAGACTTTCGGCTTCTGGCGTAAATTTGTGGAAATGTTTGTTTTCCTGTTTGTTGTATTCAGCGAGAAATCGATTGGCAAGCAAAAGTATGTCTTTGCCTCGTTCCCTCAATGGCGGTAGATGAATGTTAATGACATTCAATCGGTAGTATAAATCTTCTCGGAATAGCCCTTCCTTGATTTGCTGAATAGGATCTCGATTGGTCGCGCTTATAAATCGAACGTCTACTTCTTCTAATTGAGTGGAACCTACTTTTTGAAATTTCTGCAGTTGAATGAAGCGGAGTAATTTACTTTGTAAATCCAAATTCATTTCGCCAATTTCATCGAGAAAGAGGGTGCCATCATTGGCCGCTGTAGCGGCGCCATCACGATTTGAAACCGCTCCAGTGAAAGCGCCTTTAACATGCCCAAAAACTTCACTTTCAATCAAATCTTTGGGAATGGCGGCGCAGTTTAAAGCGACAATTTTTTTTTCGCTACGGCGGCTTAAGCGATGAATCATTTCTGCACACACTTCTTTCCCTGTTCCGCTTTCACCACTGATAAACACGCTGGCTTTAGTGGTGGATGCGCTTTTTATTAACAGGTATATTTTTCGCATGGCCGGAGATTCGCCGATAAAACTGCCGTAGCCACCACGATAGATTCTAGATTGGTAGCGCTTTAGCGCGGAATTAATCGATTGCCTTGAGAGTGCCTCGCTAATAGTGTCTTTGAGTCTGCGCTGAGAAAGGGGTTTTTCGATATAATCCAATGCACCTTGCCGTAAAACAGTGGTAGCGATGGAAAGAGAATGTTTTGTGTTAGTGATAATTATTTGTGGGTTAGAATTGATTTTTACTAATTTGCTAAATATTTTATAATCAGCTACATCAGTCAAATTAATTTCTAATATGACTAAGTCAGGTGGATTGGAATCGATCTTGATGGAGGCTTCTTTGCCGTTCGAGRCAATGTCGATATTGCATGAATATTCGCCCAGGGCTTCAGTGTATTGCTTAATGAGCGTGGGATCATTCTCAATTATGAGTATGTTTGTAGAGTGTTGAGGTTGAATTGATTTAAGCATCGTCTATTTAGAAGTGATCAAAAAATATTGAAGTGGAACGTGTAGGTAGAGCGAAAGAAACGAACCCTTAAAACTGTAACTTTATCAGTTCATTGCAATCACCGAATAGCTAAATCCGTGTCCTTTCTTAATCACCGTGGATCTAGTTCGTCTTATTAAGTTAAGGAGGTTTAGGGGGGGAAGTAAACATTTTCAAGTCAATCATTGAGTGTTGAGTGTTGAGTGTGGTGCGTTGCGGGGTATGCCTGTGGCGAGTGACGTTGTAATGATCTATTTAGTTAGACACAGTGAGCATTTCTTTGATTTAGACTTTACATGACTGGCACTGTATTTATACTGCCAATTCGACTGAAAAAAGTACGATTTTCAGGCAATTTTAGACAAAGGTTCTATACACCCGTTATGGTCACTTTCTTGTTCGCAAACGTGCTAAACCTATTGGTTGCATTGGTTCTTCTTGGGATTGTTCGACGCTATTGGCGGGCCAATCGAAGGGTTCGACGGTTGCTTAAGGATGACTCTTTTTGGGTGCGCAGAGGCGATGCGCCCTGCCAAAAAAATACCCAAGTTTCTATTATCATTCCTGCGCGTGATGAGGAAGATAATATAAAAGAGTGCGTAGAGCACGCCTTGGCTCAAAGCCATGAAAACATTGAAGTCATTGTACTGAATGATAATTCCACTGATAACACACTGAAAATTCTGCAGCAATTTGATGACCCGCGTTTACTAATCGTTAATGGCGCTGAAGAGCCACCAGAGGGCTGGAGGGGAAAGCCGTGGGCCTGTCAGAGAGCTGCTAAGCAAGCGAGTGGCGAATGGCTTATGTTTATTGATGCGGATGTGCGCATTGCGCCTGAAGCAGTGGCGGCCACCATTGGTTATTGTCAGCAGCAGCAAATTCAGTACCTCACAGGTTTAGATAAACACGTTTTAGGTAGTTTTTCCGAGCGCGCTTTGCATGCCTATTTTATTTTTGATATGGGGTTTCAACGGGATTGGGTTGCCATTAATGATCCAGATTCGCCGCAGTGCGTAGGGAATGGGCGATTTATGATATTTAATCGTGAAACCTTTCATGAACTTGGGGGGTTCGAGACGGTTGCTAATAAAATCATTGAAGATGAAGCGTTAGGAAAGCTTGTTAAAGAGAAACAGATTCCTTTTCGGGCTCTGGGTCTCGTTGATGTGGTGTCGGTTCGGATGTATTCGTCAAATTCTGAGGTGTTGCAGGGTTGGTTTAAAACTATTTCAGGCGCATTAATTGACGGCAATGACGGTAAGTCTTTGAGTTGGCTGAAGGCCTGTCTTATCACTGGTTTAATTATTCTTAAGTACTGTTTGTGGGATGCCTTTATCTATATCGCTTCTTTACTCGCTTTAATAGGCTTGCTGCCCTTGTGGATCTTGCCGTTGAGTTTGGGAGGAATGGCTATGGTCCATAGTAACCGCTGGTTGTTTGCCCGTGTCCTGGGTTTAAATCCTCTGGTGGATCAATTATTTCTTTTGCCTGGATTGTTGATGTTATTGCCCACCTACCTGTTTGCCGTTTATAAAGCTGCGAAGGGGACTGCCAGCTGGAAAGGAAGAAAATTAGCGTAGGCTACTTATTCGAGTCAGATCTTTTCGGCCTTTAAAGTTCAATTTTAATAAGCATTGCTTTGTTTTAGTGTAATGTTATGTAAATAATGTGACGAAGATCTCCTTTGTTGCATGCGCAATTTAAAAAATCTTCAATAAATTCTAGATTAAATAGTTTCAAATACGCCTGTCTCATGGCGCTAGGGAATAACTATTTCTTGTCCTCTATGTGACCAATAACTGTTATTTTTTTGGCGCTTCGTGAAATGTGCCTGTAACGTTTTGGTTTTCTTTAGGTATGATTTAATTCTTGGCTTACAGTGGTTTGCTTTTAGGCTGTTGATTGCTTTTTATTATATGCCCTTTAAATGACGTTCCTTCACGGTATAAAAACCTAATGTTGCCTGATTTTTACATTTAGTCATAATTAGAAACATCCAATTACAAATAATAACTAGATTACTACCGAGGAGAAATTTGAATGTATTTTTTAAGGCTGTTATCCGCTCTGTTAGTTTTAAATTTAACTGCGTGCTCAATGGTGACTCAAAAGCATCAAGAGCCAGGGTTAAACCTCGATCAGCAGTACCAGAAGGCTGAAGCGACTTTTAATTTTGGTGAGAATCAGGATTTAGAGGCTTCAGTTTATTGGTATGGTCGAGCGGCAAAAGGTGGTCATGAATACGCGCAATTTAGTTTGGGCGTATTTTATGTCACTTCTAATTTTCCAGATTATGAAAAAGCGCTGTACTGGTTTGGTAAAGCCGCTCAGCAAGGGCACTTAGAAGCCCAGTCTAATTTAGGCGTCATGTATGCGTATGGGTTTGGTGTAGAAGCAGACGATATAGAGGCGTTGAAATGGTTTAAATCTTCAGCCGAGGGTGGATTCAAAAACGCTCAATATAATGTTGCTTACATGTATCACTACGGTCAGGGAGTGGCGAAAAATATTAATGAGGCGATTAAGTGGTATACAAAAGCTGCCAGACAGGGGCTTTCGATGGCGCAAAATGATTTGGCCTCAATTTATTCAGAAGGCGTGGAAGTAGGTAGAGATTATCAGATGGCATTCACTTGGTACCGATCCGCTGCCGCATTGAATGATCGATTAGCGCAATTTAATTTAGGACTGGCTTATTTGAACGGTCAAGGAGTGGATGTAAACCTTACTCTCGCAGTGAAATATTTAAGAAAATCTGCGCTGCAAGGCTATAGTCTCGCTAAGACGCAGTTAGTCAAATTAAACGTACCCGTGGCGAAGGACATGATGGATAACGTCGTTGTTTCAACCCAAAATTGGACTGAGCATCATTCTAGATTGCTGTAACATTTAACTTCAAACTAGTGGGTATTCTTTTAGGTCCGTTGATGGCGGCTTGGTTGATACAATATTATTAATACGATATAGATAAGAAAAGATTGAGAATAAACAGTTAGCCTATGGCGCTGCAACTCTAAGTTGCAGCGCCATTTTTTTTGGGTGCCGTTGTTTGTTAATCGCTACAGCCGTTGAAATTGCCCAGTAATGAAATACCATTTGAGTCTTCGGCATTAAGTCGTAACGCGTCGGGGTTTTCATCGCCTGAATCAGGAATTAAAGGAGCGACACAATCGATGTGTCGAGTGCTTTCTTCTATTTTGATTAGACGATAGTCGGTGAGAGTCTTTAAGAATTCGATGACAAGTAATATTTCGAACTCTCCAGTGACAATAACTTCAAGTGGGGTTTCAGCATTGCTCACTTGGGTTTCTAGCACCGCCAGCGCCAATTCTGTCTTTTCTTCGAAATCAATGGCTGATATTTCCGGGTTCACTTGGGAGGTGTCGTATGCTTCAACGCTTCCGCGGGGGTAAAGATGATGGGTGATGATGCTTTCTAGCGTGGTGTAAGCGCCATTGTGACCCCAGGGTCCGGTGCGAACCACGTTGAGCAGGGTCGGGGTGCGAAAAGCATATCGATCTGCTTCGTCACCGGTGACTCGAAAGCGGCCGAAGTCATCGGTGCTGGATTCGCCATTGTCGTCTCCCATCCCCGGGCCGATTTGAGGGATCGCAAGCGTGTGGTATTGCTCGTCAGTAAAGAAGTCGCCACTGTGGCACGAGACGCAGCCTAAACCGCCTTGATCAACGCTTGTTAAGACTAATGTCGCGCCGCGTTTGGCGTCGGTGGAAATCGCGTCGAGGTCACCTAACAGATAGTCTCTCCAGGGGGAGAAAACAAACACCATTGAACGTTGATATTCTGCGAGGGCAGTAATGAGGTTGGCTTCGGTAATCAATTCGTCAGCACTGCCATCAGGGTTATCGAAGGCGGTGCGGAATTGTTCTAACCATTGATTAATTTCTAGTTCATCGTTATTGCCTTTGAGTCGTTCAATGAGGTGGCTCAATACTACTTCAGTGTCTTCCCCTTCTTCCAAGTGGTTGCGCATCATGTGGGTGTTTGTGAGGGCCAGGCGTGTTTGTGCCATGACTAAATTGTCGCCGGCGTTGTCATCAGCAGTTTGATAGCCGCTGTCAGGGGTGCTGATGCCGCCGTTGGTACCGTTAGAAAGCATGGTGGGGTTGAGGCTTTCGACGCTGCCGTCGTGGTTTAAGGCGTGATCCCAGAGGCCGACATTCATTACGGAAATAGAATTCCTACCGATAACAGGCGAGTCTTGGATGCCAGTAAATTCCCGGCCAGGGCCCACTAGCTTGGGGTCTTCGGCGCCGACGCCGTAAGGAAGTGAGAGTTCATCGCTGCCTGCGAAAGCGGGGTGGTGGCAGGAGGCACAGGCAGTATCAAATTCGTCTGTTTCCCCGTCGCCGCTTAACCCTTGGCTGAAGAACAATAATTTGCCCAGTTGCACGACTGGGTCGTCTTGGCTCGGCAGGTCTCTGTCGACACTCGGGTCTACCATGAAAGATAACTGCTGGATTACAGAGACTAAATCGTCTTCCGTGTCTTGTACGAAATCTGAACTGCCCGAGGAACAGGCGGCTAGAATTCCTATTGAGGTAAAATAAGCGAGTGCAATAATCCGGCGCATGACAAAACCTTATGAATTAACTGAAGAAATTTGGCTTTGCCACTTTTGGAAGAGCTCCTGCATTGAAAAATGCGATGATTAGGGCAGCCAGTGTTTTTATAAATTCTATTTGGGTGGCACGTCAAAGTTGTAAGCAATCCTTCATCTCTTGTAGCCTAATCTTACTTTGACTACGCGCCACCGGCTCTTTGGAAGTCAGCTAAGGCTTGAAATATTGCCAGATAACAAGTGCTTCCAGTGATTGTTGGAGCCGAAGCTAAGCATGGTACTGTGTTAGGGAGATTTATGCCATTGAATCACTATGGGTCAAGTGTGTAAGGATTGTAAGTGCGGCGTTTTAATCGCCACTAAAAATAAGTAATCCTATGATTTTTATAGCATAATCCAAGGGTGTGTAGGTGCATGATCTGGCGCGCGGGAGAAGGTTTCTATAGGCCGTGATCGGGCGTATTTAGCGCCTATTTTCATCGCTCTTGAAATGGTTTAAAGTGCCTCAATAATAAATTGAAGGAGATCATATCCACGCGGTTAAAAGCGTCTAGTCTAATCGCTAGATCCAATACAATTCAGCCGTTCAAGCTAATTAGTGGAAGCTAAGTGGTTCAATCTAAGTCGTTGAAACTCAATCATTGAGTGCAATTGGTGAATAGTTAATAGAAAATAAGTAAAAACACCCTGACACTAAGAACTTTAGGGGTTATTAGCACTCTTAATAGGTGAGTGCTAAAATAATAGAGAGGATGGCGATTATCGTCTCAGGATAGAGAAGGATTTTCTTTCTCTTGCGAGGCAGCCAAATTGGAGGAATAAATGGATAGTGCTTTGATTTTACAACCGACTATAGAGGTTCCTGGGGTAGACCTAGAGGCCTATATGCGTTCGGTGAGCACCGTCGCGCTTCTTGGCGAACAAGAAGAGAAAGATTTAGCAGAGCGTTTGTTTTATAACGAAGATGTTGAGGCCGCACGCCGGCTGGTGATTGCTCATTTACGTTTTGTGGTGCATATCGCCAGAAGTTATAAGGGCTATGGCTTGCCTCAGGCCGACTTGATCCAAGAAGGTAATGTGGGCCTGATGAAGGCGGTAAAACGTTTTGATCCTAATCGAGGGGTGCGTCTGGTTTCCTTTGCTGTGCATTGGATTAAGGCAGAGATTCATGAGTTCGTGTTGCGTAACTGGCGGATTGTTAAAATTGCCACCACCAAAGCGCAGCGCAAGTTGTTTTTTAATCTTCGCAGCGCGAAGAAGAGCCTGGCGCTGTTAACTCGGGATGAAGCCAAGGCGATTGCTGGCGATTTGAATGTCAGCGTCAAGGAAGTGTTTGAGATGGAAGGGCGTTTAGGGGCCCATGATGCCGCTTACGATGCACCTGCAGATTCTTCTCAAGATGATGAGAATATGTATGTTCCAGCCAATT
>NVTH01000178.1 GCA_002401525.1 Moraxellaceae bacterium | reverse complement strand
TACCCGATAGCAGCGTCTGCTTCGTACTCGACTCCTCATGTAGCCCTTGTACACTGCGGGTCTCCGTGCGACGCTTCCTTGCTCTCGAATAAAAATTCTGATTTTTAGAGATGCCCCTTAGTTCTTAGTTCTTAGTTCTTAGTTCTTAGTTCTTAGTTCTTATCGTAAGTTAAATCTTATTTACTTGATTTCGCAGAATGAGTTGCATTTTGCAACGCAATTTAGAACTTGGGCTGATCAGAAGTTTACATGAACGATGTTGTTTTCGAAGTGGTTCTGAGCAGCGATTAGAGTTGCTAATTCATGCTCAACTGCTTGACTGCGGTTATCGGAAATCAACCAATCGAGTTTAGCCTCGCTAAGAGACCAATAGCGACCCAGATTGTCGATACAATAATCTTGATAGATGATTTTGTTATGGATTCTTGCTGGGGATTTGATGTGTGTGTAATCATCAATAATCGAGCTGGACAGCTTTACCCCAGACTCGATTCGACAATTAGAGCCTATTAGCAGCGGCCCTTTTAACGCTACTCCTTTTTCAATGATGCAGCTTGAACCGATGACCACATTGCCCTGTATATTACTGAGCGGGCATTGGATCACTGTGTTGATACCGCAATGGAGGCCCTGCTTCAACTGCGTGCCAGGGAGAGTCACGAGATTGCTGCCAAATTGCAATGCATCCTGAGTGGCTTTTAAGTAGTCTCCGAGATTGCCAATATCGATCCAATTAAAATCCGTTTGGAAACCGTAAAGCGCTTCGCCATTTTTTGCGAGGAGTGGAAGTAGGTCGCCACCAATATCAAATGGCATATCCTTGGGAATGTAGTTAAGAATTTCAGGTTCGAATAAGTAGATGCCCACATTCGCTAGATTTGATATCGCGTGTTGTTGTTGAGGTTTCTCCTGGAATTGGACAATCTTACCGGTATCCGATAAATCAACAATGCCGTACTTGTAAACCTCGGTCTCCTTTACTTGTTTGAGAATGACCGTTGCGAGGGCTTTTTTTTCTCGATGAAACTTGAGTGCGGCACGAAGATCTACATCCACTAAAGCATCGCCGCATAAAACGATAAATGTGCCATCAAAAAAACCGCTTTTTTGATGGATATTGGCAATGCCTCCGGCTGAACCGATGGCCACGTCATGAAAGCCGTTTTGGTCTTTGTAGCCTTCGTAAGAATAGGTGATCTCAACACCGTAGCGGTGCCCGGATTGAAAGTAGCGTTCTATTTCATCGCCAAGATAGGCTGTATTTATAATCACTTGGTCGACGCCCTGTGATTTCAGATGGTTAATAATGGAATCCATCACCGGTGTCCCTAGGAAGGGAATGAGAGGTTTAGGGGTATCAAAGCTTAGGGGCCGCATGCGGGTGCCTTTACCAGCACCTAGTATCATTGCTTTCATTTTAATTCCGCTTACTGGATAAATAGCTGGTGTATTACAATTTCTGGAGGGCATCGGATTCTTAAGGGATAGCCCGTGGTGCCCACTCCTCTGGAGGTATAGCCTTGCAAAAAATTGTGGGTCCACACGCCATCGATATATTTTCGGGCACATCGGGCATTGTTAATAATAGCTTTGCCGTTGACTGTGCAAATTTGACCGCCGTGGGAATGGCCGCACAAATAGAGATCTAAAGGGTAATGTTGAGCTTGCTCTGCTTTTTCCGCTGAATGGGCCAGTAAAAGTGTCGGATATTCTTCRTTGCAATGAGAAAATGCTTTGGATAAGTCGTCCTGCTGCCAGTAATGCGGATCAGAAATGCCAACAATATTTAAAAAGCAATTGTTGTTGAAATTGATCTCTACGCTCTSATTATTGAGAACGGTAACATTTTGYTTTGCGAGCAGGCGCATTAAGTTCGGGGTATCATGGTTTCCTTGTACTGCGTAAACGCCGTGCTTGCACTTCAGGCACTTCAGTAGTGGGATAAGCAGGTTGATCGTGTTTTGGTCGGGGCTGCAACGRCTTAACTTATAATCGCCAGTGAGTACTACTAGATCAAACTCTAAAGTACGTAATTTCTCAATCAGTGTGTGGCCTTGATCCGGAATACTTTCAATGTGAATGTCACTCAAATGTAAAACATTTAATTTAAAAGCCACTTTAATTGATCGGCTAATGAGGGCTTGGTTTACGGTAACCTGGTAATCCAAGGTGGATCTCGCTGCCCAACTTTCTAATTTAAACAGATGAATTAGAAAGTGAAGGCATTTCGAGATAATACAGGTTTTATCATAAAGGAATTTCGTCATGGGTAGTTCAGTAGGCGCCGTTACAGCTGAGAATTGCCGGCACCGTTAATAATATTATTTTTAAATCAAGTATTAAGTTGGCGTGTTGAATGTAATGCAGGTCGAGTTCTATTTGCTCTTGAAAGCTTAAATTTGCACGTCCCGATACTTGCCAAAGCCCGGTGATTCCTGGGATCGCTTGGAGTCTCTGGCGAGCCTTATAATCGTATTTAGCAACTTCGCTGGGAAGCGCGGGTCGAGGTCCGACGAGGGACATCTCGCCTTTAAGAACGTTGATTAATTGCGGTAACTCATCGATAGAAAGCTTGCGAAGAAATCGACCTATCCTGGTCACTCGAGGATCTTTTTTAAATTTTTTGCATATGCCGGTGCGATCACTTGCTTGAAGATTTTGCAACGATTCGCTGCTTTGACAGTCGATAAACATGGTTCGAAATTTAATGAGGGGGAAATATGCGCCGTTTTTTCCGGACCGCTGCTGAACGAAAAGAATCGGCCCCTTTGAATCYATTTTGATAAGTAACGCGACAATGAAAAATAAGGGCGTAAGCAATAGTAAGGCGGATAAAGCCAGAACTATGTCTAGACAGTATTTCGAGGAAGAGTAGTCAACCCTGGGCAGAGATATCGGGTGATAAAAAATGGCTGCGATCGATTTCGTTACGGGAGATGGTTTAATCATGCTATTTATCTCCTTCATGAAGAATTACGCGCAGCAGGAACAATGGGTTTCCTAATAGATAGCGTTTCCAAAGACGTTTCGGTTCTAATCCCATTCGCCAGAGCCATTCGGTTCCTGTTTCTCTCATCCATAAAGGCGCGCGCAGTAGTCTTCCTGAATAGAAATCAAATAGTCCACCGACTCCCATCACTATTTTGCATTTGAGAAGGCTTTTATGCTGATCAATCCAATGTTCTTGAATCGGTGAACCCATCCCTACAAGGACAATATCTGCCTGGCTTGCATTGATTTTATGAATGATTTTCTCGGATTGGATTTCATTAAAGTGACCGTGATGATATCCGGCAATTTCAAGTTTTGGGTGGCTTTCTTTTAAATGCGAAACCATGTTTTCAAGTGTTTCGGTGTGCGRGCCCAGGAAGAATATTTTTAAGTGAAGTTGTTCAAGCTTTTTGCAGAGAGGTAGAAATAAATCTGTTCCGTTTAAGTTGTCCTTTAGAAGGATTTGYTTGAYTCGACAYGCAAGGCGAATTCCTGCTCCATCGGGTAGCACTAAATCGCTACGTTTTAATAGTGTTCGATATTTCTGGTCTTTGAATGCAATATTTAAATTGTTGGCATTGACAAAGTTCACTACTGCAGGAAAAGATGATGAAAGGTGTGTAAAGTGAACGATCGAATCAATGCATTGTTTACGAGACAAATTATTTATTTTGATGTTCAATAGGCTGAACTTAACGCAGCTGTATAGGTTGTGATTGTTGTATAAAAGGTAATTGATCCAAATTTTAAATAGAATCGACAGTTTCTTTTCAATTGTTTGGGAGCGTAAGTAATGAGCGTACTCTCGTTCGCTGTTGTTGGTGTTTAGGCCGATCCAATGCCATGCGTCGAGTATTGAAAAGAGTCCTGGCGTAGACCAATTTGGATTGCAGGGTACATTTTCTTCGCGATCGGAATAGTGACGATAACGTTTTGCACCCACAAGGGAGATGTTCCCCTTAATTACATTCATTGCATAAGGAATATGGTTTCCAAAGCCGTCGTCGTTAAACTTATGCAAAGAAATTGAACGRTATTCGTCGAGTTGAAAAATCACGTTTTTAAGTAAGCTTCTTTTATTGCAAGCCAAAATCAATACGTGTAAGGCGATTATGGGTAGGCATAAGATAATAAAGAGGAAACAAATCACCTTTTCTGAGGTTAATATTAATGGCGATGATTTAGATTTATTATGCGACGAATAATTTTGAGTTGTGTGTTTGTCGTTGAACATTTGGAACTCCAGGTGAATCATTTCTGAGTACTTTGCAAAGGCTGTGCCTGTAAAAAAGAAGTGATTTATTGCAAAATGCAGTGATTTACCAAAAGATTTTTAATTTGCTTTTTAAATTGCGAGAAGTGACTCAGTCAAAGCGTGATCTATGAAATAAATGCCTGGAACAAACATTGCAGATCACTCACTTAAACCCTAACCATCACGTTGATCATTGGTGTTTAATAGGCTGCTGTTGAAAGGCCTATTTGAATATAAATGTCGTGTACTTTATAACGAAAAATGCTTCAGTGAGAACCTTTATGAATACGATTGAAACTGCATTAATTCCTCTTCAAGTTGTTGCGCAAAAACACAAAAATCCAGGCCCTGTAGAGGCGGCATCGACCATATTGCCGGAGCTAGGAGGTAACCTTATATTTGAACTGGTCGAAGAGTTTTGGCAGGCGGGGATACGCAATTATATTTTTACTTCGGAAGCCGACGAGCCCAGCTTAGAAAGCTGGGAGGAAGAACGTTCGTTGACTAGCCATTACAAGCATCAATTAATTAAGCGCCTGAGGCTTCACTACGGAAATGAGCTTACCATTATCTGGCAAAATGCTCATTCTAACCAATCGTTGGGAGACCGATTGTTGGATTGTCAAGCGTTGATAGGCGATCAGAGTTTCGTTTTAGGATTAGCGACTCACATAGTTATTCCAGAATATTATAACTGCCTGCGGGATATGATCAGCAGTGCTGAAATTGAGGGCGGTGATGTTATTGGTCTCRACCTAGAATGGTTTAACCACCAACAGCAGATAAGCGATACTGGACTTGGATTTGTCTCAGCCAATGTTGGCTCGAAATACCGATCGCATTCGATTYCGTTTTCAAAAATCAATAGCTGTAAGTGTTGGAATTTCGGCCGCTTTATCTTTACGCCTGATGTTTTTAATCGGATAATTAATAGTGCTGAAGCGGTGGATTGTATTGAAGATTTGTTGCTGTTGAATCAAGCGGATGCGAGTACGGTGTATTATTGCGGACCCAGTYTTTTCTTTAATTGCTCTACATTGGATGGATTTCTTGAAGCCGAAAAATATTTTTCTCAGTTAAGACATGGATTTGCAGCGAAGGCCTGACGATTGGTTAAGCTTAAAGTAGATACAATTGCCCTCGGATCTAGCGAACTACGAGACCTCCTTCCGTCGGTAAGCCTGTTTAATTTAGAGTTTAATCCACTGAAATAGATTTTCGTGTCAGATTGAAGTTAGGGATGATGAGTTACAGATTAGAGGTTGAATTTAAAGCGTTGTTTGAGGAAATTCCAGCGGCGGTATTATTAGTGGATAGTGCCGGTAATGTATCGCGGCTCAATCGCAGCGCTCGAATATTATTTGGTTTTGATTCGGTCGCTTCGTTCGACATTAAACTTTTTAATTTGCAGCCTCATCCATTTGATCAGCAGGAAATGAGCTCTGATGCAATGGAAGGTTTTCGCGATTTATCTACTCCTGTAGAGACGATATTTCAGCGGAAAGATGGTGGCCATTTTCCGGGTACAGTTAARTCTCAGGTGTATACCCAGAGAAATGGTATTGAGATATTTGTTTTGGTAATCGAAAATGTTACAAGTCAAAAAATGAAGGAAGGCTCCAGGATTCGAGATAAAATTGAAGCGGATAAAGCCAACGAAGCTAAATCTGACTTTTTATCATCGATGAGCCACGAAATACGTACCCCCATACAGGGGACTTTAGGTGCTTTAGACCTTTTAGAGCAGACAGACTTGTGCGAGCAACAGTTGCATTATCTGAACTTAGCGAAAAACTCCTCGTCGAGTTTGTTAGATATTGTGAATGATGTTTTAGACGTGGCGAGCTTGGATGCGAACGCAATGCGCCTCAACAAGATACCCATTGATTTGTATCAGGTGCTCGATGAAATTTATGCAATTTATCGGGTTTATGCGTATGAAAAAAATAGTGATATCACACTTAAAATAGATTTCAGTGTGCCTCGAAGTGTGAAAGCAGATCCGGTTCGGCTACGTCAAATCTTGTGCAATTATATTTCCAACGCAATTAAATACAGTAATCATAGTGAAATAAATATTCACGTGCGCAGCGACGGCGATAAAAAAATTATCTTCGAAGTGAATGACAATGGTCCGGGGGTTGACCAAGCCATTGAGAATACGCTCTTTACCCAGCATGTAATGGGGAGAAATAGAGATCCAGAATATGGCAGTTATGGACTTGGACTTTCAGTGTGCAAAAAATTAGCGGCTTTAATGGGGGGCAGCGTAGGATACACCCGTCGACAGCCGAAAGGCGCGTGCTTTTGGTTTAAAATTGATTTGCAGGCAATACCACTTAATCAAGTGCTTGGTGGAAAAGAAAATAGTACGAAGCGACCAAGCACTGGCAATCTAACGTCGGCGAGCCAAAAAATAAGTCATGAAAAACAAGCAGTAATATTTTCTGATGAACCAATACAGTCAATGTTAGAGCATCAATTATCTGAATGGAGTATCTCTGTTCGTAATAGCGGGGTAACGTTGCCATCTCGGGATCAAGTGTTGGGGTTATTTGGTTTAGGTGCGAAAATATTATTAATCTTTGATTCCAATTCATTTCCGAAAGCGAAAATATTAAAATACATTAACGGTCTAATTAACTGTTTCCAGGAAAAGGGACTCACCGAACAATCCGTAAAGTTTCTTGTTTTCGGTCTATC
>NVTH01000177.1 GCA_002401525.1 Moraxellaceae bacterium | reverse complement strand
CCGGGATTATTGCTCGAACAGACGCTAATCGCGGAATCTGGAAGGCTGCGGCCGGCCTCGATGCCAATTTGAAAGGCGTTTCTGCTTTGTCAGCAAAACTCACCGACGGCAATAACGGTGTCCTCAATCCCCTAGCAGTGAATTGCTTACGCTCGTTCCCTGTGAATGGCCGTGTAGTATGGGGCAGTCGAACCTTGGTCGGCGCAGATCAGCTGGCTTCTGAATGGAAGTACCTCCCCGTCCGCAGGATGGCATTGTTTATTGAAGAGAGCCTTTACCGGGGAACACAATGGGTGGTTTTTGAGCCCAATGATGCGCCTTTGTGGGCACAGATACGGCTCAACGTGGGCGCGTTTATGCAAAATCTATTTCGCCAAGGGGCGTTCCAAGGATCCACGCCTAAAGAAGCGTATTTTGTAAAATGTGACTCAGAAACCACTACGCAAACTGACATCGATAACGGCATCATTAATATACTAGTAGGGTTTGCTCCACTAAAACCTGCTGAGTTTGTCGTTATTAAACTTCAACAAATTTCCGCTCAGGCTGAACTATAGGGAGTAAATCATGGCTCAATTTAGTGTTAATGCACAGCGCTTTGATCCGTATAAGAATYTCAAATTCCGTGTTAAATGGGATGGCCGCTATGTGGCCGGAATTTCAAAAGTGGGCGCGCTAAAACGAACCACCGAGTCGATAACTCATAGAGAAGGAGGCGATCCAAGCACTGAACGTAAGTCGCCGGGTCAAACCAAATTTGAGGCGATCACCTTAGAACGAGGAGTCACCCATGACACTGAATTTGAAAAATGGGCTAATAAGGTCTGGAATTTTGGTTCTGGTCTAGGTGCCGAGGTGTCACTCAAAGATTTCCGTAAAGACTTAATCATCGAAATGTATAACGAAGCTGGCCAACTCGCTATTGCCTATAAAGTGTATCGTTGCTGGGTCTCTGAATATCAATCGTTACCCGAATTGGACGCCAGTGCCAGTGCTGTTGCAATTCAATCTTTAAAATTAGAACACGAGGGATGGGAGCGTGATTACGAAGTATCGGAACCTTCGGAACCCGAGTTTACTGAACCTGCGAATTAGCAAGGTTCAAATTCTGTAATTAATCACTCGCCAATGACTCAGGTTGACGCCGATGAAAGTGCTCAAGACTCATGAATTACTTAGCGCTTGGGAGCAGGGGTTAAATCAACCTCTGTTACAGCGGGTACTTATTATTCTCGCTGCAGCCTATCCCGATGAGTCCCCCGAAAGTTTGGTGGCATTAAGCATCGGGCAAAGAGATCGTCGCCTATTACAACTTCGAGCCCATTTATTCGGTCCTGATTTACTCAACACAAGCGACTGTCCGCAATGTGAGCAAAAGATTGAATGGCAGAATAAAGTGCTGGATTTCCTAGAACCGCCGCAGAAAGAAATACTTCAAGGCGGCGAATATCACTTCGATACAAAAGGTTATTCACTCCGATTTCGATTGCCAAACAGCCTTGATATAGAGGCCACTCGTGATTGTGAAAGTACCGATCATGCACAGAAAGTATTATTATCGCGCTGTTTATTAAAGGTTGAATACGCCAACGAAAAATGTGATTTAAATCGTCTGCCTGGTTCTGTAATTGATGATTTGAATGCTCAGATGGAACTCCTTGATCCTCAAGCAGACATTAGTTTGGAACTGAGTTGCCCAGACTGCGCTCACAAATGGTACAGCCTATTTGATATAAGTAGTTTTCTGTGTCGTGAACTCAACGACTGGGCCGAAAGAACGCTTTATACCGTTTACAGACTGGCTTCCAATTATGGATGGAGTGAGCAAGAAATTTTGCAATTGAGCCCTGTACGCAGACAACTTTATTTGGGAATGCTCGGCGAATGAGTCAATTACTTCGTAATCTAATTAGTCGACATCAAGCAAACGTTTCATTAGCGGAACGTAATATTGCATTGGATGGAATTAATATTGTGCAACCGCGCCCGCAATCAAAATTCGAATCGCTTTCTCGCTACGAAACTCAATCTAATCTCCATTCTCAATCTAACGATCAAGCTCAATCTAAGTATGATGTAACGTTGGGTTGGATCGATTCCAATAGTCATACTTTCAATACTCGAGAAAATGATTTTTCGTTAAAGGAGGGGCAAACCAATTACAGTGGGGCCGACATTGACGTAAATCCGTCGTTAAGCACCCCATCCATTGATCAATCACTTAAAAGTTCGTCGGCGTCAGATTCAAACATTAATCCCACACCACATAACGACGCTACGGGACCCCAAAATACACACGGAACGGATTATTCTAAGAATAAACACTCTTCCATAAATTATCCTACTAATGAAAATTTAGGTGAAGGTTTAGTTGAAGGTTTAGAAAATACTCAACAGTTTCAGAGCAGAGTAAAACCTGACATTTTTCATGATCAACAAACGGCTTCAGCAAGCGATCAATTCCTACCGCGGGTAGAAACGATCTTAGAACGACTTAATGAAATTCGTTCTTCAGCAATCGATAAGCAATCCAATCAAAATCGATTAGTCAGTGGTCTCGAAAATCAATTGGCGTTACCCCTTCCTAACGGCTTAGCGTTTGAAAATAATAAGGCTGAATTATCTCAAAAGACTAAATTTTCTGAACTTGAAAGCCATCAAACTGAAACAACAAAAATCACACAAGGGGCGACCAAACAAGACAAACAACGAATCCTTAACCCACCCCACTCTCCTCACAACACGAATGACTTACAACAAACCCACTCCAACATTAATAGACTCCAGGTCAATCAGTTGCTAGAACAAAGCCCAAAGAAGACAGAAAAGATTATTAATGTTTCTATCGGTCGAGTCGAAATAAAGGCCCATCTTGAGTCAACTCCCGAGGCTGCTAGACCCCATGCCAACCCCCAAGCCAAACCCAAGGGTGTCATGGATTTGGGAGATTATTTAACGCTTCGTAATAAGGAACGTTCATGAGTAGTCCCGATGCGTTAGCCACGGTGACAGCAACGCTGCAATATTTACTCGCAGACGTCGCCACCATGGTCACTACCCAACCCCCCAGCACAGCCCGAAACGGCACTACCGATCAAATCAATATTTTTCTCTATGGGACTTATTACAACACAGCCTTCAGCAATTCTCCTATGCCCGGACAATCGCGCAGTGGGGAATTTGCTCACCCGCCGTTGCCCTTGGTGTTGAAATACTTAATTACCGCCTATGGCAACACTGATGACGATATATCCGGTCAACAAGTGATGGGGCAAGCAATGAGTATTTTACATGACCACCCATTGCTAGGGTCTGCGGACATAGTAGGGATCAATCCAGACTCGGGATTGCAACACCAGATTGAACGAGTCCGCATTACCCCTGACACACTTTCACTGGACGATATGTCTAAACTTTGGTCCAGTTTTCAATCTGCGGAATATCGTTTGTCCACGGGGTATGAAGTGTCTGTTGTATTGATTGAAAGTACCCGCGCGACTCGAACCCCCCTGCCAGTATTGAAGCGAGGGGCATCAGACCAAGGGCCCATGATTCTTGCAAGCCCATCGCCAACATTAACCAGTTTACATTTTCCGAACCAAAAACCTGCCGCTGAGTTAGGCGATTCTATTACGTTGCTCGGCGCTCAGTTAAGCAATGAACACACCCTAGTAAGGTTCGAACATGCGCAGTTGGAGCTGCCCATCGACATACAACCGGAAATAAGCAGCAACCCCTCGGAATTAGTCGTTCAACTTCCAAGCCCTAACGACGACGTAGAGCTAGGCTCCAAGTGGCCAGCAGGGTTCTATAAAGTGTCCTTGCTAACTCAAAAGCCAGACACCCCTGCATGGCGTAGTAACTCAATCGCGTTGCCATTAGCGCCGACTATTGAATCCATTAATCCAAACAATGCCGCTGCGGGTGATGTGGTATTAAACATTGATTGCCACGAACAGATACTTGGAGAACAAAGTATCGCGTTACTGTTTAATGATCGCGCAATCAATGCCGATTCAATGGTTACCCCAGGTGATCCCACCGCACCCACGACACTCACCTTTACCGTGCAAGGTGTTGCTACCAGAGTCACACCCTATGTCATTCGCCTGCGAGTGGACGGTGTAGACAGTATTCCGGTGGACTTTTCAGGCAGCGTGGCGGAATTCGACGCTAACCAGCAGGTGACTATTACATGAATAAGCACCTCAACGAGCAAGCGCTTTGGCTGGTTAATAACGAACAACATCTCAGTGCAGTGGTTCACTGGATTCAGTTACGACTAGAGCAACGGATTCAAGCAATCAATCCCCCCACAGACACCAACGACATCGACCTTTCCACCCTTGAGGAAGCGATAGAAACGGCTCGACAAGAAATAATTCAACATCAAGAGTATCAGCCGCCGCCGCCGCTAATAAGCTTGCGAAATAATTTCGGCTTAAGCTTATTCGAAACTCAGCTGCTGGCACTTTGCGCAGCGATGGAATTTAATACACGGACCAAGGCGCTTTGTGCATTGGCACAAAATGATCCTAATCTACCCTACCCGACCTTTGCATTGGCGTTAACCTTATTTAAGGAACCCCACTGGGAAGCGCTCTCCCCCGATTCGCCTCTTCGAGCGTGGCATTTACTCGAAGTGACCCGGTCGACGAATCAGCCGCTGACCACCGCCGCATTGTCTGCCGATGAGCGAATCATTAATCACCTCAAGACGGTGAATTATTTAGACCCGCGTTTAATGCCTTTGATTGATCCCATTGACTCAGCCCAGTACACCAACAATCAGGCGCTGCCGAACTCCCAAAAACAAAATATTGAAAAAATACTTCACGGTTTAAATAATCCATCTCCAAACAACCGACTTCCGGTGATCGAATTAATGGGGCATGACTCCCCTTGTAAGCAACTGATCGCGACCCAGGTTGCTAGTGTTTTAAACTTATCCCTGCACACGCTTCATTTAAATACGTTGCCCATCCAGGGCACGGAATTAGATCTATTTATACGACTGTGGCAACGAGAAAGTCAGTTAATGCCGATGGCGCTTTATCTTTTTGTTGATAATTCCAACGAACAAGAAAAAGTGCTTCTCAAGCAATTTTTAAATCGCAGCCGTGGCGTAATCTTTATCGATTTAAACAGTCCCAAATCAGCCTTCCCAGGGCATCGCATCTCCTTAACAATCCAGAAACCCACTCCGGAGGAGCAATACACTCTTTGGCTCACCGCTCTGCAGAACAATCACCCATCATCAAGTAAAACAAACGTTCCGCACAAAGACGGTGTTGAAATTAAAGAATGCGCCAGACGCCTATCTGAACAATTCTCTTTTAGTCAAAGTGAAATCACACAATTAGTCCACGATGACCGCAATGAGTTTTCATCCTGTGGCGAAGCCTCATCTCCACAAGACTTAAAATCGAACCCTATAAAACATAAGAATTTATGGCGTGCCTGCAGAGAAAAAGCCCGTACTGGCATGGAGCAATTAGCGCAAAGAATCGATGCGAAGGCGCATTGGGAGGAATTGGTTCTCCCCCAAGAGCAACTGACCCTGCTTCGTCAAATTACTGATCAGGTAATGTGTCGAAACCAAGTGTATAAAGACTGGGGATTTCGCGAAAAAATGAATCGAGGCCTCGGCATTAATGCGTTGTTTTCCGGGGAAAGCGGCACAGGAAAAACAATGGCAGCAGAAGTGATTGCCAATGCCCTTGAGCTGGATCTTTATCGAATTGATTTGTCGTCAATCGTTAGTAAATACGTCGGTGAAACAGAAAAAAACCTCAGCAAACTATTTAACATTGCAGAGGACAGTGGCGCCATCTTATTTTTTGATGAGGCGGATGCCCTGTTTGGAAAACGCGGCGAAGTAAAAGACAGTCACGATCGGTACGCGAATATTGAAATCAATTATTTGTTGCAGCGCATGGAGTCCTATCGCGGACTGGCGATTTTAGCCACTAATATGAAGTCCTCATTGGACAAAGCATTTCTGCGGCGATTACGATTTATCGTCGAGTTTCCGTTTCCTTCCGTTACAGAAAGAACGCAGATATGGAACAAGGTGTTTCCTTCTCAAACACCTTTGGCTGCAGACTTTGACAGTCAACACTTAGCCAAACTGAATCTAACCGGCGGAAACATTCATTCGGTTGCATTGAACGCCGCGTTTAAGGCCGCTCAAATAGAAAAGGGGGTTTCCATGCCCTTGATCCTGGAGGCCGCCAGCGTCGAATACAGAAAAATGGAACGCCCGGCTAAAGACACCGATTTTTCATGGCAAGGAGATTTGGAGATTGTGAATTGATTCTAAACCTCAACATCGAACAGTTGGTTTTGGAGAATATCGATATTGACCCCAGTCAACAGGATGTTTTGAAGGCCGCTGTGGAATCTGAAATTGCACGTCAAATCTCCGTTCATGACTCGTTGTTAATGAATATCGAGTCTGATGGTTCCCAGGTTAAATCGGTAAAAGTAAATCCTATATTCATTAAGGATGTGTCAAATACCCAAGCATTGGGCCGGCAGATCGGAAAAGCAGTGTTCAGAGGAACTTTTAAAAGAACGGTTACAGGAACTCTCAAATGAAGCAGTCAAGCTCCAAATCGCGGACCACCGAAAGCACGCAGCTGTTCAACCAACGTAAGCTGATGTTGGAAAAGAAACGAGAAAAAAATTCAAGGGATCGCGTCGGTTCGACCAATCAAACTCAGACTCACTTTGAGAATGTTTCAGGCGTAGACCTGACGGCAATAAGCGACATTAAAGAAGCTCACGACTACCCCTCGCCGTTTGATGCAACGCCAACCTCATCACCAGCCCCTGCCGATGGACCCAGCACCCCTTTAGACGGCCCGACAAATTCCAGCGTTGCAGGTTCGTTTCTAGCGACACGGTATTCTTTCGCAGCGCCTGCATTTGGGCAAGTCGCGTGGAATACCCATGAGCCACTAGCCACCTATTCAGCTTGGCTAGATGGCAGTGATTGGCGCTTTCGTCTTGACACCCTAACACTCAAAGTGCCAGTGGGAGTCGCCGACGGGGGAAGAACGGATATTACTGGAGCTAGCAGCGCAGAAGTAAAGAAAACCACCTGGTCAACGGTGGAGTCCGACCTTCGCCCCGGTGGCGC
>NVTH01000176.1 GCA_002401525.1 Moraxellaceae bacterium | reverse complement strand
CTAGCCAGACCCGTAGTTACTCAGCAATGTCATTCGTGAATCAATCCCCTCAAGCCAATGGTCTTAAAAAGAACGATCCTATCTCCAAAGATCTGGCGTCCAAGGATCTGACAACAATGGATCTGCAAGACAAATCAATAGAAAACAATTTGTTCCAAGCAAAATTCTTACATCCAAAATACTGGTCAATCTGGGGGGTATATGGGCTCCTGAGATTGATCATCCAACTACCCTATAAAACACAGCTAGCAATAGGCGCAAGCCTTGGTTGGGCGGGATACCACCTGGCCCGCAACAGGCGCCATGTGGCAAAGGTCAATATTAATTTATGTTTTCCCTGCCTCGATGAGCAAGCGCAAAAACGGCTGCTAAAGGCGACGTTCCGCTCGACCGGTATCGGTATTATTGAAACGGCCAACTCCTGGCTTGGAAGTATTCAGGCCCTCAAACAGAGATTTAACATCATTGGTCAAGAACATCTAGAACTCGCGCTGGCCCAGGGAAAAGGTGTTTTGCTGGTGGGTATGCACGCCTCAACCCTCGATCTTTGCGGCGCAGTTCTGTCAAGCAATGTCGGCTTCGATGTCATGTATCGACAGAATAAAAACCCCTTCATTGAAGCCATCATGAAACGAGGAAGAGAGAAGCGATATCCCGCAGCTATCCAAAGAGACGATATTCGCGGTGTGCTCAAAAGCTTAAAAGCCGGTCGGGCTGTATGGTACGGTCCAGATCAGGATTACGGCCGCAAGCATTCGGTATTTGCGCCCTTCTTTAATATCGAGACTGCCACGATAACCGCAACCGCCCGTTTCGCTAAATTGAGTGGGGCTGCGGTCATTATGTTTACACATCACCGTATAGATCAAACTGCTGACTCACCGCAATACCGGATAGAGCTCTCAGCACCCCTTACAGCTTATCCGCAAGGAAATCATGTTGCAGATGCAGCTCTCATCAACTCAAAAATTGAGGCAGACCCTAAGGGGGATTGGCGTAACGTTATTCATAATGAGTAGAGTTTCCCTGTCTGTTTGTTTGGCTTGCTCAAAAGCCCCCTAGGGCCGCGTGCAGACCCGAGAATATTATCAGAATAAGACCGAATTTAATCATGTTTGCGATAAATTAAAGGTATTATATTGCACCCGAA
Source organism: Moraxellaceae bacterium (assembly GCA_002401525.1). GTDB lineage: Bacteria > Pseudomonadota > Gammaproteobacteria > Pseudomonadales > UBA3067. Next base: position 6,015 of record NVTH01000176.1, on the reverse strand, counting down.
GTGCATAAGGGATTCAGATGGGTTTGGGTATAAATACCTTAGATGCAGCGCGTTTTAAACGATTGTGAACTAATGAAAGTGTCGAATTTGAATATCAAATAAGTGGCCGATATCCATGTCTGAATTATAGGGTTTTCAGAGTTAGCTATGTATAAAAACACGCTCACACACTCAAAAATTTAGATTTCAACGAAGGGTTTTCCGAGAGTTCCGAAGACGTTCCATTCCAAACGGTACAGCCTTTTTCAATAATAAAATGTCGATCTGCCAATTTACAAAGTACATTTATATTCTTGTCGACGATAACAATGGACATGCCTTGTTTTTTTAGCTGCCACAAGCATTGCCAAATTTCCTGACGCATTATAGGGGCAAGGCCTTCGGTGGCTTCATCCAAAATAAGCAGCTGTGGACTGGTCATCAGTGCTCTGCCGATGGCTAGCATTTGTTGCTCGCCGCCAGAAAGTTGGCCGCCCATATTTTCGAGCCTTGAGCGCAGGCGTGGGAATAGATTAAATACGCTCTCTAAATCCCATTGCGAAAGATTTGTGTTGGCCGCGTCACGAGTCACGTTAAACTGTGTGGCCAGTAAGTTCTCTCGTACAGTTAAGTTGGGGGTGATGCGCCGGCCTTCTGGTACCCAACCGATTCCAAGGCGAGCGATCTTATTGGGTTGAAGTTTGAGGAGGTCATTGCCGTTAAAGAATAATTCACCTTCGCAATGAGGCATGAGTCCTAATATAGAACGAATGGTGGTGCTTTTGCCCATGCCGTTACGCCCCATTAAGCTCACAATCTCGCCCTGCTGCAGAGAAAGATTAACGTTATAGAGCACTTGGGTATTGCCGTAATACGCTTTGAGATTACTTATTTCTAGCAATGGGATTCTGGAGGCATTGGGTAACGTATTCATCTAAATACCACCTCTTCATTGCCTAAATAGGCTTTTTGTACCGCAGGGTCTTGCTGAATGATTGCTGGCGTTCCGCTCGCGATGACCTCGCCTTCTACCATGACTGTGATGGTATCGGCGAGATCAAATAAAATATCCATGTCGTGTTCAATTAAAATAATGCTGTATTCTTTTTTAAACGACGTTAATAAGGCTTTAATTAAGCCGCTATTTTCTTGGGAGATGCCCGCCATGGGTTCGTCGAGAAGTAATAGTTCAGGTTGGGAGGCGATGGCCAAGGTCAGTTCCAAAATGCGTTGCTCGCCATAGCTAAGTTGGTTCGCTCCGTAATGTTGTTTTTCAATCAGGCCGGTTTGTTCTAGGAGTTGAATCGCTGGTTCGATCAGTCGTGGGTCTTGATTCGCGGATTTCCAAAAGCCGAAATGGGGCCGTTGTTTGGCTTGGACTACGAGCATGACATTATCGAGTACCGACAGCTCATCAAAGACATTATTGATTTGATAAGATCTAGAGATGCCGATTAGATTTCGTTGCGCTGTATTTAATGGGCTAATGTCTTCGCCATTGAAAAATATTTGGCCTTCGCTTGGTGAAAGGTCTCCGGATATTAAATTAATGAAGGTGGTTTTTCCGGCTCCATTGGGGCCTATAATGGCGTGAATTTCACCTTTTTGAATCGTTATATTCACTGAATTATTCGCGCGAACGCCGGCAAAATGTTTGCAAAGATTAACGCTCTGCAGTAAATGCGGGGCTGCTATTTTCGTGGCTGTTCTTTGCGCGGCTGTTAGGCGAGTCGAATCCTCAGGCGTTGAAAACGGCATGGTTAATCCTCTCTCTGCGGTGTAACAGACGGTTTATCTAACCCGGTTATAAAACCGTAAATTCCGTTATGACCGTACAGCACCACAAAGATTAATAATGGCCCAAATATTAATTGCCAATATTCTCCAATTTTAATGCCTCCTAGGGTGTAATCAATGCTCGACAGAAGTTCTTCTAGCAGATAAAAAGCGGCTGCTCCGTACAATGGGCCGACGATACTTCGCGTGCCTCCCAATATGATAATCGCTAGAAGTTCACCTGAATGCTGCCAATGCAAAAGGTCCGGACTAATGAAATTATTAAAATTAGCCATTAAAAAACCGGCGTATCCGCAGATCATGCCAGAGACGATGAATAGCACCAATTGGTAGGGGTATAAATGATACCCGATCGCCTTCATTCTGGATTCGTTGATTCTTGCGCCCTGAATTAGTTTTCCAAAGCGGGAATGAAACCATCGGTACTGAAATCCAAGGGTGATTAAGATGGACCCTAGGCAAAGGTAATAAAGCGTTTGATTGCTTTCGAGATTGAAGCTGCCTGGAAATTCACTGCGTTGATAAAGACTCAATCCATCATCTCCGCCGTACAACTCCAACCCTGTGGTTAAATAATATAAAAGTTGAGCGAAGGCGAGCGTGATCATAATAAAATAGATCCCTCGGGTTCTTAAACTAATCATTCCCATGAGCGTGGCGACGGCTCCTGAAACAAGTAAAGCAAGAAAAAGGTGAACGAATCCGTTGGCAAGCCATTGCGTGCCGTCTTCGAAATAATGAAACAGCGGCACTCCCACACAATAAGCACCGATTCCGATAAATGCGCTGTGTCCAAAGCTGACTAGTCCGCCTTGACCCACCAAAAGATTGAGCCCAATGGCTGCTAAAGCCATGATCAGGCTTTTGGTGGCGATCAGGGTATAAAAACCGCCACTGACATTTTCTGTAATCAAGGGTAGAACAATCAATGCAGAGAACAGTGCTAGATTAAAATAATTTTTTGTCGTGAGATTCATTTATTCTCACCCACTGCGGAGAATAAACCTTGGGGTTTGACGACGAGAATAAAAATCATAACAAAATAAATCGACGTGGAAGAGAGMGAGGGAGCCAGGGTSGCTGCAAAATTATCGGGCATAAATTGCTGCAATAGATTGGGTAGAAACGCTCGCCCCAAGGTGTCAATTTGACCTAATAAAAGTGCCGCGATAATAGTGCCCTTAATGGAGCCCATGCCGCCTATGACAATCACCACTAAGGTCAGAATTAAAATGTCTTCGCCCATGCCAATTTCTACCGATAACATTGGGGCAGCAATGGCTCCCGCGAGACCTGCCAGCATGGCGCCCAATGCAAACACTAAACTGTAGAGTAAATGAATATTAATGCCGAGTGCGTAAATGGTTTCTTTGTTGCTGGCACCTGCGCGTATTAACATGCCTAGGCGAGTTTTATGAATAACAATATAAAGCCCGAGGGCGACGACAATGCCCACTGCGATAATCGCTAATCGATAGCTTGAATATCCTAGGCCCGGAATTAATTCAATGGTGCCCGCTAATAAGGGCGGCACGTCAACGTCGAGACCGCTGGCGCCCCAGATCAGCCGCACCAGTTCGTTGCTGAATAATATAATGCCAAAAGTAGCGAGGACTTGGTCTAAGTGGTCTCGTTGATAAAGACGTTTAATAATTAATTGTTCTAGAGCAAAGCCCACCGCGAAACAACAGGGCAGCGTGAATAACAAGCCCAGAAAAAAAGAATCAGTCCAGTGGCTAAAGCTTGCCAGAAAAAAGGCGCCTAGCATGTACAAGCTGCCGTGGGCCAAATTGATCACATTCATGATGCCGAAGACAAGGGTGAGTCCTGAAGCGACTAAAAATAATAGTACTCCCAGTTGAAACCCGTTCAGCACTTGTTCTAAAAAAAGCATGGGCAGTCCGTCAAATACTCGTTTCCAATTTCTTTAATGCTTATAGCCTACATTTTGCATAGTGACGCGTAACTGTCCTGATGATTTTCATACACGGTAGAGACAATTTTTTTAGTGAATTTTCCGGCGCTGTCTTTGGCTACTTTTGCTAAGTAAAAATTTTGAATCGGGAAATGATTGTTGCCGAAACTAAAGTCCCCTCGCACGGAATCAAAATTGGCAGCTTCTAACGCCTGTCGGACTTTCTGCTTATTGGAGAGATCCCCGTCCACCGCTTTGACCGCGCTATTGATTAACATAATGGCGTCGTAGGTTTGGGCGTCATAATGAGACGGGTAGCGTTGATAACGCTGTTTGAAACCGGAGACAAATTTTAAATTGGCGGGAGTATCAAGGTCAGGCGACCAGAACACCGTCATTAAGCTTTCGTTGGCTTGATGGCCTATGCGATCTAACAAATAACTGTCCACTGTAAATGCGCTGTATAACGGGATGTCTTTATTGAGTCCTGATTGAACAAATTGGTTAAAGAATTGCACGCCGTGTTTGCCGGGATAAAAAATAAACAGCGCCTCTGGTTTTGCCGCTCTTACTTTGGCCAGTTCGGCGGAGAAATCCAGCTGGCCTGGAAATTTAGTCATGTCTTTACCGATGATCTTTCCTTTAAAGGTGGATTCCAATCCAGTGACCATATTTTTCCCAGCAGCATAATTGGGCGCCATAATATAAAGGGATTGAACGCCGCGTTGATTCAATACCTCGCCCAATGCCATGGGCACTTGATCATTCTGCCAGGAAGCGCTGAAAAAATTGGGGTGACACAATTTGCCGGCGATTTGGCTGGGGCCAGCATTGGCGCTAATCAGGAAAGTATCGCTATTCACCACGCTGCGGTAGGAGGCAAGCAAGACGTGGCTCCATATGTAGCCGGTCATGAAATCCACTTGTTCTTTATGAATCAGCTTATCGGTTTTCTGTTTACCTAATTGCGGTTTGAAGCCGTCGTCTTCGTAAAGGATCTCGACCGGCTTGCCAGCCATTTTGCGGTCTAAATGAATCAGCGCTAATTCTGCTGCATCTCGCATGCCTTGGCCGATGGCGCCCGCGCTTGTGCTGAGAGTGGTGACCATGCCAATTTTGATGGGCTCTTGGGCAACACTTGGCAAAGCCAGTAGGGGCAGCAATAAAAAAATCGCGCTATTGATGAGTGCTTTAGTTCGGATTAGGGGAGGCATGGGCATGATCGGAAAGTCTCTTGGTCTTAACGCTTCATTATGGAGAGCCCGATTATACTGATAATTTAGGCAGGGGTGCCAATTGGAGTGGCTGAATTTGGTAGGCGTTCGCTTGGGACGGTTTGATGCTGTGGGGGGGCAGTTGGTTTGAATACGCGTTAATTAAGTTAAATTGTCACTATGAAAGGAATAATTTGATCTTTAGAATACGCAGAAATCTAGTGATGCTTTACACTCAATGTCGGATCAAGCTGAAGGGAATTCACTTTGTGAAGAGTATGAGTTCATCGTTTAGATGAGAAATATAAAACACAATTTAAGCAGTAAATTTAATCCATACAAATTAGTCCAAACGATTTAATTCGAAACATAATTTAATAAGTGTCGTCTATTTGGGGAAATGTAATGAAATACCGCTTAGGAGTTGCGTTTGCTGCGGCTGTGATGAGTGCCGCGTCTATTTCAGTTGTTGCGTCACCGGCCTTATTGTCCGGGCCGCAGTCCACGTTGGGGAATGTGTCCAGCACTCAATCTTTGCTGTCAGTGAACTCTAATCCAGCTGCAGGGCAGTTGGTGCTTCATAAAAAGAAAAAAATGCGCTGGAGTTATTTGCATGGGCCTGTGTTGGGGGTTGAGTTAGGAGACATTGATAACGTGTTGGATGAGTACGACTTGCTGAGCGATGAATTGGATGAGTTCGAGGATGAGGATAATACTACGCAGGCCCAGATCGAAGCATTAGCAGAACAGTTTGATGACTTTTTGCTAGGCCTTAGTGACGATCCAGTGTTGTCAGTGGATGCGAATATGCATGCGCCTGGCTTGCCTTTGGTTTTTCGCAGTGAAACCTTGAAAGGCGTTATCGCCATTGATTTGGCCTACAGCTTGGGGGCAGGTGCGCAACTCATTGGAGACAATATTGAGGCGGTGAATGAAGGCGCTGACGGGTTTGCTGCAGACACCAATACCGCGTTGAACGTATTTTTGGGAACCGTAGTGACTACCTCTGTAGGATACAGTTACGATTTTGGAAACCCTTTTAGCACCATGAAAAACAGTGAGAAATGGAATTTGGACCGATTGGACGGCCGTTTGTTAGTGGGCGGGACG
>NVTH01000175.1 GCA_002401525.1 Moraxellaceae bacterium | reverse complement strand
TAATTGGGACGAAATATATTCTTTCCTTTTGGCGCAGAAATAGTCTTAAAAAAACTTAAATATCGCTGCTCAATTTCATTTTCTTATCTATCCTTTTAGGACATAGGAATATTTGTGCTAGAAGTATGAAGGTAGATCTCAAAAGGATCGATTCTTCTCCCTTCCCCAAGAAAGCTAACAGACTGGCTTTCCTCTAGTKYYTCATGGATTGATMATCCGCCTTTTGATGGACCAATTGCGCTGGATCCAAGTTGGGTTCTCACCGTAACAGAGACGCTTGTATAGCAAGCTTCTACTGCGGGGAGGGTTTAACCAATTTTCCGGAGGTAGTGGTTCAAATGAGTTTTATTAAAGTATTAGCGATGGTTCCTTTGTGTATTGCTCTCGCAGCATGCAGTGGCGGAGGAAGCAGTTCCAGTTCTGATGACAGTAGTAGCAGTAGTAGTGGTAGTGGTAGTGGTGGTTCCGGGAGTGGCGGAAGCTCGAGTGGCACCGTGGTGGGATTGGATATGCCCAGCCAAGTGGATGTGGTGACGGCTTCTGACGATACGTCGGTCAGTGCTCAATTACGTGCGTTAGATTTTGTTAAAACTTTGCGTGCTTTTAACGACGCGGGGACTGATTACACCACCGACGAACAATTCGTTCACACCTGGCATCCGGGTCTTGAGCCGATTGATACCGTTAATTCGATTCTCTGCTTTATCGCCCAAGTAAAAGGCGATGAAATGGTRGGTGAGGGGGCTTACACCGCKTTGATCGACGATAGCGATTGTAATACTGGCGAAAGCTCAGGTTCTTCCTCAGGCAGCAGCGGCGACCAATCAAGCGCAGCTGACAATAGCGTCAGTTTTATCGAGGTGGTGGCCATTGCCACGCGTGAGGACAATGATTCTCCGATGATTGTGCAGGCTTGGATTCCTGAGATGGGCGGCGGTGAAGGAGGCGGCCCTGAAGCGATTAAACTTCACATTGTGGTGACTGAAGCCCCTACGGATTCGAACCCAAAYGGGTCGTTCCACATGAGCTTTGGGTTTTTTGAATCTGCCGATGTAGCGGATGCCAGTGCTCGYAAYGGAGGMGGAGAGTTGGCCACGGCRACYTCTGCGGACGGTCGAAGCGGCTTTACTTTGTACGAAACCTCGGAAGAAAGTTTTGGCAGCATGGGCAGTGGTACGTTTACCCAGCTGGCCAGCGTATTTGTTGAGGAGAATGGCACGGGTGGCGATGCAGTGACGTCGATGTCAATGGAATTTTCTGGTGGCGGCGGTGGCGGTACTGGTGAATTTGGAATGGGTGAGGAATTCGCTTCCTTTGGGTTGTCGTTTGATGAAAATGCCGTGTTGATCGCGGAGGTATTCGACTTAGAGGATTTGTTTAACGGTAACGCAGTGGCTGATTTGTGCTTAAGTCGTACTGATTTTAAGCAAGCGGTATGGCGTTACGATTTATATTGGGGCGAAGACAGCTTTGATCATTCTGAGGGGGATCGTGTGGAGCTTAATTCCGGTTTCCCATTCCGTTTTGACAGCGATAACGATGGCGAGCCTGATGGCTTCGGGTATGTCGGTTATTGGGGCGTTTGGTCTGAGGGTGACCAAGTGCTAGCGGACGGTACTGAAATTGAGCGTGAAAACTTTGGTGGCCCGGGCATGGATGGGGATCAAGCTGAGCCTGAAGTGTACACAGTGCAAACCACAGGCGGTCGCCTGATCAAAAATGAAGTGGAGACGCTTGCTCTAACTGAGTTAGAGGGCGTGCAATTTTTCTTCTGGGATGACAGTTTGTGGGATCCCAACAGTGACGTTGCTTACGATCAGTGGGTGGTGGAATACCTCCCTTCAACAGACAGTCGTGCGTCCGCTGGTGCGGGTTGGTACAAAATCGGCGGCATAAGCTTTGGCGGCGGTGGCGGTGAACCAGAAGGAGAGGGAGAAGAAGGCTCCGAAGAAATGGATGAGGAATCTGAAGAGGACTTTGGAGGTCCTCAAATGGAAACGCTAGAGACCGCAGTGAAAGTGACTTTCAATTTTGAGGGCGAACGTTTATTTATGTTCTCTGATCAATTGGGCGGTGGCGTTGAATTCCAGCAAGGTGCGGATGAAATCACCTTCTTCCGCGAGGAGTTTGTGGATGGGACTCAAGATGAGTTTGCCAGTGCAAGTAGCCTCAGTTTAGTTTGTTATGAACAGTGCCTCATTGGTACGCTGACCTTAGACGACTTGCAAACTTTTGAAGGGCCTTATGTAGGTTTTAATCACGAGGAAATTTTCATTGACGATGGGTTTGTCCCCTGTGAGTCCGGTGATGAAGAGTGCGAATCGGACTTTGGTTGCGTAGGCGATTGCCCTGACAGCGGAGGCACTGGGGACCAAGTGATGGAGGAATGTGCGCCAGAGGATGAATGCGATGACCCCCTCTTTAGCGATGAGTTCATTGAGTTGGTGGTAGAAGACTTTGAAATAGTCACCTTTGGCTACAGCTTCAGCTTGACTGGCGACAATGCGCTGACCTTAGTGCGCACTGAAAATGGCGAACCAGTCACGATTGATGGTGCGGTGACTCGGGATCAATTGATGTCTACGCCTCACAGTTGGGGATTGCATTCTGGTCGCATGATTACGGCTGAAACGGCCGATACGCTTCAATTTATGTTCCCCTGGGAAATTTACGACAGTAATCGAGTCACGGTGTTCTATACCTGGGAAACTGGTTTAGAGCAGTGGAATCGACTCACTGTGGTGAGAAACAGTGCGGGTGAAGTGGCGCAATTTGATAAGCCTGTGGACTTTGTTTACGAGCACAGCAATGCAAACGATCGTAGCCCAGTGGATACCGGTGCMGGAGAAACYAATGMGCTTGAAGGTCAAACCTTTATGATTCATTACGGCGGCCAAGGTGATTTCTGGGGCATCCCATTTGCACATGTTGGTGAGGGACGTTGGTATCCTTTGTTTAATATTGCTGACGGTGTAGCCATGGGACCGATGGATGAGTACGTGATTAAAGCGCGCGAAATCGAGCAAAAAATGGAGCAACTTGAGGGCGGCTGCACGGCTCTTTCATTGGATAATTTAGTCGCGCCGCCTACTGACTTTACGGAAGACTATGACATCGATATTGGGGCAATGCCGGTAGTCGACGGATCGCCTTCGGTCGTTGGAGGAGTGGTGCAAACGGGCGATGAAAGTAGTTAATTTGACGCCACTTAAATTAACCAGCTTAGGCGATTKATTTAAGTGATTGGTTAACTTAAWGCAAGTGAAAAAACGGGGCATGATGCCCCGTTTTTTTGTTCTCTTTTTAATTAATATCTGCGTATTTTCGCCGAAATAATTCTTTCCATTGCCTAGCTCTGATTTTGTGTCTTTCTGCTTCTTCCTCAAAATTCAACCCTAATCCTAGCTGAAATCGCTGTTTTTATAGGATTAACGGGGCAAACTAGCGCATGGTTGGTGAGGGTCCGGAACAAGCAAACGCTAAACTTATAAGTAGCCCATTGTAAATTGGCTTTGAATTAATTAGCGTCTAATTAGTATTTAAGTTGACCATGCAAAAAAATAAACTTGTCCTTTCGTTGTCTGTGTTTTGTGTATTCCAACTCATCAGTGTGGGTGTTAGAGGTGATGAGAATCCTTTGCCTTCAATGCCTGGTTCTTCAGTGAGTGAAGGCGAAAGCGCAACTGAGATTTTAGTCTCGGGTTTAGACCAGGCAAACTTGGATCAGCCTGAAATAAATCAGCGTCAATTAGGTTGGAGCGAGCTGCCTAAATTAAAAAACAGCGCTCAGCAAGCCACAGCAAGCGTGTTGCATTCGGCTCGTTCGGTTCGGCTTACTGCTGGTGTTAATTTGGCGCGACGCGAAGGCGATTTGATTTGGGACATTGCCAGTGACGGCACGGGAACACGAACCCCTAATGTGCTTTCCGAATTGAGCCATTTAGATCTAGAAATGAATGAGCTGGAAGTTAACTTAGAGGTGCACTTTAATCAGGGGTTATTAAAGTCGTGGTTGTTAGAAAGTCGGTTGAGATATGGCAACGTGGCCCATGGTAAAACTCAGGATTCTGATTATTTAGGCGATAATCGAACCGAAGAATTTAGTCGTAGTTTGTCGACCAATACGGGGGATTACGCCGCTGATTATAGTTTTGCGCTGGGTTATCACATGCCGTTGGGCCGTGCTCTTAATCTCAAAGGTTGGTTTGGCTATGGCAAACACGAACAATTTATTCGTATCGAAGATGCGGTTCAGGTGTTRGAGACYRCCAATARAACGCCTTCCTTGGGGCCTTTGGAAGGGCTTAACACCACCTATCAAGCGACCTGGGAAGGTGCTTGGCTTGGCTTACAAGCCCAGGTGCGGGTTGGGCCGTGGCAGCTCAGTTGGCGCGGTGAGCATCATAACGTCAACTATTATGCTGAGGCGAATTGGAATTTAAGAGATAGTTTTGATCACCCTAGAAGTTTTGAACACATTGCTGAAGGACAAGGGAACGTGATCGATTTAGGCTTGTCTTATTGGTTGCCTTTAAAAAGGCAGGCTAAAATATCCTTAGATGTGGTGGTTCGAACTCAGTGGTGGCAGGCGTCCAATGGCGTTGATCGAGTTTTTTTTAACACCGGTGCAGTGGTGACCACGCGCTTTAATGAAGTGGACTGGGAGTCGGACTCTTTGCGGATTGGCGTCCATTATGTTCGCTAGCCCCCTTTGCCAGACTAGGTGCCGCCGCTAATTTACCCGCGTAATATAATGCACAAATGCCTTGCCAGTTAATTGATAATTCGGCTAGTCTCATTGGCATCCCCATTCCGTTTAATTAAACCTTCTGAAGTAGGTTTTAGCTAAAGAATAAGGCGTGCAGTGTCTCAACCAAAATCAGTAGCGATCAGGCTACTCCCCATCATTGATTTTTTAAAACCCTATTATCTGCGTATTTTTTTAGCCCTTTTGGCGTTAATTTTTACTGCTGGAGTAATGCTATCCATTGGCCAGGGATTAAAATATGTAGTGGACTCAGGCTTTGCCACCGGGTCTATGGATCAGCTTGGCAATACTATGAAAGTGTTCTTTGTATTGACCTTTATGTTGGCCGGGGGGACTTTTTTGCGGTTTTATCTGGTGTCCTGGTTAGGGGAGCGAGTGACGACTGACATTCGCAAAAAAGTCTACGAGCATGTGATTGATTTACATCCGAGTTATTTCGAAACCAATCTCAGTGGCGAAATACAATCTCGACTCACCACCGATACCACTATTTTGCAGACCGTGATTGGCTCATCCGTTTCCATTGCATTGCGGAATATTATTATGTTTTTCGGTGGCATTATTTTAATGTTTGTCACCAACGCGAAGCTAGCGAGTATCGTTGTATTCTCTGTGCCGCTGATTGTTTTTCCAATGATGGCAATAGGTCGCCGCGTGCGGACCCTGTCTCGCCACAGTCAAGATCGCATCGCTGATGTGGGGACTTACGTCGGTGAAACGCTGCAAAAAATAAAAACCGTGCACGCCTATAATCATCAAGAAATTGATAAGCAAGTGTTTGGCGATCACGCTGAACGGGCATTTCAAACGGCTTTGACACGCATTAAATACCGATCAGCTTTAGTCACAGTGGTGATTGTGTGTGTTCTAGGCTCCATTGGGGCAATGTTTTGGGTCGGCGGAAAGGATGTGCTTGAGGGCGTCGTCAGTGCGGGAGAGCTGGCGGCATTTGTATTCTACGCCGTTATTGTGGCAGCTTCCTTAGGCGCTATCAGTGAGGTCTGGGGTGAGTTGCAGCGGGCCGCAGGGGCGTCTGATCGACTGATGGAATTGTTAAGCACTGAGAGCTTATTACTGGAGCCAGAGCAGCCTAAATTTTTTAATCCTAGAAAGGGCGGGGCGCTCAGCTTCGAGCAAGTGTCTTTTTATTACCCGTCCAGGCCGGATCAGGCAGCGATTAACCAAGTTTCTGTGGTGATTAAGGCGGGTGAAAGTATCGCTATAGTGGGGCCGTCTGGAGCGGGTAAGTCCACTTTGTTTGATCTTATGTTGCGGTTTTATGATCCCCAGCAGGGAGTGATTAAAATCGATGACATTGATGTTCGCGAAGTGAGCTTGAAAAGTTTGCGAGACCGTATCGCGATTGTTCCTCAGCAGCCGAGCTTGTTTACCGGTAATGTGAAAGAAAATATTCGTTACGGTAAGCCGGACGCGACGGATGAGGAAGTGTTTGCCGCGGCAAAAGCGGCCTATGCAGATGAATTTATAAACGTTCTGCCGGAACGCTATGAGACCTATTTAGGCGAAGGGGGAATCCGACTTTCTGGGGGGCAGCGGCAACGCATTGCCATTGCTCGGGCAGTGCTGAAAGACCCTGATTTATTGTTGCTCGATGAAGCCACCAGCGCGCTGGATGCGGAGAGTGAACACATGGTTCAGATGGCGCTGGATAAACTCATGCCTGGCCGGACAACGTTAATTATTGCTCATCGGCTGGCGACAGTAAGGCATGTGGATCGTATTTTATTGTTTGAGCACGGGCAATTAATTGCCAGCGGCGACCATCAGACCTTGCTTAAAACCTCGCCGCTCTATGCACGTTTAGCGAGTTTGCAATTCCACGAAAGCGGTTTGGGTAAAGAGTTGTCTAGTTGAAGTTTTAGTGTGGAAATGGCGTCCCGATTATTGCGATCAGCCGCGTCGTTTTCTGCGATCACCTCTACGCATTCCTTGAGGCCATGCCCGTCAATTCCTTAGGCCTCCCCGGTGTCATTTCCTGCATTCATCCCTGTGTCATTTCTTGCATTCATCCCTGTGTCATTTCCTGCATTCATCCCCGTGTAATTTCTTGCGTCCATCTCCGTGTAATTTCTTGCATTTATCCCGGTGTCATTTCTTGCGTCCATCCCCGTGTAATTTCCTGCCTTCACTCCCTTGTCATTTTCTGCGTCCACCCCCGTCATTCCCGCGAAGGCGGGAATCCATCGCGTTTAAAGCATTAAACTAAATTCTCGGGCGGTATTTTTTTCAAAGAAGGGCGTTATGTGCATTGATGTCACGAGCCCTTAATCGGCATGGATTCCCGCCTTCGCGGGAATGACGAGGAGGCGGGTTGATGACTGTTCATTTAAAACAAGGAAACGTTGATGACTCTTAATCTAAAACAAGGAAACGTTGATGACTCCTTCTATCTCTTTAATCGCTTGTAAGATTTCTGCG
>NVTH01000174.1 GCA_002401525.1 Moraxellaceae bacterium | reverse complement strand
CGGGAGTATATCGGAGCAGACTAATTTATTAGCGCTCAATGCCGCTATTGAAGCAGCACGGGCAGGTGAGCAAGGCAGAGGCTTCGCAGTGGTGGCTGATGAGGTCCGAAGTTTAGCCAATCGAACCCAAGACTCGACGATAGAAATTAAGCGCATGATTGAGAAACTACAAGCGGGAAGTCAGCAGATGGTGGAAGCAATGCGGGCAAGTAGCGGTGATGCTACCGATGCTGCGACATTGATAAACCTTACTGGAGAACAATTTACCACGATCTCTGCGGCAGCGGGATCTGGTCAAGAGATGAGCATTAAAATCGCGAACGCATCTGAGACGCTTGCAGCGACAATGCTCGAAATTTCAGACAGTATGAGTGCTATCGAGGCCCAGGGGGAAGTCACCAGTAGCGCTGCGCGCATCGCAAAAAAAGACAGCGAAAAAATGAAAGGGCTTGCTCAGCAGCTAAAGACACGCGTTAGCAGCTTTAGGCTTAGTTAAGGCCTGTAAACGATGTTCACTCACTCCAAACACCTCCCTGCGTAACACCAAACACCTCCCTGCGTAACACCAAACACGTACCTGCGTAACACCAAATACTATAACTTTACACTCACCTTGGACTGGGTGCTTGGGCTATCAACTTGAAGCAAACAGCGCTCAATGGAAATTTCGAGTGTAACTAACGCCTAGGGTTCTAGGTCGACCCACCTGCCCTGAAACGGCTCCAGCGCTGCCAGAACTTAAAATTTCTGTGAATACTTCTTCATCGCTCAGGTTGTTAATCCAGCCAGTCAACAACCAACTATCATCTTGTTCCCCTAGGCCCACTCGCATATTCAGAATGCTATAGGCGCTTTCACTGACAGCTTTTAAATTATCCAAAGAAAAATAGACGTCGTCTTGGTACGAAAAATCAAAGCCAACAAGCATTTTTCTACTGCCTGCTACACCCCAGCTATATTCCACTAAACCGTTAATACTGGTCTCAGGCGTGTTGGGCGGAGTTGCGTCTGAAAAAGTCGTTAAGCCAGTTCCTCCGGATACCTCGGCATCATTTAGAGCAAGGTTWATYCCWRCTCTAARRTTTTTATTCGGYCGATAGAGAAACTCAATTTCTTGACCGCTKATTTCTGCTTCACCCGCATTGAATATGGTRAAACGACCGTCAGGTAAATCAGCAAACAATTGCATGTCTTTGTAGTCATAAAAGTAAGCGGCAATATTCAACTGCATCCCYTTTGAAGGTAAGGTAAATTTCAACCCTAACTCTGTYGCKGTTATATAYTCWGGATCSGTAGARGAATGATCKCCYTCRGTCGCRGCCCAAAAACCATTCCAAACGCCGGCCTTATATCCTTTACTTGCAGTAAAATAGAGCAACATGTTATCAATCGGTGTGGCTTCGATCCCCAGTTTTCCCGTCACTTCACTGGCATCGGCACTGTCGTCCACTAGAATAGGCGTTTCACTAAAAAATGATGCGTCCCCTGTATAGTCGGTGTCTCGATTGACAATCGTTGTACCGCCGTCAAACCCTATGTCGTCAGTGGTATACCGAACGCCGGCAATTAATTTAAATAGGTCTGTCAGCTGCGTTTCAGTATGTGCAAAAACCGCATAACTGGTGGTCTCTTGCTTAAACTTGACCAGTACATCGTGATTGACTCGATCACGATAACCATAGAGGTCAGACACATTCATGACATCGCGGTATAACAACCCCCCTACCATCCAAGAAAAATCGGAATCATCAGCGTCAGAAGACATTCTTAATTCCTGACTAAAAACATACACATCATTACCGTAAGAGGTATCGCCTATGACGAATGGGCCCCCATCAAAATCTTCCTCGATGATGCTGTCTTTACGTTCGTAACCGGTAACGGAGGTTAGGGTGCCCATGCCCAAAGTCCAATCAACAGATAAAACCGTACCGAAAGAATAAGCATCCAAAATAGGCTCTTGGCTAAACTCCCCTTTAAATGGATCTGCAAAAGGATCTCGATAACCTAAGTTATTTGAACAATTATCGATAAAATAACCGATGCTTTGATCAGCAAAACTAGCACACTGATCTTTCGTAAGATCACCTCCGGGAAGCTCCGTTGTGGTCCCCGTTACGGTGCTTGGATCTCGACGACCAATGCCAACCCAAGGCTCATTTTCAGAGCTCTCCTGAGCAAAGTGAGCACTCCAAAAAATATTTCTGTCACTGACTTCGGATAAAAGACTGCCTCTTAATCCGAAATTATTGGTTTTCCCTACATCATTTCCAGTTAAATCATTTTCAAAAAACCCTTCACCTTGACCGTTCCAGCGCATGGCCAGCCGACCGGCTAAGCCCTCCTTTAACGGACCATTGATAAAGCCCTCGACTGAGTTAGTTCTATAACTTCCAGAAGTTAGCGCCAGGGCAGACTCTTTCGTATGAGTCGGGCGTTTGGTAACAACACTTAACGCCCCACCCGTGGTGTTTCTTCCGAAAAGAGTGCCTTGCGGCCCTTTCATAACTTCGACACGTTCAACATCAAACAACTGAAAATTTAACATGGAGCCAGAGGGCATAAATAGTTCGTCTACATAAACCCCCACCGGAGCAACACTGTTGGAAGTAAAAGCGGTGTTGCCAATGCCTCTTATTGTGAAAATTGGCAGTGCTTTGTTGAGCACGTTTTTGGCCGTAAGACCTGGAGTTTGCGCGGCGATGTCAATAGGTTGCGCGAGGTTGCGCCCTTTAATATCTGAACCCGACACCACCGTCATCGCAATACTAATGTCTTGCGCACTCTGAGCTCGTTTTTGAGCCGTCACTATATTAAGAAGCAATAACTCATCAAGAGAAAATTCATCTTCTTCTGCACTCAGAGACATAGGTTGATACAATAGAGGGAGAATTACCCCAATGCCAAGCAACTTTTTTAGACTTTCCTTCCTCATAATTATTGCCTTATTTCCTTTCCCTAGGCGGTAAAATATCGTTGAGGCTATTCACCATCAACTGTAAAAATTCATCCACGCTAGGCTTTCAAAGCATGGTCTATACTAGGCATAGCCTATACCTGCTTAAGATTCTAGTTTGTCTGAGGATAAGGCGATTATCTTGCCAGTGGTACAGACCTACGCTATTTTTATTCACCCTGAATATTGAATCCGAATACCTTATCGCATTATTTAAATGAGCCCTTGAGATTGCAGTATATTTAATCTATCAACACAGCCATAGATTGCATTTATCAGAGATTTAAAAATGAGATCAACCGTACTAGGGATATTACTACTCTTCTTTTCCTCTATTTGCTTTTCTAACGAACTCTATGTGTTTGTACCAACCAACATTCAAGCAGCCGAACTAGAAAAGTTGCTAAGCAAAACCTGCCCCAACATTCAAATTACTGTATTCCCAAGAGTGAAGGATTTTATGACTCAAGTCGCAGCCAATAAACCCGTGGCTATTTTGGCTATGGTTCCCACCATTAAGCATATAGCGACATATAAAATGATACTGGAAGGAAAAAGACAGGGAAATAGCGCTGAATCGTACCTGATGGTTTCCGTGGACAAAGCACTTGACTTGACTCAACTCGCCACCTCAAAAATCGGCGTTTTGGATATATTGGGGCGCAAACAAATGAAGGTATTTATGTCTTCATTATTAGGAAGCAGCTCGAAACTTAAACGAGTGATAAAGCAAGAGGATTTGCTTCCTCTGCTGAGTTTTAATTCCGTTGACGCCATATTCGTCTCTGAAAGCCTATACAGTGAGCTGAAGGCCAATTCGCAGCTTAATTTAGTAACAACCCCTCTTGAAGCAAAAGTAGGTTTAGCAAGTATTGCATCAATGGAAGACACTGCAAACAGCGCGTTGGTAGGCTGCGTGATGCAATGGGAGAATGGACTAAAACTGTCCTTAGGAGTGGATCAATGGGCCAAGCGCTAAGATGGATTATTAGGATATTTACTTTGATTGAATTCAAATTCACATTTGCCTTGTTGCTATTTATTTTTGTTGGCGTGCATTCAACATCAGTAATGGCTGTTGACACGGCATTGGTATTAAGAGGGTCATCYGACGCGATGAAAGAGATGTTTATTGGAATGTCTGAAGACTTAGAGGGAGAAATTAATTTTACAGAGTATGAAATATCCCCATCAATGAATGAGGCGGTAATTGCTAATTTAATTCGCAAGGACAATCCTAGCGTGGTGGTGTTATTAGGCAACAAGTCCATCAGCCTATATAAAAAATATTATCAATCAAATGAGAGTGCGAAAAAATTACCTAGCATTTTAATGGCCGCACTCTACGTTGACACTTATTTTGATGTGCTAAAGCACAGTCAAGCAATCCGCTATGAAATCCCTGCGGTTACCAGCATATTGAAACTAAGGACGATTGTTGACGCCCCCATCACACGGGTGGGGGTAATTCACAGAGCCAAAATGCGTGATTTTGTAGAGCAAAATAGAACTTATTGTGAGGCGGAAGGCATTGAACTGGTWTCTATKCARATTGGRRAYAATGAAAAAAGCTATGTGAAAACAATAAAAAAGAACATTAAGAAACTGAAAAAAATGGAAGTTGATGCCTATTGGATTTTAAATGACAACGTATTATTAAGTGCAGATGTGATCGTTAATGCTTGGATACCTGGGCTAAGAAAGAGTAACAAATCTGTTATAGTCGGCGTTGAAAACCTAGCGGAAACAAAATTCAAGTTTGGAACTTTTGCCATCGTGCCTGATAGTTATGCCTTAGGCGTTCAAGGCGCAGGAGTTCTAGCGGACATCATGGATGAAGACTGGGCATTGAATCCTTCGTCCGTAGAACAGCCAGTGTCTGTAAAAAAGGTACTTAATTATGTTCTTAGCAAGGAAAAGAAAATCCCAATTAAAGAAAAATCTCTAAATGAAATGGATCGCGTGATCAAGCAGTAATCAAGTTGCGGTACCGGGGTCACGGTACCGGGGTCAGGTCTTGCAATCAAGCACCTCAACTTTCTGAATCACTCGGCTCACTGTCGAACAAATACGCGCTTGTTCCACCAAAATCGCCTTAAATCGACCTTAAAATCCATGCCCGACACGCCCATGTTTTCAATTCGACTTTTGGGTATACAAATCATTAAGCAGCGTCATCCCGTTAGAGAGATTCCCTTCGATTGTTTCCACGGCAATATGGTAGTGATTGTCCATTTGGCACAAAACATGGCTTCGCCAATTAAAACAAGCACAGATGTGAGAAAACACCTCCAACCAAATCAACCTTCTTCGTCCACAAATATATTTTCTTGCCTGTTCCCTCGGGAAGTTACGTGATAGAGCGCACCGGCGTATTCAATTCTTAAAGTCTAACCATGGGGTACATGGTTCTCAATGGCGATACGTTAATGCAAGACCTGACCCCATTTTTCTCTGCTTGGACTTCGATGGCGTTACAAACCTCGTCAGTCAGAACAACGTATTTTCGGAGCGATACCAACGCTTCAGGGACACGTATCCCCTATGGCCTAATTAATTCTCTGTCTACGCTTCGCACTGATTGTTCGGTTGAATGCAAGATCAATTACTATCGATGTTGCTGAAAAGCATTCGCTAATCTCAACCTCCGCACAGCCCGCAAGACTCGATACAGGTGACTGGCTAGGTCTTTCCCGACAGGGACTTCCACCCTGCAAGATGCTCCAAGCTTCGCTTGTCGCACTAACGCCCTAAGCAGCAGCACTTTTAAGTGTCTGATTGTCTTTGTTTGTTATGCAATTCCTTAAGAAACTCTGGCGCAAGGTCAGCTCCATTTGGCCATACTACTGTTTCAAGTTCGGGGTCAACTGAAACTTTTGAAAACATATTGACGTCCTTTAACGGTTGAAAAACTGATCCCCTTAACTCTTTTTCCAAATTAACTTCTCCTGAGGTACCATCATCAAATACAAGCCAAAGAGTATAGCCAGAAATATATTTTGCAGATTTGATATGTAGCATAATCATTACTCCAATGGGGCTATGTGATTTAGAGGCTCTCCAGAACGAGCGTTTTCCCAATTCACTTCTAATTCGTCTTTATGAAAAGAAATCCATTCTTGAACAAATTTAATCGCTCTTTTGGGAAGCTCTCCCTCAATAACATCTCCATACTCATCAGTCACCTTGCCCCCTACGTTTCAGGAATACCTCAAAGGCAATTCAAATTTCAACCAAACTCTTGGTCATTTGTCTGCTCACTCGCACCGCTCCATACACGTTACATCGAACACGTATACTTAACTAAAGCATGATTTTTAAAAAATGCCAAAATCTTCCATGATGAAAAAGTGTGAACGGAATCTAGCATTTCATTGGCTATGCTAGAATGCGCGACAATATTGCCCTATTACACACCTCAGCTGGTTACACTTTTTATGATTCAACTTCAATCTGCCACTCTGCAAAGGGGAAGCAAAACTCTCTTTAAAAATGCTGACATCGCCTTACACCACGGCTGGCATGTTGGAATTATTGGACAAAATGGGTCTGGAAAATCCAGTTTATTTGAATTATTCAGGGGCAACTTTAGTGTAGAAAGTGGGGAATGTTACCTGCCCAAAGATTGGCGCATCGCCCATATGTCACAAGAGCTTTCGGCCCAAGAAACCCCAGCGCTGGAGTTTGTCATCAACGGCGATCACGAGCTGAGAAAAATCCAGGCAAATATTGCAGAATGCGAAAAACAAAATGACGAGACCGAATTAGCCAAACTGCTCTTGGATCTTGAAAACATTGACGGATATCGCGCTGAAAGCCGCGCAGCCAAAATTCTTGATGGTTTAGGGTTTTCACAGCAAGAGTTAGAACAGCCGGTTTCCGCATTTTCTGGCGGTTGGCGCGTGCGTTTAAACCTGGCTCAAACACTAATGTGCCGCTCTGACCTTTTACTTCTGGATGAGCCAACCAACCACCTCGATTTAGACGCCATCTTGTGGTTTGAGCAATGGCTAAAAAACTACGATGGCACCTTGTTATTAATTTCCCACGACCGAGAGTTTCTCGACCAAACCATTGGGCACATCCTTCATCTCGACCAACAGCAAATCACCTATTACCGAGGGAACTATTCCGCCTTTGAAGTGGCAAGCACTGAACGCCTAGCCCAGCAACAATCGATGTATAACAAACAGCAGGCTGAAATCGCCCATATTCAAAGTTTTATCGATCGCTTCAAAGCCAAGGCCAGTA
>NVTH01000173.1 GCA_002401525.1 Moraxellaceae bacterium | reverse complement strand
AATGGGATTTTACTCGTCCTTTGTCGTCGCGGATGAGGTGGAAGTATTGACTCGTCGAGCTGGAGCGCCTGTGGAAGAGGGTGTACGTTGGACTTCCAAGGCTGACAGCGAGTTCACCATCGAGGCTGTGGATAAAGAATTACGCGGCACCACAGTCATTCTACACCTGAAAGAAGAAGAGCAGGAATACGCCGATAACTGGCGTTTACGGAACATCATTTCCAAATACTCTGACCATATCGACATCCCCATTTATATGGATCATGAAGTCATTGACGAAGTGGATGCGGATAGTGAAGAAGAGGCTGATTCGGTGGAAGAGAAGGAGCCGAGGATTGAGGAAGAGGTGGTGAATAAAGCCACTGCCTTGTGGACTCGATCTCGAAGCGAAGTCGAAGACAGCGAATACAAAGAATTTTATAAGCATATTTCCCACGATTTTGAAGAACCACTGATGTGGAGTCATAATCGTGTGGAAGGCAAGCTGGAATACACCAGCTTATTGTATGTGCCTAAAAAAGCCCCTTTTGATCTTAATCAACGAGAATCTGCGCGCGGCTTAAAGCTTTATGTGCAGCGGGTATTTATCCTCGACGAAGCGGAGCATTTTATGCCGCTGTACCTTCGGTTCGTAAAAGGCGTCGTGGATTCGAATGATTTGTCCTTGAACGTCTCTCGAGAGATTCTGCAGACTGATAAAGCGGTGTCGTCAATGAAAAGTGCGTTGACTAAGCGCATTTTGGATTTGCTGAGTAAGTTGTCTAAGGACAAACCCGAAGAGTACCAAGGGTTTTGGAAGGAGTTTGGCCAGACCTTGAAAGAGGGCACCGGCGAAGATTTTGCTAACCGCGAGAAAATTGCTAAATTGCTGCGCTTTAGTTCCACTACGGCGGATAAGGAAGAGAATACGGTAGGGCTTGAAGGCTACGTTGAACGGATGAAGGAAGGCCAGGCGAAGATCTATTTTATCTCTGCGGAAAACTACATCACCGCAAGCCACAGCCCTCATTTGGAAGTGTTCCGTAAGAAGGACATTGAAGTACTGATCTTATTCGATCGCATTGACGAATGGATGATGGGGAATTTGAATGAGTTCGACGGTAAGCAGTTTCAAGATGTAGGCAAAGGCGACCTTGATTTAGGCACCATGGATACTGAGGACGATAAGAAAGAGCAGGAAAAAGTAGAAAAGGATAGCGAAGGATTAGTAGAACGCTTAAAAGCTGTCTTGAAAGATAAAGTGGAAGACGTGCGCGCTACCAATCGATTGACTGATTCGCCAGCCTGTCTAGTAGTGGGTGAGCATGATATGGGCGCACAAATGCGTCAAATCATGGAAGCGGCGGGGCAAGCATTACCGGAAAATAAACCCACTTTTGAAATTAATCCGAGCCACGCACTGATGCTGCGTTTGGATCAGGAGCCTGATGAAGATCGATTTGCTGATTTGAGTTGGATTCTATTTGATCAAGCCAGTCTTTCTCAGGGCTCGCAATTAAAAGATCCGAATGAGTACGTGAAAAGGATTAATAAATTGTTGCAAGAGTTGGTTGGGGCATAGCTTGAACCGGCAGTTAAGGAAAAGCTAGGTTAAGAAATGAGTATAAAAAAAGGCGGCCTTAGGCCGCCTTTTTTCTTGTCGGGTGAATTGTTTTTTCTGGGCAAACTACTCATACAGAACAGCCCTTTAACGGGCTTTGATCGGTGTTTTACCGGCAATAAAGGAATAAAAATTAAATAAAATGTCAAAAATAGTCTTTAAATTGTTTTGCTCAGAGTGGGGAAACGGTCTAACCTAGAAAAACTACTTTTGGATATTTATATCGCAATTGTAGTAAAAACTGGTTTTTTAAAACCAGAACTTAATAGGAGAATAAGATGCATAGTCTTAGGGGTAACCTAGAGTTTACTAAAGAAGAAATACAAGAGAAACGAGCCGAAATATTACCCGTGGTGTTGGATAGCATTAAGCGTGTCGAAGAAGTGGAAGAAGGTTATATACTTCGTTTTGGTTCTTTAGATTTAGAAATGGATTTAGTGACCGAGTGGTTAGTGCTGGAAAGAATATGTAACTCCTTTCTTCGTTATCAACTGACCTTGGAATCCAATAACGGCCCCATTACTTTATTGATCAGCGGTCCCAGCGGAACCAAAGATTTCCTTCAAATGGAATTTAGTTTGCGACGCTGGTTGTAAGGCGATCGTAGGGTGATCTTAAGGCGATTGTAAATAGCGCGCGCGGGCAAAATTCTTGATCGCCGCTAGGCCTTCATCAATGATTTTCTGGTGATGTTGGCTCGCGGAGAGTCTGGTGCCGCATTGACGGTGCTTTGGGCGCTCAAATGCCCTGCCTATTTCTCAATTATGGGATTCCACATCCAGTGGGCCACTTAAAACTTGCAATTTTTGTACCCTTCTCAAATAATCTTCTTTTCTGTTGAAACTTTTCTTTAAATCCCAACCAAGCTTGGCAGTACCGGTTTCTGTTTTAAACCTGCATTGAAAATCGAGACTGTGTTGAGTCTATTTCCAAAACACGTCTAAAACGGAAAATCTCGGAGAGATAGCCCATTCATGCGCATTCATTGCAGGTTTGGGTTGTTGAACGGGTGGGCTTGGTTTAACCGATGGGCTTTCTTTGTGAATCAACCTCTTGTTCGTTCCATTCGGGAAATAGTTGCTTTTGTATTACTGATTACTTTTTCTGTTTCACTTTTTGCTGCGAGTCCAGCCGTGGTGAGAGGGTCTAAGGGCGTTGTCGCTTCTAGGTCGGCGTTAGCGTCTGAGGTGGGGGTTGAAATTATGAAGGCAGGAGGCAACGCGTTTGATGCGGCTGTCGCAGTGGGATTCGCCCTCGCGGTGACTTATCCTTCTGCCGGTAATCTTGGGGGGGGTGGATTTATGTTGGGCTACACCGAAAAAGGACAGAAGTTTGCGCTGGATTTTCGCGAAAAAGCTCCTGCCCTGGCCCATAAGGATATGTTCTTAGATGAATCAGGCGAAGTGGTCAGCGGGCTTTCAACAAAAAGCCATCTAGCGGTAGGGGTGCCTGGTTCGGTGGCTGGATTGCTGGCAGTGCTGGAAAAATACGGCAGCCTCTCTCCCCAGCAGGTGATTGCTCCCGCGATTGCGCTGGCCGAGCAAGGGTTTGCTCTGAATTACGATATCGCCCGTCAATTTGAGAAAAAATTACCGGCCATGGCCCATTATCCTGCCTCTGTGGAAAAGTTTTCAAACAAGGGAGAGAGTTACCAGGCTGGGGAGATTTGGAAACAACCCTATTTGGCAAAGACTTTGAAGCGTATCGCTGACCAGGGCGTGGCGGGCTTTTATCAAGGTCCAACGGCCGATCTCTTGGTAGCGGAAATGCAGCGTGGAGGGGGAATCATTAGTAAGCAAGACCTGAGAGATTATGAGGTGGTTTGGCGCTCGCCGATAGAAGGGGAGTATCGCGGCTATCAATTGTTAGGGATGCCCCCACCCTCTTCGGGAGGCGTACTGGTGCAACAAATTTTAAATGCGATCGAACCCTATGATGTGCGCGGTATGAAGTGGGGCAGCGCTGAATTAATTCATTTGATGGTGGAAGCGCAACGACGTGCTTTTGCTGACCGTGCGGAGCATCTTGGTGACGCTGACTTTTACCCTGTGCCGGTGCAGCGATTGATTGCAAAGTCCTACGCACGCAAACGATTTACCGATTTCGATCCCCAGAAGGCGAGTGACAGCGAGGTCATTTCGCCGGGTAAAACGGCGCCCCAAGAGAGCGTGGAAACCACTCACTATTCAGTGATGGATCATTTCGGCAATGCCGTTTCCGTGACCACCACCTTGAACTTAGGGTACGGTAATAAAGTGGTGGTGGAGGGTGCGGGGTTCTTACTCAATAATGAGATGGATGATTTCTCTGCGAAGCCGGGAACCCCTAATGCCTACGGTTTGTTGGGCAGTGAAGCCAACGCCATTAAGGCGGGGAAAAGAATGCTAAGCTCAATGTCGCCCACTATCGTGATCAAAGAGGGGAAACCGTATTTGGTGACGGGTTCTCCTGGAGGGTCCACTATTATTAATACGACGTTGCAGGTGTTAGTTAATGTCATTGATCATCAGATGCCGCTTAATGACGCAGTGGCTTTGCCAAGGTTTCATCATCAATGGAAACCTAATCAAATCAAGTTTGAGCGTTACGGTATTTCCGTCGATGCTCAACGAAAACTTAGGGCGATGAAGCACCAAGAACTGATTCAGTTGGGTGGCACGATGGGCGATGCAAATTCAGTGATGAATTCGGAGGGAGTATTGATGGGCATGAGCGACCCTCGCAACCAGGGCGGAGCTGCGGCCTATTAGCGGTGCATCCAGGGATTAGGGTGGAGTAATTAAGTGCGATGGGTTGAATGGCATTGCTGAAGATTAAATTATTAAGTGATTAAGCTTTTACGTTAAAGAGTCATCGAAAGAGATTTATGGAATATATCGTTGTTATAGGTGTTATTAGTGCGAGTTTGGTGGCGTTGGTCGCTTCGCGTTTTTCCCCCTCTACCATTCTAATGTCGGGCGTTTTGGTGTTGATTTCATGCCAGGTAATTAGTCCTGGCGAGGCGATTCAAGGCATTGCTAATGAAGGTTTGATTACTGTTGCGTTGCTTTATATTGTGGCTCAGGGAATTCAAGACACGGGCGGGATTTATGCATTGGTCCGCAACCTACTGTCCACTAATGACAAGCTTTGGCATGCGCAATCTCGCATGATGGTGGTGGTGGCCTCCATGAGCGCCATCCTCAATAACACCCCGGTAGTGGCTACGTTTCTGCCGGCGATTCGGGAATGGGCTACTAGCCGCGCTTTACCGCCTTCAAAATTATTAATTCCTTTAAGCTATGCGGCCATTCTTGGGGGCACTTGCACCATTATTGGTACCAGCACTAACGTGGTGACCAACGACTTGTTAATGAAGTTTGGCGCTGAAGGAATCGGCTATTTCGAGATGGCCTGGGTGGGGCTGCCTTGCACGGTGGTGGGCATCATTTATGTCGTGGTGGCGAGTCGGTGGCTATTGCCGGCCCGCAAAGCGGCTTCCTCCGTGTTTGAAAATACCAAAGAATACACCGTGGAAATGATGATTCAGCCTGGTTGTGAGCTGGTGGATCGTAGCGTAGGGGAAGCCGGGTTGAGGCAATTAGCGGGGCTTTATTTAGTCGAGGTCTTTCGCGGGCAGCGTGTGATCGCGCCGGTATCCCCCGACTTAAAACTCTCGGTGGAGGATCGACTGGTGTTTACTGGTTTGCCAGAGTCCATTGCTGATCTGAGAAAATACCGTGGTTTAGTGCCTGCCGAGAGCCCTATTTTTGATATCCGTGGTGCCCACGGCGAGCGCTGTTTTATTGAAGCGGTGGTGTCTCGAGAAAACCCTTTGGTAGGCACTACTATTCGAGAAGGCCATTTTCGAAATCATTACGAGGCGGCAGTGGTGGCAGTGTCACGTCATGGGGAACGCATTTCGAAGAAGGTCGGCGATATTAAGTTGCAAGCCTCAGACACGATATTGTTGGAAGGGCACAGTTCTTTTGTTGATTTGCACCGTAATTCGCGGGATTTTTTATTGCTCAATTTAGTGGAAGATTCCGTTGCCCCGAAATTTGATAAAGCGTGGATTGCATGGCTTTGTGTTGGCTTTATGGTGGTGTTGGCTGCGTCTGGGGCGGTGTCCATTCTTCATGCCGCAATGCTTGCTGCAGCAGCGATGTTCTTGACCGGCTGTTGTACTGTGGAGCGCGCCAGCAGCGCCATTGATATTCATGTGCTGTTGGTGCTTGCTGCCTCATTGGCCTATGGTTTCGCCATTCAAAAAATTGGTTTGGGTGAACATCTTGCTAATTATATCGCCTCTCAGTCATTTGCATCGCCGTGGATTTTACTGCTATTGGTGTATTTGATCACCATGGTGTTAACGGAGTTAATAACCAATATGGCTGCTGCGGTACTGGCCTTCTCAATCACTTCTCAGGTGGTGCTCACCTTAGGTTACGATATGAAGCCCTTTGCGGTGGCGATTATGATTGCGGCGTCAGCGAGCTTTATTTCCCCCATTGGTTACCAGACCAATTTAATGGTGTACGGGCCAGGGGGATATCGATTTACTGATTTTCTCCGCATTGGCGGTCCGTTGAGTATCATTGTTGCTATCATTGCGCTGAGCATTATTCCTATTGTTTGGCCACTAGTGTAATAAAATCGAAACTTAAAACTGAGTGTTGAGAATGATTGATTCAGCTTTAAACACAGCATCTGGAAACACGGCATCTGAAAATACTGCATCTGGAAACAAGGCACCTCAAAACACAGCATCTGAAGCGACTGCAGCGCTTAAAAATAACTATCAGCACGTGATGGATTTCCAGGTCAGAGATTATGAATGCGATCTACAAGGCATTGTGAATAATGCCGTTTATCAAAACTATCTCGAGCACGCGCGACATCAGTTTTTATTGGAAAGAGACGTCGATTTTGTTGCGTTAAGCGAGCAAGGCATTAATTTAGTAGTGATGCGCATTGAAATCGATTATAAATCCCCTCTACGAGCAGGGAGTCATTTCTGGCTAGGTTCGCGCATGAAAAAGATATCGAGGCTTAAGTTTGTATTTGAGCAAGATATATTTTTGATTAATTCGGCATGCTCAGTGGAAAATCTGCCAGTGATTAATGCGGTGGTGACTGGAACGGCGATGAATGATGCGGGTAAACCGGTTTGCTTCGATGGTTTTAATCTTAGCGATTAAATATCATTTCTCTTACGTAAGTTAATAATAAGCATAAATAATAGATCAGATCAGTCAGGCTTATAAATCTGATCCATTTCATATTGCGATAATATTATTCCAAATAACGCTAGTCAGAAATTCCTTTCACTGGTACATTTCGAATTCCATTTCTAGTGTCCGTCTTAAATAATAATTAAACAATAATAAAGATTAAATTGAAATAAAGCTGACATCATTTCAGAAGTTGAAAGTATCACGACAGTCATTGGATGTGTTTTTAACCTGCTATCTCGTTGCGAGGGCTGGGGGAAAACGGACAGTCATTGTTTGTAAATAATCATGGTTTGTAAATTAGAGCCYTCAGCGTGGTTAAGTTAAGAGCCCTCAGCTTGGTTGAATTTGGCGCCGTCAGCGTGTCTAAAGTTAATAGCCGTCAGCGTGTTGAGAGCGTGTTTAAGTTTGGAGACGTCAACGAACTTAGTTTTAGAGTTGTTGACCTAGATTGATAGTGGAATTTATTCTACGTAATTTTGATTCTCAAAGTATAAAAATA
>NVTH01000172.1 GCA_002401525.1 Moraxellaceae bacterium | reverse complement strand
TCAATCCAACTTTCCTGGCTGTTTTCACCGAGACAAATATCGAGCCCAGGATGGCATACACAATCGTACCAATAACCGAGAGAACCATGGTCGAACCAAAGGCGGTGGCCATTTTCCATTTATAGGAAATCTCGTCCAGAGGAACACTTTCCAGTTGGCCCATGATATCCAACACATAAAATCATGCACCAGAATAGTTGCGAGAGAGACGATCAAGATTGATCTTTGAGAAAACGACATATCGAAAATCCTTCACTTGGAGTATATTATTTTTTACATTCACCTTTGGCTTTACGGTAAATTCTTACCCCTTCGATGAACTGACTACGGTTCCCGCGGAAAATTTTTTCGACATTAAAGCACCCCAACAATCTAATATCCTGCCGAGTAATCGCCTTGAACCGTCGTAAGCTTTCGCAGCCAATGTTTCGGCCTGAAATGCTGTTGTGGATATTCGCAGCACTGTCCCTGCACTGCGGCACTATTTTCGCAAATCCCTTATTAGAAGATTTACCTAAATTCCCAACCCCGCCCAATACCACCAGCAACTGGATTGCAAAAAACGTGGTGGTCAATAACACCCCCATGTCCTTTAAAGAATTTATTTACCCCGGCTCTAAAACACAATTTGAAGAATTTTATCAACAACAATGGCCCGGCCCTTTTTTTAATAAAAGTCGTATGGGTGAAGAAACATTATTAGGCTACGTTAAAAAGCCTTATTATTATTCCATTCGTTTTAAAGAACGCCTGGGTCGAATCACCGGCCAAATGATCATTAGTAAAGTAATCGCCCAAACCCAACAACGATTAAGCACTCAACTGCCACTGCCCATGGGCAGCACCATTAAACAAATCATTCACGCCAGAGATAACGGCAAACTTTCGGAATCCATCACCGTGAGTAATCGACTGTCCAAAAATGGCAACGCTCGATACATGTTGATGGAGCTAGGACATTTAGGCTGGAGGACGAGCAAAGGAAGCCAAAACATTGACAAAATGGGGGGTAATCGTACCTTACAACTGGATTTTGAAAAACATTCTTCGTTAATTCAGATCACCTTATCGGCAATGCAAAGCCCAACTGATCAAAGTACTCAGATGCTGATTCATTGGGTAAAATAGTCACTAGTTCTCTGACTCCGTCAAACCAACAGGTAAATACCGTGGCACAATGCACAAAAAACATGAATGGCAACGCGATGGTAGAATATCTTATGGTTTTATCAGTGCTATTTATTGTATTTTATACCACCGTCATTAACGGCTATACGCTGGAAGATCCAGGAGGTGGCCCAAGTGTCGAATTGCCTAGCGTGGTGGAATCCATGGGGGATAGGGAAAATCGAGTCATTAGTATTCTTTCCCTTCCTTAAAATAATAAGCTTATAACTCACACACTATAACTATGAATTCTAACCGCATCACTCTACTGCTTGCACTTGGGGCCTTACTTGCCGGATTTGGCGGCTGGTACCTCACCAACGACTACATCACCGATTCAGTCTCGCGCTATAAACAAACGCTCAACAAAGGCCAAAAAATGATCAAGGTGGTCGTGGCTTCTCACGACCTTGAAGCCGGCGCCACCATTAACAGCGCCAGCGCAGTGTTRCGAGACATGCCCGCGGCCTTTGTCCATAAAAATGTTGTCCGTGGCGATAATTTTGATGCCACCATCGGCGGCAAACAATTATTATATTCGCTCAGCGCCGGGGACCCCATTTTAGAAGCCCACGTCTCACGCACCCAATTCACAAAATTTTCAGACATAATCCCCGACGGCATGCGAGCCATCACTATTTCAGTGGACACCATTTCCTCCATTTCTGGCTTTCTCACCCCTGGCGACCTAATCGATTTAATCATTACGGTAAAAGACGGCCCGGAATCCCGCACCATCCCCTTATTAAAGGCGGTCAAAGTAGTGGCCACCGGTAAGAACCTCGATAACGGCCTGCCGCCCAAAGAAGGTTATAACAACATTACCTTGGGAGTCTCTCCCAAAGACGCTGCTCGAGTGATTCATGCTCAAGCGGTAGGCAGAATGACCATCGCGCTTCGTACCGAGAAGGACATTAAAAGCGGCTATGATAAAGGGGTCACTATTGAAAACCTGATTGATGTGAAGCAAGCAAAACCCGATGAACCAATACGACAAAAAGGTTTCGAAATTATCCGTGGAGGACGCTCATAATGGCGTTAGGCAGTAAAGATACAACGATTCGCGCAGTGCCCATTAAAACCCTTAGTAGGATTATATTGTGGACGCTAACCATTCTATGGCTACCCTTCGCCCAAGCGGAAACGGGGTCCCCTAATATCGTTAAAGTGATTGTCGGACAAACCCAAGTGGTCACTTACCCCAACGTGGTTAAAGCCTCCATTGGACAGGCCACCATCGCCAACGTCAGTCGCATTGGTGCCGATGAAATTCTGGTCACGGGTTTATTTCCAGGCACCACCGATTTAAGGCTCTGGGATCGGTCCGGCAACGAAGTCATGTACCTAATCAAAGTCATTCGCTCTTGGGAGAGCACCTCCAAACACATAAAAAGCGTCTTGAGCAACGTCGAGGGTATTATCGCCAAAGAAGCGGGCGGCATTATCTTTATCGAAGGCCGAGCGCTGCGTAAGGAGGACATGAAATTAATTGAAAGCCTTCAAGAACAATTAAGAGAGGCTGTTTCCGCAGGCACCGTGGTGTTTCGCGTATCCGCCCCCCTGGTAGACCTTAAAGCCATGGTCATGCTGGACGTTAAAGTAGTTGAAATCCGCCGCAATAATTTAAAAAATCTCGGTATTCAATGGCAAAACGCCACTCTAGGACCCATCTTTGATGTCCTCGGCGAATTTACCGGTGCGGGCAATTTTGAATTAACAAGCTCCTATTTTGGCTTGCCCGAATCTGGATCGCAGTTAACCTCGCTGATTAACTTGGCACTCACATCTGGGACAGCCCGTTTGTTAGCCGAACCTAAACTGGTCACGCGAAATGGCTCCAAAGCCGAGTTTCTCGCCGGCGGAGAATTACCCATTCCTCTAATCAGTGATCTAGGCAGGGTATCGGTCTTCTTTAAACCCTATGGCGTGATTCTTAAAATTGAACCCTATTCTGACCCTGACGGTTACATTGCGGTCAATATAGAAATCGAAATCAGCGATATCGACCCGTCGAATGAAGTGCTAGGAATCCCAGGATTTTTAACCCGAAAAACCATCTCTGAAGTGAATATGCGCTCGGGACAAACCTTAGTGATTTCGGGCATGCTCAACGCTCAGGACAGCAAATCATTATCCAAAATCCCAGTGCTTAGCGCGATCCCATTGCTTGGCGAGCTGTTTAAAAATCGCAACATGGACACTCGCTCCACTGAAATCGTGGTGTTCGTGACGCCTCGCCTAATCGACGTCGATTCTGCCGCTAACACCGACATGCTGGATTACGCTCACGATCTCGCGAAAGATGTAGAAGATGAACTAAAATTCGATATTTTTGATTAATGTAGGCAGGCCCAATGCTCATAATAGACGTGCTGGATGAATTTAAAAATAAAACTCGTTACCAGCTAAAACCCGGCAATTACACCATCGGTAAGGGCCAAACTTGTGACATTATTCTAGCGGATGCACTGGTTTCAAGAGAGCACGCGAAATTAATTGTTCAAAGCGATAGCGCCACCATTTCAGACAATAAAAGCACCAATGGCAGCTACGTCAACCAAGAGCGAATTGGTGATGACTATAAGCTCAGCAGCGGCGACGAAATTAAAATCGGTAGTCTCAGCATTCAAGTAAGCAGTATCCGAGAGCAAAAACAGACCACAAAGCCCCGACCCAAAGCAGTACAACGAGAAGTCAGGGAAGTGACCCAGCTAAAACAAAAAATACACAACCTCATTCTCGATCACTTGGATTTAAGGAAACGCACCAACCTCCACGGCATGACAGCGGACGAACTCCGTGTTGAAGCAGACAAAGCCACGCGAGAAGTGATCAAGGCGAATTTCCCAAGCATCCCCAAAGAAATCACTGAAGAGCAACTGATCAAAGAGGTAGTCGCCGAAGCGGTCGGCTTAGGCGCATTGGAACCCTTCCTCGAAGAGGAGTCAGTGACGGAAATCATGGTCAATGGTCCCGATCAAATTGTGATTGAAAGAAATGGCATATTGGAATTCTCGGAACACCGATTTACCAGTGAACGCTCTCTACGAGGTGTAATTGATCGTATCGTTGCGCCATTAGGACGCCGAATCGATGAAGGCTCACCCATGGTGGATGCCCGACTACCGGACGGGTCGCGGGTTAATGCGATCATCCCACCACTTGCGCTTAACGGTCCCACGCTTACGATTCGAAAATTTTCCAAGAAAAAACTCTATATTGAAGATTTAATCAAATTCGAATCATTGGACGAAAATATGGCGCAGTTTTTACAACTCTGCGTCGAACACAAACGTAACATTGTTATTTCTGGCGGTACCGGCTCGGGTAAAACCACCACCCTGAATATCCTCTCTAATTTTATCGGCGATGAGGAACGCATCCTCACTATCGAAGACGCGGCAGAATTACAACTCAATCAGCCGCATGTGGTGTCTCTAGAAAGTCGCCCCGCCAACATCGAAGGCAAGGGCCTGGTGACCATCCGGGAATTGGTAATCAACGCCTTAAGAATGCGCCCCGACCGAATCGTCATCGGCGAGTGCCGTGGTGGTGAAGCCCTCGACATGTTGCAAGCCATGAATACCGGCCACAGTGGCTCCATGACCACAGGTCACGCCAATACGCCTAGAGACTTTTTGGCACGTCTTGAGGTCATGGTGATGATGGCAGGGCTGGATCTGCCTTCGAAAGCAATTCGAGAACAAATAGCCTCGGCAGTGGACATCATTATCCAACAAAACCGCCTTGCAGACGGATCACGGCGTATTACTCAGATTATGGAAGTGTCGGGCATGGAGGGAGACGCTATTCTGCTTCAACCGCTGTTTGAATTTAAGCGCATGGGTCTGGATGAAAATAATAAAATACGCGGCAAATACATGGGCCACGGCTATGCACCAAACTTTTATCGTGAGCTAGAAGAAGGCGGCGCTTCACTGGACCGCAAAATATTCGGTGATGCACCGGAACTTGAACAATACGAAAAAAGTGCTGATCAAATGAATGAATTAGCCAACAGGCGGTAACCATGAATCAGGATACCCTTCTTATTACATTGGTGACCGCAGCAGCAATATTCCTCGGGGCTTGGGTCGCGATTCGAATTTTCCGCACTTTATTTTCAATTTACCGAGTAAACTTTCTTGAGTCAGTAGACCGGGGCTTACAGGATATCCTGCTCTACATGGACCCCAAGCAATTATTTACCATACAGATGTCAGTCATAGGTCTCACCATCCCAGTGATATTTTTCATGTTTAATATCTACATCTTGGTGGGTGCTGTTCTCTTAATCCTCGCTCTTCCTCGTGTGCTGCTCCCGATCATGAAAAATCAGCGCAACGACTTATTAATCGCGCAGCTTCCCGACACCTTGAGCTCTCTAGGTTCTTCACTTCGCTCTGGCCTTAACCTGGTGCAAGCATTACAACAAGTAGTGAAAAACCAACCTCAGCCMMTYTYMCAANARTWMKMSMAMGNTASWWRTAKMGWATMRAAWGKKSWMWGATTTAAACGACTCTCTTGACGCGTTCGCCGAGCGCACCGGACGAGAGGAATTCGTGATTTTAAATTCCTCCATTAAGATCGCCCGAGCAGTGGGGGGTAATCTGTCGAACACCTTAGACGCTCTCTCAGAAACCCTGCGAGAAAAGGCCAAATTAGAGGGCCGGGTAAAAGCACTCACCTCCATGGGACGGGCTCAAGGCTGGGTTGCCACCTTGTTGCCTCTCGTCATTGGTNACGCACTGTACCGCATGGAACCGGAAGCGATGGGCAAGCTATTCACAACACTGGGYGGYTGGATCTGGTTATCCATCGCAATTTTACTAATCGTAATGGCGACACTGACTATTCGAAAGATGATTAATATTAATGTTTGAATTATCCCCACAGATATTCCTTGCAGGTGCTATTTCCGGCATAGGAATAGCGTGCTTTTTAACCTTTATAGCGCTGCTTATTATTAATGCCAGAGCAATTGACGACGAAGAGTGGCGTGATACACCRCCGTTRATATTTCGCCTCTTTCGCCCTTTGACGCGACTTTTCGCGCATTATGTCAAGCCAAAAATTCCCACCAATTATTATGAAAACCTCATTAAAAAAATGGGCACAGCGGGCCTCACCTATACCATCGTTCCCGAAGAACAAGTGACCTTACGATTTATTTTATTATTCTTCTCGCTAATAATTTTTACTTTTATATTCAGCAACACGCAACAATTTGAAATGCGCATTGCAGCCTTCGTATTTATTCCATTTGCATTCTATTACCCCACACTATGGCTCGCTGACAAAGTAAAGCAGCGCCGCCGCAAAATCGAAAGGGAATTTCCTTTTCTACTCGATCTTCTAGTCCTGGCGATGCAAGCAGGGCTCAATTACTCGACATCGCTCTCGCAGTCAGTAGTGAACCTGCCAGAAAGTGCCGTAAAAGAAGAGTTCTCAAGACTATTAAGAGAAGTGCGGGCAGGCAAAGATCGACGCGTCGCGCTTAATGATATGGCAGTCCGCATGGATGTTCCTTCGGTCAGTAACTTTGTCGCCGCCATTAATCAGGCGGAAGAAACCGGTGGGGAAATAGGTGAGGTACTCAAGGCTCAAGCCAAACAACGCCGAATCGAACGTTTCAATCAAGCCGAAAAAGAAGCCAACCAAGCGCCTGTAAAAATGCTTTTGCCCCTAGTGTTGTTTCTTTTCCCGGTGTTATTTATGTTAGTCGCCTTTGTGATGATGGCTAAAGCGGTAGACGCAGGAGTGGCCCCTACTTGGCTCGCTTCATTATTGACTTAGAACCCTAGACCCCCTGCGCCATTAGAGCCACCGAGTATGAAACAGACCTACCAATTAGCAAGGCCATCGGGCCCTTCAATTAACGTTATTGCCGCCCATAGATGGCTGCAAAGATTGAAGGGGCTTTTAGGCACTCGTTCATTAGCGGCGCACCAGGGCCTGTGGATAAAACCCTGTCAAGGAATCCACACAGTTGGTATGCTGTATAAAATTGACGTCGTTTTTTTGGACGAACACCATACCATTACAAAAATCGACAGAAACATACCACCCTTTTGGTTTAGTATGGCACCTAAAGGCACAACGTCTGTCTTAGAACTATCGCAAAACGGTGCTCACGAGCATCAGTTAAAAGTCGGCGAAACAATA
>NVTH01000171.1 GCA_002401525.1 Moraxellaceae bacterium | reverse complement strand
ATATGGATAACACCGACAAAGTGGTTATCTTGGTGGAAGAGTGTCGCGCGATGGAAATAAACCTGCTGTCCCCGGATGTGAATCAAGGGATTTACAAATTTAAAGTAGGTGATGATGACGAAATTATATACGGCCTCGGGGCGATTAAAGGCGTGGGCGAAGGCCCGGTGGAAGAAATTATTAATGCTAGAGGTGAGAGCGGAAAGTTTCAAGACCTGTTTGAGTTATGTCGAAAAGTCGATTTAAAAAAGCTCAATCGCCGCACTCTCGAAGGGCTTATTCGAGCGGGCGCGATGGATTGCTTCGGGAAAAATCGAGCCACGCTAATGGCCTCGGTGGGTGAGGCGGTGAAGGCTGCGGGACAATTTCATTCAAGCCACGCCAGCGGCATGATGGATTTATTTGCGAATTCCACTGAAGACGTGGTGTCCAGCTCTGAATATATCAAAGCCCCGGATTGGTCGGACGATTATCGCTTAAAAGGAGAAAGAGAAACTCTGGGTTTGTTTTTGTCCGGTCACCCGATTGATCAATATGAAAATGAAATAAAGCATTTTATTTCCAATCGGGTGGTGGACTTAAAGCCTCAGCGCCATCAAAAAGTCACCATTGCCGGAATGGTGATTGCCCAGCGCACCATGAAAAGTAAGCGCGGCGATAAGTTATGTTTTATTACCTTGGATGATCGTTCGGCGCGAATTGAAGTGTCAGTATTTTCTGAAGTGTATGAGAAACATCGAGAGTTACTGATTAAAGATAATATTTTGGTGATCGAAGGCGAGGTCAGTCAAGATGATTTCTCCGGTAATTTAAAAATGAGGGCTGCTGCAATTCAGGGTATCTTGCAAGCCCGCGAGAATTACGCGAAACGAATCTCAATGGACTTGGATGGGACGCAGGTCGAGCCGCAGTTTACGGACGCGCTAAAAAAACTGCTACAGCCTCATAATAGCGGCCATTGCCGCTTTGAAATTAATTATCAAAACGGCCAAGAAAAGGCACGCATTATGCTTGGTAAGGAATGGCGCTTGGTGCCGGACGATCAGTTGGTGGCTCAATTACGTGAGCTTGATGGTGTAGGGGAAGTGAGTATTCATTATCAGTAGAAGGCTTTTATTTTTAATGCGGCATTTATTTAACTTGTTTCCCTTGAATACAACSGCTTCCTGGTTTTTATCCCGATGACTATTGAAAGATCATTGCAGCAGTTTATTGAATCAACGTTAGATCCTGAACAGCGGACTCATTGCCGCTGGCTTGTGGGTTACAGCGGTGGATTAGATTCTCACTTATTGTTGCATTGYCTTTCTACGGTTGTCGCGCATTTTGATGGTGTGGTTCTGCAGGCTATCCATGTGAATCATCAATTACAAGCGCAAGCGGAGGATTGGGAGCAACACTGCCAATCCAAGGCCGATCAATTAAACGTACCGCTGCGGATTGAGCGTGTGAACGTTGAAGTAAATCATTCGGCCGGCCTAGAAGCGGCGGCTCGAGAAGCCAGGTATCGAGTCTTTAAAGCCAATCTTGGTGAGAATGATGTGCTGTTTTTGGCTCACCATCAAGATGATCAAGCGGAGACACTGCTGTTGCGTTTAATGCGGGGTAGTGGTGCAACCGGCTTATCTGCCATGGCATCGAGTAGTCAATTTGAAACGATGCGTATTTTGCGACCACTGCTTGGGACAAGCCGGGTCGAGCTTGAACAACAGGCTGAGCAACGTCAGCTGCACTGGATTGAAGACCCTTCTAATAACGATGTTCGCCATGATAGGAATTTTATTCGTCGCGACATAATGCCCTTATTAAAATCTCGTTGGCCCACTGCCGCGGGCAATATTGCACGCAGTGCGGAATTGCTGCGAATAGAAAGTCAGCAGTTGGAGGTGTTGTTGCAACCCTTGTATGACGAAGCGGTGGATGATCAATTAAGAATAAATAACCACTTTCTTCAGTCGTTGCCCGAGGTCACTCAAGGGCAATTAATTCGATACTGGTTGAAGCGACTTGATTTACCGTACCCAAGCCAAGTGAATCTGCGGCGTATTATTGATGAGGTTTTGGGGGCTCCTAAAGACGGCCAACCATTAGTTCGGTGGGGCTCGGTGGAAGTGCGACGTTATGACGGTTGGTTGTACGGAATGAAAGCGCAAACTGTTTTTGATTCACAGCAAGCGTTGCAATGGGTTTTTCCGGAAACGTTGCACGTTGAAGGGCTAGGCTGTGTGACGGCGGAAAAGACTCAAGCCGGCGGATTGAGAATGCCCGCAGGGGATCAAGAGCAGGTCACCTTGAAATTTCGACAAGGCGGTGAAAAGTGTAGGCCGTTTCGAAAAGGCAAGAACAGGCCGCTTAAAAAATTGATGCACGAATATCAGATCCCTCCTTGGTTGAGAGATCGCACCCCGCTGGTGTATTACGGTGACCAGCTTGTGGCTGTGGTCGGGGCTTGGGTGTGCGAAGAATATGCGGTGCTCGCTGATCAGGCTGGGTACCGTTTAACTTTAATCGACGCAAAAGATTAATCGAAAAGAGAAAACCTCAAACTAGCGCAGAATTTAATTAAACCAATAAACGATGGCGCTGTAACGAGCGGCTTTGCCAAGCAGAATCAGTAGCGTGGCGTACAGCAGGGGTATTTTAAGCCAGCCAGCGGCGAAGCAAAGCCCGTCGCCGATGATGGGTAGCCACGACACTAATAAGCTTGCAGAACCGTATTTTTTGACTCGTTCGATAGCGCGATTATATTTGTGCAGTTTCTCAGAGGTATATTTTATTCCCAGCCATCGGCCTAATCCGTAAGTAGTGATCGCGCCGAGCGTGTTTCCTAAGGTGGCGATGCTAACAATCATCGCTGAGCTATAAGTTGCCTGATTTGCCAATGATGCCACGAGGATTTCAGAGCCGCCTGGGGCGATGGTGGACGATATGAAGGCGCTCAAAAACAACCCCCACAAAGGCAGATCGCTAATGAGTGCGTTAGCACTTAGGATTAGAGCATTTTCAGAAAAAAAACTTACCAAGTTATCAAAATCCATACGCTAGAAGTTACAGCCTGAAGGTCATCGATTAAAGGACACAGTTTAAAGGGGACAGTTTAAARGGGACAGTTTAAGAGTCATTGGCTTTTAATTTGTTTGTGGATTTCCTTTTTTAAGTGCTTTATAAAATTGGCATCGTAACCGGTATGAGAGAGAACTACCTTTCCGTCTTGACTGATTAAAAAGCCAGAGGGAATTCCCTTGAGTTTGAATCGGCTTAGGGCTATGTTTTTTGGATCTGAGAGAATCATTAGGTTGGCATCAATTTTTTCGAGGTAGGCTTCAACTGTTTCTACGTCGTCATTAACATTGATGGCAACTACTTGAAATTGATCTTTGGAAAAACTGTTTTGAAGTTTGCCTAATTTTGGCAAGCCCTCTATGCAGGGAGCACACCACGTAGCCCAGAAATCGATATAAATTACTTTGCCTTTAAAGTCGTCGCTTTGAATAAGGTTTCCAGAACGAAGGTCTGTTAACGAAAAGTGAGGCAGGGCTTGTCCTTTCTCTAAACAAAACGCATTCATTGAATAGGCTAAAATTGTGGTGGTCAGAACTACATTTAATATAGCTTTCATTTTAATTCGATTAATACCTAARATTAATTCGTTAAAAAAGATTAGCGTTCGCCATCGCTATAAATTCAACGGGTTTAAAAATTCAAAATCAACAAAAACCGGGTCATGGTCGGAGGAAGCAATCCAATGGTCAGCTTTTGGCGCGGCTCTGTTTGGGGGTGTTATTTCGTCAGCGTTAATATGCCATATTCCTACTCGATTTACTCGTATATTTGTGGTCTGCAGGTCGGTTTCATGAGGCGGAGCTGAGTAGAGTAGAACGTAATCTAGGCGGCCAGGCTTAGAGCGGTGGACGTAACTGTAGTTTTGTTGCGGCGCTACTCTGGGCTGTAAAAGGTCTTCAAATTGTGCGTCCGCAAAGGATTTTAGGGGCGATTCATGGGGGTAACTATTCAAGTCTGCGAGAATGAAAATGGGTTGATCGCGAGGTGCGATGTTGTTAATTAACCACTTACTCAATTGTTTTGCGGCTCGATTGCGGGTTGAATTCCAGCACCCCATGCCGTGATCCTGATCCAGGAGTTTGCTGTGTTTTGATGGACATCCGGCTTTAGATTTAAAATGGTTCACCGATACGGTGAATCGGTATTCACTGCCGGATAATTGAAAGCTTTGCGTCATTGGCACTCTGTTATGGGGAGAGAGTTTTGGCGCGGAAGCGCTCGAATTTAAACGATCCGAATTTGAATGGGCTGAACGACTCATCGGGGTTAGTTTGTCCGCGCGATACAGTATGCCCACAGCAATACGATCGCTGCCCAGGCGAAGTGTGGTAGGGCGAATGTAGTGGTATCTAATCCCCTTGAGCGATAATGCTTCTGTCAGCGTTTGGATGGCGGATTGGGCTTCATAACCGTCGTTTTCTAATTCTTGTAAACCGATAATGTCTGCGTTTAATGCACTCAGGGCCGCGACGGTTTTGAGTTGCTGGATTTCGAACTCCCCAGCCGAATGAACTCCTCTAGAAGTGGGGAATTGAGGGCCATTGAAATAGTTTTTTAAATTAAAGCTGACTAGCCTGATTTGTGTGCCTGCCGATTTAGACGGGGGGCTGGGTCTGGGATTGGTGGGGTTAAAGGTAGGCATTTTTAAGGGGTAGAGCCGGTATTGACCGTATTGGTAATCTAAAATCCCCTGCAGCGAATTTATTTGATTGCCAGTGCGAAGTAGCGGGTTGTCCTGAAAGTGATCGTTCTTCGGAAGCAAATGTTCGGGTGACTCGACACGGCTGGTGCTATGGCTCGGGAATGCAGTGTGGCTGTTATGATCCAATATTATTGTGTCGATTAGTTCTGAATCTGGGTGCCTAATTGAGTCTTGGGTTGATCGAGTATTGGTTGAAGTCGCGAAGAACTGTCGCTGGAGCCCCAATGTAAGCGTTGCCCACTTTTCGAAGGCAGTGTTATCAGTAATGGTGAGCGTTTGAGGCAGCTCGACCAGCATTCCTTCCAATGCTTCGAGTGCTTCGGCTGAGTTGGGCAACTTCAATACAGTGGGAATTATAAGGTGGTTGCTAGAACAAATTATGGGTGGTCGGGTCAGCTGAATTCTTGTCGAACCATGGAATTCAACCACTTTACCTCGTGCTGAAATGAGGTCCCCGACCGATAATTGGCGAGGAAAATTCTTTCGATGAATAAAAATACCTTCCGAGGAACGATTATCTTGGTCTTGCTCTGATAGAGCACTTTGAATGTAATATCCCTCTAATTGGTCATGCTTAGAAAAGTCGGCAGTAACAATTCCGTGAACAGTGTGAATTTGATTCACCCGCGAACTGCGTGGGGTCATGCCTTGGATGTCATGAATAGGTGTGGCGGCGGAAGAGCATTCTGTGGCGATGGAATCCGCCATTACAAACGAGCTAAGGAAACTAATCCACAGTGCACAGCATAAAAGTGCAGCGTAAAAAGGGCCGGAGAGATGGTATAAGTTCTTTAAAGAAGCATTTTTTTTGTAAGTCATATAGATAGCAGGAAAATCATAAGATTCAGGGGTAAATCAGCAGATTGGGGCGACAGTAGGGCAGCAGCAAGACAACCGAGGTTTCTGTGTTTTATTGGATGATTTCGGTTCGCAGGAGTGCAATGTAATGGTGGATAGAATACTCAATAAAAGCGGCCTTGGGTATGGAGTGATTAAATAGGCATTTGAAAGAGAAGGCGTTGACCCTTTGCTTTTAGTTTAATAAGCCCGATTGCTATATCGATTACGAATAAGCAGTTTTGTACCAGAGGTGAGCTGGAGTCTATTGCAGAGGATGAGGCAAATTCCTCTACATTTCGATGAAAAAATCCCGCTACGATTGTCTATAATCAATAACAGACCTTATTTTAAATATCCAGACGTTAGAAGAGCCGGTTCTGGACTCAATGTGGGACGTGTTCAATTATCAAAATTAGTCAAACTCGTTGGTTTATAAGCGACCTTATAGAGCGATTTTTCGATTATCAACAAAGTGATCGAGACTAGGCATGGAAAGAATTCTAGTGGTCGATGATTCACCCACGATTCTAGCCGCGATTACTAAACTGCTGAAGGCTGAATACGATGTTTACACCGCAGCTTCCGGTGAGCAATGCCTCGAGCAAATTATAGGCTGTCAGCCTGACTTGATCTTGTTGGACGTGAATATGCCGGGCATGGACGGTTACGAAACTTGTTCGAAGATTAAGGCTTTGGAATACACCGCTCATATGCCGGTGATGTTTATTTCGGCGTGTTGTGGTTTAGAAGAGAAAATGCGCGGCTATGAAGTGGGGGGCGATGATTACATTACTAAGCCTTTTGAGGGTAAAGAGGTTGCGGCCAAAATTGTTAAGGCCTTGAAGCATAAAGAAGATAAAGTGCATCTTAATTCTTTGGCCGTTGAAGCCACTAGCGTTGCTTTGAATGCCATGAATGAGTCCAGTAGCCTCGGAGTGTGTTTGCGGTTTCTGGAGCAAAGCTTCCAAGTCGCTAATATTGCTGAGTTAATTGATGAGTTTTTTAAGGCGGTGGCGACGTTCGGGCTCAATACCAGTGTGCAAGTTAGAATGAATGGCGAGGAAATTAACCGCGAATGGGATTCTGAAACTCGGGAGTTGGAAGCGGCGTTATTAACTAAATTGTCGGGTAGTGGCCGATACCTTGCGATGGGGTCACGTGCGGTGATGAATTTCCCCTCAGTATCCTTGCTGATTAAAAATATGCCTGTGGAGAATGAGGAACGTATGGGGGTGATACGAGATGAAGTAATGATCTTGTTGCAGTCTACGGATGCTCGAATCGCTGCGCTAGCCAACCAAATTGAATTGGAAAATCACCAGCGTTTAATGGGGCGGCTCAACGAAAAAATAAAGGAAATGCTAAAAGGCATCGAGGCCGAATTTGTGATGACCATGGGGCTCGGAGGGAAGGTGATAGAAGAACTCAATGACGAGTTGGAGTTGATTGTTCAAGAAGGTAATTTTGATGAGCTGATGGAGCAAAAGCTCATTGTCGTAGGCCAAAATGGCATACAGAAATCTCAAATCGTGTTCAGTAGAGCGCTTAGTTTGGATAGCCGGTTTACAAAAATCCTCTCAGAGCTTAAATCGCCCTAATCTGTGTTCGGAGTGGGTGTTCGGAACTGGGATAAGGGCATCTCTAAAAATTGCCTTTTCCTCCGATAGCGGCGTCAGCTCCGTGCTCGACTCCTCGTGTATGCCTTATACACTGCGGGTCTCCGCGCGGT
>NVTH01000170.1:6338-7409 GCA_002401525.1 Moraxellaceae bacterium | reverse complement strand
CGCGCTACCAATTTACTTAAAATAATGTAAAAAATAACCCACAGGAAAAAGGTTTTGATGGCCGCATTGACGACGGTGATTAGAAACGTATAGGAGGCGCGCTTTAGCACTACGCCCGAACTGGAATACACCAGCACATGCCCAACAATCTCAGCTTCCTTTTTCTCTTTATCACTCGCGCGTCCATTGTCAGTTTGTGACTGATACTTAACTTCTCGTTTAAACTCATAGATGGTAGAAAAAGCAGTTTGAGAGGACGGATCAAATTCACGGTCGCCACCTTCGTCCACTACGATAGTCTCTCCGGTTTTAGATTTGACCGTCCCAAAGGCCATCAATCGTTGGTGATCAACCTCTTCTAATTTAACCCCCAGTATATAGTTATTGGTCAGCATGCCGTGCATGGTGGAATGAAGCTGAAGTTCGTCCAGGTTCCAGAACCCTTGCGCTAAAATGGGCTCAAAGGTATCAATGATGTGGTTAACTTCGTTGACTAGGCGATCTTTTTCATCTTGATATTCAAGAAACAGCTGCACGCCGGTGAGACTCATCGCAACGACGAAATAAATCTCCATCACCAGTCGAAGTAGTTTCGCAGCTAAAGAAGTTGAGGCCGAACTATCAGCTAATGCGGTGTCGGAGGTCGACACTGGCTTTTCACCAATACTTCTCGATGACCTACCTTCGATATTATTGGAAGGTGTAGTTCTCAAATTATTACAACTCGACTTACCAAATATCCAATCAAACTTACTAAATACACTCTTTCGAGCAATGCGTAATATTCAGTATAGACAAGCCTCAACCAACGCCTAACTATTTATTGCTGGGCAGGGAAATCGCGGCCCNTAACCCAAATTTTGGACCCACTGTGCACGCTCTAGAGGAAATCCCAACACCCCCAAAGACTTACTAACCAGGCGCTGAATAGGGCTACTCTCCAGCCAACGCCATGACCGGCGTATATTGACTGCTAAAGACCTGTATAGAATATTCATGGAATGCGATTACCGATGAAACATTAGAATGACGAGCCTCCGACTCAAAGCCTAAGCATAAGCATAAGCANAA
>NVTH01000170.1:0-6333 GCA_002401525.1 Moraxellaceae bacterium | reverse complement strand
TACTCCTTCCCCTAACGAAGGGTTAGGTTAGGTTTCTTTTCTGTTCCGCTCGCTAATAGTTTGACTATAATCCTACAAAATCAGTTACTATGGTGAGCGCCCAAATTAGGGTAGGAACACATAGGGGATCAAGGTAAACACACCCCTCGCTCATAACTACGAGACAAAGCAGGCAATGTTAAACAGTCAATCCGAAGAAGAAAATAAAACTCCCTTCCAAGACCTACCTTTGCATGAGCACTTATTGAAAGCGCTCGCTGCTTTAAAATTCGATTATTGCACCCCCATCCAAGCAGCGATATTGCCCCTCAGCTTAAACCGCGMGGACATCATCGGCAAAGCGCAAACGGGGACCGGYAAAACGGCCGCATTTTTAGTCTCCATCATTAACCATTTATTAACCAACCCGCTCCCAGACACTCAGTACGCCGGCGAGCCCA
This sequence comes from Moraxellaceae bacterium, assembly GCA_002401525.1. GTDB lineage: Bacteria > Pseudomonadota > Gammaproteobacteria > Pseudomonadales > UBA3067. The sequence goes on along the minus strand of NVTH01000170.1, from coordinate 5,893 downwards.
GAGCGCTAATCATTGCTCCCACTCGTGAGCTGGCATTGCAAATTAAAAAAGACGCCGATGAGCTGACAACGTTTTGTGATATTGAAAGTATGTGWGTTGTGGGCGGGACCGACATCACTAAGCAAGACCGTCACCTACGTCATCACGCGGTGGATATACTCATTGCCACTCCCGGCAGGCTGTTGGATTTGCTGCAACGCAAAACTATATTTCTCGACTTAATTGATGTGCTGGTTTTAGACGAGGCGGATCGAATGCTCGACATGGGGTTTATTCCGCAAATCAGAAAAATTATTCGCGATGCCCCCCAGCGCCAATTCCGTCAAACTTTATTATTCAGTGCCACTTTTAACGATGACGTATTAGAGCTTGCAGAAAACTGGACCGTGGACCCCATTCGCATTGAAACAGAACCAGATTCCCTCGCCACCAAATCGGTCACGCAATTAATCTACATGGTGAATGCAAACCAAAAAAATGGCCTGCTTTATAATCTAATCACGCAAGAAAAGCTCCAGCGAGTGATTATCTTTCTAAACCGAAGAGATCAATGTCGGACACTTTATGACTGGCTTTGTGCAAAACGCATTCGCTGTGGCATATTGACTGGCGAGATCCCGCAACATAAACGCATCAAAACATTAGATGAATTTCGCAATGGCACCACTAATATACTGATCGCCACGGATGTAGCCGGGAGAGGGATTCACATTGAAGGCGTGTCCCACGTGATCAATTACACACTGCCTGAAGATCCTGACGACTACGTGCACCGTATAGGACGAACCGGCAGGGCAGGCGCCACCGGCACCGCAATCAGCTTTGCCTGTGAAGACGACGCATTCCTAATCCCAGCCATCGAATCTCACTTGAATGAATCGCTTTCTTGCACCCATCCACCCGATGAATTGCTGGCCGGCTGCTGATCTCAGACCAGCAGCCCAACCAGGCCCCCTCCCTGCGCTACTTTCTCCCCCTAGATCCCAGCTAAATTGCAACATCGTCTATACTGTAACCAAGCTGGGCTAGTATTTTTGTGCAAAATTTTATATAGTTGCGCCCTCTACAGAAGAACGGACTTAGCGGCTATACTATAACCTGTCACATTTATAAGGCCTATTTCTAAGCGCTCACTCATTTAAGTAACTGTAATTTAAGCAACCTTCCTTAATGAAAAGCACATCAGGTTCTGCTGTAGGCATCATTTAAGCCATTGACTCTATATGCTGCTCGATAACCGGGTTAGTACGCTCATGGTATTTACCAATAATTATCCCTCAAACAATGGCGGAAGAGGCTCCAACTTTGTCGCATTCAGAACATATGATTAACAGTACTTTACAAAAAAATTGTCAAACCAGCGGTTTTTTAAACATTAATCCCGAATTACAATCCATTATTCCGCATATTATTGCCCGCAAAGACCTTTTGATTGGAGCGAGCAATCCCTGGGAACTCGCCGGGGCCCTGGTCACCGCCCAACTGCAACAGCTCTCAGAAACCCCTGAGAAAAATGGTAATGCACTGCGCACTCTAATCATTACCCCAAGCCGCGAGCGTGCTAGCTTTTTACGAGAATGCATCAAGCAACTAGTGAGCGAATTAAACATTCGCTATGGAATTTTAGTCGGAGGCTCACCCTACCCTCCCCAAATCAGAATGTTACGCCGTGCGCCGGACATTTTAGTGGCCACACCAGGGCGAATGGCTGAGCACGTCGAAGCAGACCGCGTTAATTTTGACGCACTCGAAATGCTGGTGATTGATGATTTAGACAAAGCCCTCGACATGGGCTGCCTCACCGAAATTCTTCAAATAGTGGACAGTGCCCCCAAAGACCGCCAAACCATTATCACTGCCTCAGCATTTAACGACCTCGACGTACACACCTTGGCCTCTCAGTTCCAAAAGAATGATGCCATTACAATCGAAGCTTCAAATCAATACGATCAATTTAATCACCTCAATCACGCTGTATTCATTTCGGACGCAAATGATAAAGGGGCTGCACTTGAGCATCTCCCCGTGAATACGCAATTCCAACCCACTTTAATTGTTGGATCTCAAGCACACAAATTAGACCTTTTTACCGCACTGGAAAACCTTGGCATTCCTTATCAGGAGTGTGCACAAGAGAACCCCAGCGAAGATACTGACCGTCAAGACACTGACATTCAAAACACTGACCTTCAAAATACCGACTTCCAAGTCATTGCCAACAGTAGCTCTGCAGCACAAGCAGAAAACAGCACTGACGTCAGCGCGATTTTATTTTATGATTTGCACCCCAACCCTGAAAATTATTTCCAGCGACTCAAACAATTCAGCAGCGCTTCTTGCCAAGAGGTGATCAGCTTAATGTCGCCCAGCGAGAAAATACTTCGCAATCAAATTCAACAAATGGCCGGCGGCTGGTTACTTGAAGAAAAGTTTCTAGCGCAGCCCAAATCCCGTCAAAATAATTCGGTGCCTTCTGCGAATACAACACCAAACGATGACGCACGAAGCCGATCAAGCGGCTTTATGCGAAGCAATACTCGCCGTAGTCAGGCAAGTCAATCGAAGACAACAAAACAACGCTCTGGGCCCCGTCAGTCAAATCACGAATCCCAAGCAGAGCAAACCGCCAGCTCAAACGCTCATCAAGCAAATCAGGATAACTCCTTACAAACCCATCACACACCGAAGCCCAATGGCGGCCGCAACACCAAAAATACTCAGCAAAAGAAACCGAGCGCAAATTCCAATCAACGGTCCGGTGGAAATCAGCACAATCAGTTTGGTCAAAAATCAAGCGCGCGCTACAACCCCAATTCCGAACAAAAGCCTAATAATCGCCACCAGCAAAATAGAAACCAACAATCAGCAAGCGGTTCTAATTCCCGCAATAATCAATCGAGCAACAATCAATCGAGCAATAATCAATCGAGCAACAATCAATCGAGCAACAACCAGAATCAGGGCAATCACGGAAACCACCAAAGTTCCGGCAACAATTACAATTCCGGAAATAGCTACAATTCGGGAAACAATTATAACTCCGGCAACGCCAACAGCTATAACTCCAGCACCTATAGCCCCAGCAACCAGGGCCCCGTAAAAAGCTACAATCAAAACGATCAGTATAATGCGGGCAATAATAACGGCGGCAGTCACCGTAAAAGTAATAGTTACAACCCCAATTTCAACCAACGGCCCAACAGTCACAGGAAACCCAAACAGTCTCAATACCAACCGGTTCAATACACCAATAGCAACAATGCTTACCCTGAATACGCTGTGGCAGAAAAACCTAAAGCCACGATCAAAACTAGCTCTCGCGGCAAATACACGCTGAAAGAAGATGAGCTGCAAAGACTTCATCATCAGTCAGCAAGCGGCCCGCGAATCCAAGGCCGGCTCTCTATCGATAAACCGACAGAAGAAAACCAATCCCCAGATCAAGAACAAGAGCTTCAACAAACTGAAGACCAACAAACTGAAAGCCATAACTTTTAGCGTGTCATTAGGTTCCTAAAACAACTCAATAATTTAGTCTAAGAAAACTCAGTGAGGTCTATGGCAAACCTCATTGAGCTTCTGCAACCCAACAGTCCTCGGCAGGTGTTAAAACCAAATTTAGCCTGTTAATATTTGCTGACTCTCGATCCTAGAGCTTTACCCTGTTTTAATCTCGATTAAGATCACTCAAGGGACAACTCCGTAAAGGCGTACATCATGCTTGGGCTAAGCAGCAATCTTGAAGTTATTAACGCGCTGGCCAACTGGCTTGRAAAAGGCAGCACCGCCTGGCTGGCCACGGTATTAAACACCTACGGCTCATCCCCTAGACCCTCTGGCTCKTTAATGGCTCTAAGCCAACAGGGCGTTCTAGTGGGCTCAATTTCAGGCGGCTGTATCGAAGAAGAGCTGCTGCAGCGGCTCTCCTTAGGCAATGAATTCCTCCAGCCCACGATCATCGATTACGGAATTAATGAGCAAGATCAAATCCGCTTCAAACTCCCTTGCGGCGGCCACTTAAAAATATTGGTAGAGCCTCTTGCCCCAATTCACCTGAATCATTTCAATGCCCTACAACATTCTCTAACGCAAGGCATCCCCATTACTCGAGAGATTGATACGCGCAACGGCTCCCTCAACTCACATCAGCCTAACGATACACAAGCCTATCAAAACCATTGCATTTATCACACGCTTGGCCCGCAAGCCAAATTGCTGCTGCTGGGAGCAGGGCAAATCACTCAAACTCTCGCTGCAATGGCCTCGAGCCTCGATTATCAAGTCGCCGTCTGTGACCCTCGCCCTCAATTCGCACGCAGCTGGCCGATACAAAACTTCCCTTACGTGGAATTCAGTACCCGACTGCCAGATGACTTTATTCATCAACAACAGGTCAATTCAGCCACTGCAATCGTCGCTCTCTCCCACGACCCCAGAGTGGATGACATGGCACTGATGGAAGCCCTTCACACTGATGCATTTTACGTCGGCGCAATGGGTTCAAAAAAATCTTCCGCCAAGCGCAGAGACCGATTACTAGCGYTGGATTTAACCGAGGATCAAATTAGCCAATTGCACGCCCMAGTAGGGATCGACATTAAYAGCAAAACTCCCGCCGAAATCGCAATTTCCATTGTTGCTCATTTAACGCAGATTAAGAATCAACAACATTTTTGCAAAAACCCAATCTATATCGCTCGCCAAGATGAAATCCAATAACGCTTGCATCGGTGCGCTAGTGATGGCTGCAGGGCTAAGTGAACGCTTTGGCAGCAATAAATTACTCCATCCGTTGCCCAACGGGAAACCGCTTTTATTTGAGACCTTGTCACAACTCAAGACCACCCAGATTGCCATTCATGTYATTACTCACTCAARACAAATTGAACTCTGCCAGYGCCTTAGCCTTGAAYCACTCACCTTCAGYGTTACCGCCCCAGAWMAAACCGGCCTAGGCTTTAGTATTGCCCAAGGCGTGCAAGACACAGCCCATTGGGGTGGCTGGATCATGTGCCTTGCAGACATGCCTTTTGTGCAAGCTAGCACCTATTTAAGCATCTGCAGCGAGCTCAGCATTCATTCCTTAGTGAGGCCTTATTACCAAGGCCAAGGCGGTAATCCGGTGGGTTTTGGCACACAACACCGGGATCAATTGCTCAATCTAAGCGGCGATACCGGCGCGCGAAAAATAATCCAACAACAGCAATGCCACCGATTAGACGTTGACGATCCCGGCATATTGAGGGATATTGACCGCCCAAAAGATATTGAATATCTAGACTTCAAAAACCTCCACCACACAATAAGCTGAAATTTATGCCCAAAGCCAGTGAACTTAGCCGCGGAGACGTGGTTGAACTCAACGACGAAGCCTACCTAATCAAACAAATTGACGTTCGATCGCCGTCCTCGCGTGGTGCGAATACACTGTATAAAATTCGCTTTACGCACATCGAAAATGGTCGCAAATGGGAACAAACCTTTAAAGGCGATGAATTCGTTAAAACCACTGAACTAATTCGCCGTTCGGCACAGTTTCTCTATTATGCCGAACCCTCCTACACCTTTATGGATCTGGAAGATTACTCCCAATACGACGTTGGCGAAGATTATCTAGAAGGCCAAGTTCAATGGTTAAGTGATGGTTTAGAAAACATTACCGTTATGATTATCAACGAAAAAGTAGTGGCCATCGAACTGCCCACCAGTGTCGTTTTAGAAATAATAGAGACCGCACCAGGCATCAAAGGAGCCTCCGCCGCTAGCCGAACTAAAACTGCGCGATTAAGCTCGGGGGCGGAAATTCAGGTGCCCGAATATTTGGAGCAAGGTGAAAAAATCAAAATTAATACCGGCACCGGGAAATACATGTCCAGAGCCAATTAATTCTAAT
>NVTH01000169.1 GCA_002401525.1 Moraxellaceae bacterium | reverse complement strand
TAGCGAGACCGGACCATAACGATTTAATTTGACTGACCTTTTTACCATCGCGTCATCCTAATCCAGGCTCTTCTCTTTAACAGTATTCTTTATGTAACGCTAAACCAGAATACACACTGGGCACCCAGCCGATTCGCCTATTAAAAAATTAAATAATTGTTTTTTATAAGGATTGCCTAGTTACCCGGCGCATAAATTGGCGCGTATTTTACCAAAAGCTACCCGGTTTAAACAGTGCTTTAGAGGGCCCTCTAGGGATATCTACCAACAACGCCCTTAATTAACCCATTAATAGTGTTTTTAGGGCAATTCCTGACCCTGTACAGTCAACCTCCCCCGACAATCGCAGGATTCAACAATCGTCAAACAAATCCGCCTGTGATTCATCTTTTCCAAGCAAAATACATTCTTTTTAGGCCTTGCCACTTGCAATAAATGTTTAATAATAGGTAAATAACTACCGAATCAAGGCTTCCATACAACAAACTAGGGCTCGATAGTGTCTCTGAGGTCCCCCCATAAAATCCCGATGTGCAATATTCAGGTCAATTCGTTAATAAAAATAGCGCTTTTGTGCTGCTTATTATTCTGTCGCTTAAGCTACGCGATCCAGGACGTTTCATTGGAGAAATTCGACCAGCCTTCAGCGTTGGGCTCTCACCTTGAATACCTGTTAACGCCCAATTCCAATTTAAGCGTGAACGATATTAGGTCTCTTTCAGACCAAAGTTGGACTAAATCGAACGTAGACATTCTAAATATCGGATTTATCGATCAGTCAGTGTGGGTGCGATTTCGCGTTAAACAAAACCCTTTGAATCCCCAAAATCTTTTAATTGAGCTTGCCCACCCTAACACAGATTGGATCGATGTTTACTTTTACCAAAAAGGCATTCTTACAGACAAACACCACACTGGGGACGGCTACCCATTTCAAGTTCGACCCGCTGAACACCTAGGCTACTTATTCCCAGTTAATTTTGGCGCTCTACACTCCGTTGACGTTTACATTAAAGTCACCAGCAAAGGGCCCAAACAGATCCCTCTGTTCCTCTGGTCAACGGAGGCATTCCACCAACACGATGCAAGCCTTTCACTCGGGCACGGTCTGTACTACGGCATGATGTTAGTGATGATCTTTTATAATTTATTTATTTACATCACCATTCGGGAGCGTGTGTATTTATTTTATATTCTTTATGTATTTTCGATTTTAGGCTTCCAAGCGTCTCTCCACGGCACCAACTATCAGTTTTTATGGCCTAACTTTCCCGCCTGGAACAATATGTCTGTGCCGTTATTTATTGGCGCGTCAATGGGCGCTATTGGTTTATTTACCCACGAATTTTTAAACCTTAAAAAAAATGCCCCCGTATTTTCGCGAATCTTTTACGTTTTAATCACGCTCTGTTTGGCACAAATATGCTGTTCACTATTTTTAGATTACTCGATTGTGATTCGAACCGGCGTGCTGTTGGTAATACTAATCTCTCCCACCGCTTTTATAGTCGGAATTCTTCTTGCGAAACAAGGCTACCGGAATGCTCGTTTTTTCTCCGTTTCGTGGCTGCCTTTATTAGTAGGTACTTGTTTGGCCGCGCTCAATAAAGCGGGCATTATCCCCATTAACTTTTTCACTGACAATGCACTTCCCCTCGGCTCGGCAATAGAAGTGGTGTTACTGTCCATTGCCCTCGCCTCCCGCATCACCACGTTAAAAGAAGAACAAATCAACTCGAAGCGCTCTGAGCTAGCACACAAAACAAGACAAATGGAAGCCGAAAAGCTTGCCCTTAAAGCCAACGCAGAAAACCAAGCGAAAAGTGAATTTCTCGCTAAAATAAGCCATGAAATCCGCACCCCCATGAACGGCATTCTAGGCATGTCACAATTACTTCATGACAGCAGCCTCTCTCAGCAACAAGCGCATTACAATGATATTATTCTCTCTTCCGGTCACGCGCTTCTCAGTATTATTAACGATATATTAGATTACTCACGTATTGAGCAAGGCCAACTCGAAATCCAACACCAACCCTTCAATCTTCACCAGCTGCTTGAAAGCACGCTGGGGATTTTTGCGCTCGAAGCTTACAATAAATCTGTAGAACTCATGAGTTATACCGCTGCCGACATAGGCCAACAAATGAATGGAGATCCGGGAAGAATTAGGCAGATTTTAGTCAATCTGATTAGCAACGCATTCAAGTTTACACAACAAGGCCAGATCATCGTCTACGTCGAATACGTTGATAAAGACCAGAGTTTAATCCGCTTCACAGTGACAGACAGTGGCTCAGGCATCGACCAAGCCAGTCGTCCACATTTATTTGAACCATTCACTCAAGCCGATGAAAATATAGCCCGCAAGAATGGCGGCACAGGATTAGGCTTAGCGATATCAAAACAGCTGGCAGAACTAATGTCAGGAGAAATTGGTTTTTGCAGCGAAAAAGGGTTTGGATCTCGATTCTGGTTTACGGCACGCTTAACCACCGATCAGCCCTCTGCGCCCCTAACACCAAAATCAACATCCACATCAAAACAGCCCCTAGCAATGCCGTCCATTTCACAGCAACAACGTCCAGCACAAATATTTTTGGCCTATGAAAATGCGCATTTAGGTGAATTAATTCAAACTCACGGCATTCACAACAAAATGCATTTGAACGTAAGCTTTGGAGAGCAAGAATTAATTGACGCCCTCTCCACCGCCTCCCTTAACGCTCACCCCCCAAGCCTAATTTGCATCGATATCGACCTAAAAAATCTATCACTGATTCAGTTATGCGCCCAAATCCGCCAACTGCCGGGGTGCCGCAAGGTGCCAATCATTCTACTTTGCTATGCAAGCCAGCATCCCAATTTAATTTACCGATCAAAATCTTTAGTCACCGACCTTTATCAAAAACCATTTCATTTACCGCGGCTCCTGGATTTCATTGGCAGGGAATTAAATATCAAAAACCAGCCGCACACTACGAAGTCTTCACCCAGTACGACCGCCGAAGCGATCAATCTAACTGAAACAGATTGACGTCCCCATGGGGAGAAACAAACCCTGTATTGCCAATCACATCTTCAGTCATTAATTGTTCACACACCATTGGATCCTCAGGCGTATGAGCTAAAAATCGCCGCTTGTCCTCTAGTAATCCAACAATAATCCCTTTCTCAGGTCGACCCTTAAAATCAAACGTCACCGTGTAAGTTTCGATTGTCGCTGCCCCACGAGGGAATAAAACCAGCTCAGTGCCTGACAATACATTCAAGTCACTTTGATACTCTGCAGGATCCTGCCTCGACCAACGACCCTCAAAGGGCTCAGTGCTATAGATTCCAAAAGAATGTTTAGTAAGATGCCACCCCATCGCCGTCACCAAACTCCAAGTTCCAGGCGTACGACGCAGCAAGTCCATGCTCCGTGCTATCGAGTGCATGGCGTAGTTATTTCCAGCCCCCCCGTGAAATCGCAACCCCCCGGTCACGGTCAAATGACGCAAATCATCATCAGCAATGCCGAGCTCGTCTCTAGCGATTTCAACGGCACTGGGATAGCAGCTGTACAAATCAATAAAATCCATTTCATCAATGCTTTTCTCAGCCATCAAAAATGCTTTCTTGGCCGCCAGCCCCATGCCTGGAGAGCTGTAAAAATTACGCCGTTCTGAGGGAAACCAATGATCATGTGTATCGGACACGCCGTGAATAAACACCCACTGGCTTTCATCGATGCCCAGTTTTCTCGCGGTCTTAACAGAGGTCAGCACCAACGCCGCACTCTGGCTCACTGCAATCATCGCATTCATGTGTCGCGTGTAGGGATAGGCAATGTAATGATTGCTGGCGCTAGGATTAATGATGTCTTCTACGCTTAAAGGTGATTGGCTCCAAGCATAAGGATTGTCTGCCGCCACTTGGCTAAAATACGCGTACAACTCACCTAACTTTTGAGCGTGCAAATGCTTCGAATGACCGTAATGATGACACAGCGCATTTTCGAACAAGGGATACATTTGAGAAGGCAGCATCAGGCCATGAGCAATCTCATATTGATTCGACCCCTGCCGAATATCACCGATTTCTTTCACCGAACGATCGCCGAAAAGCGGGGCTGAAAAAGCCCCATGCTCCTCACCACCGAGCATCTCACCACCGGCGAGTATTACCGTATCAAGAACCCCCTGAGAAATTTTTTGGGCAAATAGGTTCAGCAGCCATTGCGGAGAATTGCCCCCAGCCGTACTTCGAAAAAGACGCGTTGAATTTTCTAATCTGAAATGATTGGCGAGATTCGACGCTAAACTCTGAGCCCCAACCTGCATGCCATGAACACACGCCAGACCATCAACGTGCTCGAATAATCCTGCCCCTAACCCTGTATCAACAGCGGCCTTTTGCACTGCATCTTGTACCAACTCAGAAAGACATGAAACAGAACGTTTCTCTTCATTGCGAAGAGTGACCTGTCCACAGCCCACCAATATTGGCGTATTGGATTCAATCATCCTGTGCCCCCTGCAGGCGCCAGATCCGACCCCTATAAACTTATCCTTAGAGTCACTTTCTGGCTTGACCGATAGTTTGGCCAGCGAACGCTTACAACCGACTGGATTTATTTGTTTCTCACACACATCCTGTACTATTAAAATTCATGCACTGTTACAACCCATGCACTGTTACAATCCATGCGCTATTACAAATTATCATGCACTGTTTATATTATGCACTGTTTATGTAGTATCACAGCCCCCTCGCAGGGTCAACGCGTGCGCCACGAATAAGGCCAATAATGGCGGCATCAACACCGCTGCCGTATGCTGCAAACATTTCGACAGCCCTCAACCTCAACTAGGTGGAATTTTCAAACATGTACAATGACTTTTTCGGTTTTATCGAAAAACCATTCTCTATAGCCCCTAACCCGCGCTATTTATACATGAGCAGGCACCATGAAGATGCTCTCGCCCACCTTATTTACGGCATCAAAGAAGGCAACGGATTTGTTTTATTGACCGGCGAAGTCGGCACTGGCAAAACCACCCTCTGCAACTGCTTATTGGCCCAACTTCCGCCTCGCACTGACGTCGCCTATATTCTCAATCCTCGGGTCACCGTCAATGAATTACTCGCCACCGTGTGCGATGAATTTTCAATCCCCTATCAAACACCGGTTGCAGGCCCGCTATCCAATAAAATATTCATCGATCACATTAATAAATTTTTACTCACTGCCCACGCCCAAGGTCGGCAGACCGTATTAATTATTGATGAAGCACAGAATTTATCTCACGAAGTATTAGAGCAAATTCGATTATTAACTAATTTAGAAACTTACGAAAAAAAATTACTGCAGATCATATTAATTGGTCAACCCGAACTCAGGGAAAAGTTTTCCCAGCCAGAATTACGCCAACTTGCACAGCGTATTACCGCGCGCTTTCACCTTCATGAATTATCCCTACAAGAAGTGCGCGCCTACATTAACCACCGCATTGTGATTGCCGGCAGCTCGGCAAGAGGCACCACCCCGGGAATCGGGAATTTAGCCACGGCATTATTTGGGGATTTGTTTTCACCACAAGCGGAGAAAAAAATTCACCGCTTAAGCGGCGGCATTCCGCGAGTCATCAACCTGATTTGCGACCGCTCTCTACTGGCCGCCTACACACAAAACAAAAAGAAAATCACCGCCAAATTGGTCAACTCAGCAAGCCGAGAAGTATTACCCTCCAAAACACTGCAAGCGAATCGTTTTTTATCCCCTGCCATTACCGGCGTTCTGTTAATGGGCCTTGCAATTTCAACGCTGGGGTTTTTTATAGCCAAACCCTATCTCTTACCTAGTGACCATCAAATTAGCAAAGTTGAAGGCACGGCCCAGAACCCATCGGAAGCTAGCGAATCGTTACCGAAAAATATAACAAAAACCTTGACCGGGATAAAATCATCCCACAATCCAACAGATCAATTCGTTATTAGCTCGTCCACAGAAAATACAATTACAGCGCGCTCCGCCAACAAGCTAAACCCCCAGCCCGCACTCAAACACCTTCCCTTCCCTGCCGGCTATACCAGTCAACAAACTCGACTTATTGCCTACCAGACGCTCTTCAATCTCTGGAGCCTTCCGCTCAACCAACTCACGCCAGGCAACGAATGCGCAGTGGCCCAACAGCATCAATTACAATGCCTGCCAATAAAAAGTAATTTGGGGTCGCTGAAACGATTAAGCCGTCCTGCGGTATTACGACTGGTTCATTCCGATGGTGAAGAGTATTACGGGACTTTAATTGCAACCGATCAACAAAGCGTAGAAATCGATATCGCCAACCAACGCTATCGCGTTCACTTTTCCGCAATCGAAGAAGCGTGGTTCGGTGACTCCACCCTAATTTGGAGCCCGCCTAAAAATTATCAACACCCMATCGATCCCTTTTTCACTAGCCCCGGTACTCGCTGGCTAAGAAAACAATTATCCCAACTCGAACTGACGCCAGAGCAACAACTCGGTTATACCTACATTGCGCCCCTGCAAGAACAAGTCAAACTATTTCAAATCAGCCAAGGCCTAGACCCCGACGGCATCGCTGGGGCGCAAACGCTAATCATGCTTAATACAAAACTCAACAAAAGCACCCCCACGCTGCCGACGTTATTACCGTCCTCCTCCAATAACACGAAGGAGTCTTAATATGTCTTATATTTTAGAAGCGCTRAAAAAATCCGAAAGAGAACGAGACACTGAAACCATCCCCACCATCTCAGCCTATGACATCACACCCACCGAACAATCCAAACGAGCGCTCTATCTTTTAGGCGGACTAGTCGCCTTCTTAACCCTGGCATTAGTGTCGGTGATTTATTGGAAAGTCTCGCACCCTGCTGAAGGAGTTTCCTCGACTGCAACCCCCCACCTAACGCCCCCCRTTTTAACCGCACCTACTCTAACTGCACCTATTCTGACTATACCTACTCTAACCCCTCCTGCCCTAACGAACCCAGCAGTGCCAGTGCCTCGAATATCAGCGCCCATAACAACCACACCTCTATCAGCCATTCCTAGAGTCCCAGAAAATAAAACAACGCCTAATGCCAGCCCCTTTTCGCAAACAATAAGGCCAGCCGTCGAAAGCCTATTTGATATGCCAGCTCAATTTCAGCGTCAAATTCCAGCATTAAACTATGCGTCTCATTGGTACGCAAAAGAGCCTCGGTCTCGCAATGTCATTATTAATAATCGCAGTCTGAAAGAAGGCGATTGGATTAACGCCTCCATTCAAATTGTAGAAATTTCCCGGCACCAAGTGACCTTAACGTCGCAACAACAAGCCTTCAGTCTGCCCGCACTGGAAAGTTGGGAACCTTAACCACCGCTAGCTCCCAACTCGAATTAGGGCACCTATCACC
>NVTH01000168.1 GCA_002401525.1 Moraxellaceae bacterium | reverse complement strand
TGATGCCCCACGGGGGTTTTATCGATGGCGATTTTTGCATTGTCGAGTTGAAACAAACCGCTGCCGTCGATGGAAAGAAAGATCGCTGTTTGAGTGCTGGCAGGAAAAAGTAAATCTTCTTCTAATATGAATAAATCACGGTTTAGTTTAAGGATTTCATTTTTCAATAATTCAACTGAATCAACTAGTGCAAGGTCTGAAGTGTCTTCAGTAGGTGTTGTGCTGTTTTCCGCGGTTGCACTCCCCGCACCACCGAGACATGAAAAAAATACGCTTAGACAGAGCAACGCGACGCTGAATTGTGGGTGGTTTTTTATACGATTTGTCATGATTTTTCTCTGTAACGAAAACTCGTGTGTGGCTGTATTTGGTTGGGCTTGCTTCGACGATGTGCTCATTAATAGTACACACCTAAACCGACCCTAAATTCTAAGTTATGACCTTTTGATTCGTCGTCCAATATTGCTTCTGTGCTGATATGGTCTCTCACTGTGCTGTCGATGATGAGCCATTGATTCAACATGAGCTTAAACCCTAGTCCAAGTACGATGGTATCCAGCTCTACTGTATTTTGTTTTTGGGCGTCAAGCTGCGGATCAATGCTTATTTTCATGTTTCCTGCGCCAACACTGAGGTATCCGTTGGCGTTGAGCGCGATAGGGCGATCACGGTTAAGCATTATTTGGCTTTTAGCGACTTGAATTCCCAGATTTACACTGAGGATTTCAAGCTTTTCGTCAGCAATGGTGCTATTGAAGCCTACTGATTCCCGATCGTCATCATTGACTTGGCTTACGCCGTAGTTTGCTTCTATGAATAACCAGTTTAGTGGATGAAGGGCTATTTGGGCTCCCGCAAGGGGCTGTGTTTGGAAGCCTTCGAGTTTGAATAGACCGACGTAGGCAGAGCCATCCAAAAATTTGGTGTTTGAGTTTGGCGTATTAATTTGATTCCTTTCTATTTTAGGCGCGATGATGCTGGACGCGTCGGGTGACTGTTGATCTTGTGCCATTGCGTTCTGAGCAATCGCTGGACAAGAAAACACCCACAAACTTACTAGGAGTAATTTCAGCAAGCCAAGAAAACTATTATTTGCCTTATTTTTCAAGCTTTTATTGCAAGGTCCTTGGGTTTGTTCACAAAATAGTTTTGCCATGCCTATGCCGTCTAATTATTGCTGATTGAAGTAGATCGCTGGACTGTCAGCAATACAGTGTTGCAATGAAGCGCATCCAGAACGTTGTTTCATAGTTTTGCCGTGAGGTATATCTGTACCAGGTCGCTTTGATAGCGATAGGCTTTCTCGTTAATTTCGTAGTTGTCGAATTCGTAGAAATTAGCTTGGTAACCGAAATTTAGAAACGCTTCCTCGACTAAAAAGTCTTGCAGGAAGGCTAATTTACGCCGTAGCTTGAAACCAAGTTCAGTATTATAAAATTCACTCAGCTCTTTATCCCTGACTAGGTATTGTTGATCTTCGGTGGTGCTGTTTGTAATGACATTGTTTGTAATGACATTGTTAGCGTAAAAAGAGGCTTCGTCTTGGATGTAGAAACGTGCGTGAGTTTGGAACTGCCAGTGGCTCCCTAAAGATCTCTGGTAGTGAGCTGACACGAGCTGGCTGGATAGCTTCCAGCTGTCTTTGTAGTACTGGTACTGCAGGCTTGCAGATGAATTTTTGGCTAAGTACTGCTGGTATCGAATGGTCATGGAATGACTTGTTCGGCGCTCGGGGTATTTTGCAACGACTGCGGTTGAATTAATGACTGCGATTGCGTAGGGATCACCCAATGGGCCTTTTTCTGTAATGAGCTGATAGTCGAGGTATATTTTTTTGTCTCGGCTCCATATCTGCTGCCAGCCAATATGCGATGAGTAGTGATCAATGGAATCATTTAATCCGTAGACCGAAGGGTTTGGTTCGTCTTTAGAAATACCAAATCCAAGGTGGAGCGATTGTAGGCCGGCCAGAAACTGTTGTGTTAATTCTGCGGTAACGTCATTGCTACTGTAAATAAGTGCTTCGTTTTGCTGGAATGATAGCTCGAGTAAACCATGTTCCCGCAGTAACACCCCATTGAGCGCAAACGTTTCAACTTGATCCGATGCTGTATTGGATAACAACGGTTGATCGCTGGCGCTGCCTTCTACAGTCTCAACTTGATAACTTGCGCCTAAAGCAAATTTCCCTAACCACTGTTTTCGGATTTGTAGAAACGGGCCGAACCGGTCCATGCCATCGGCGCTGTGATGAAAGTAGCCCAGTGCATAAAGGTCCTCGGGCAGTTTAGCCGCATGGGTGAATTGTGAGCTTAAAAGAATGCACACGAGTAGCGCTAATAACTTAGATTTAGCAGGCACAGCCTTCCCCAATGGAAAATTGTTTAACGCGAGCACCCTCGGTTCGATTGCGCGCGTTGCGCTGCAGTTGATCCAGTATCGGGTCTTCGACCCGTGCCATGGCTGGGTCTTCCAGTGGGCTCATTTCATAGGGCTTTACCCAGGGTTCAAAAACTGGGGTTTTAATGCCGGTGCAAGCGGTGAGATAAAGGGTTAAAACAGGCAGTGTTATTGCCTGTATCAATTTTCTTTTCATAGTTTTTACGAGATCGTTTTACGCAATCGTTTTTACGCGATGGTTTTAATAGGTCGTTTCTACTTGTCGGTTTTAATACGGTGTTTTCACTTCTATATTTTCACTACTATGTTTCTAATATTAGGTTTTTAAAGGTTCTCTTTTGCGCCTAGAACACTAGGTTGATTCCACTAGTGACTTCTATGTTGTAGGAAGTTTGACTACTTTCTAATGGGTTGTCTTCCAATATATGAGTGCGCACGGCGGTGTTGAGTGACAGCCAATCGTTAAAATCAATGCTGACTCCGGTGCCTAGTATAATAGTGAAAAAATTACGCTGCCCGAATTCAGTCACACCGAACCCCGTACTGGCATAAAGGTTGGCCATTTGCTGGGTTTTTCCGGTGAGAATTTCGCCCTGAAATAGACTGTACTCGGTTTGAGCTACGACGTACTGAAGTGTCAGCGTTTCGGCGGCGTTGATATTGAGTAGCCCCTCTAATGCTTTAGTAGAAAGGTCTGTTTGGGCCCAATTTAACGCCACTTGCAATCGATCATTAATGTGTTGAGTGAAATATACGCCGTACACTAAAGCCGTATCTAGGTGGTCTGCGCTGTACAATCCACTGTAGAGGCCAATTCGTTTATTGTCCTGATCAATTCGATTATTGAGATATTTTTCCGTTTGGCGGTGTAGATCCGTATTGTGTTTGAATAAAATGCCACCCGATACTGAAGTGTAAGGATCGGCATCTCTAGAATCTATAAAGGCAAAATGCTGTTTGGCTTCGGCAGTGATGGAAAAAGAGGGATTAATGGGAAACTCCACGCCTAAACCCATGGAGAATAGAGAGCCATCGGCGGTGTTTGAATCTACCGCAGTTTGGCTGGGTTGATTCTCAAAATGGCCGACATGAGCGAAAACCGCACTGTTGAACGATTTAGTTTTAAGTAAGGATTGTTTTATCCCTACTTGATACAGGTAGGCATTGGATAGAGTTTCAGTGATCGATCCTGCTAGCACTTGTAACGACAGCTGTTGAGTGAGGGGGTAATCCACTAGAAACTGTAAATAGGTTTCTTGTTCAAATGCTCCTGCGGAAATCCCTACTGCCCAGGGCAGCGAAGGGGGAGTTGGGGCACCGATTAAAGGTTTAGATGCGTTTTTTAATTCGTTTAGTAATAGAGCACCATTAATCCAACCTCGATCACCCCTAGGGGTTTCTACTTGGTACCAACCAAACTTTGAATTAATTAAAGTCACTTGCTCGCCGCGTTCGATTACTTGATAGGCGGGGTAGTTTTGGCTTGGGCCGCTGTGTACGTCAAGGTGGGATGACGACAGGGTAAAGACTGTTTGTCGTGGATTTCCTAAATAAGCGATATTATTTTTTATTGATTCCCAGCTGTTTTTCGCCAGGTGGATGGCGTTCCAATCATTTTCTTGCCAAAGGCCTTTGAACCACAGCTCGGTGGAACCGAATAGGGTGTTGGGGCCATCTCTGGCGGCTAATTGATTCCAAACGATATCATTGCCTGCATAGTTGTGGCTGCCGTTGTCGTTGCTTTTATCGTTGTTGTTAAGGGAGCGATTTTCTAAAGCGAACGTTGCTGTATAGTCCGCGGCTGTTTCCGAAGGTGAAGCTCTGCGTTTCAGCGTAATGATATCAAATGCATCTTCTTGACCGGTTTGGCTGAGGTTGGTTTCTTCTGATTCTGATTTAGGTTCAGGGAATACCTTGTCTAAAATGCGATCAATGGCGGTTTTATTGGGTCCTTTTTGGGTAGGCGTTCGCCTACTTCGGTGGGACCATAAGTTATCTGATTCTTCTTCGACTTCCTCAATTCCAAGTGCTTTATCTAATTCTTTTTCTAATCGGGACGGCCGTTCACGGCTCCACTCCCTGATATCGAATACGTCTTTAGTTACTTTTTTGGCCTGAGGGTTGGAGCCGGCGGTTTCATTTGATTTGCTCGTTGAAGGGCCTTTTGAGGGGTTTGCAACAGGAGCTTGGTAGATCCCCCAGAAATCTTTGCGTCTTTTAGTCGCATCACTTTTGGGTTGTGATGTGTTTTTGGACGACGCTGGGGATTCTTCAGAGGATGTTGATTCTGAGTTGTCGGGCGCAAGCAGTACCGCGGCGGCCGCCAACGTGCCAACAAGGAATAACAATGAGACTGATAATCGACTGCCTAAATTCATAGATTATAAATCTTCTTCACTTGAAAGAATCCATTGATACAAAATGGCGTAATCACTGTCCAATTCCGTAAGCGCAGGTTGCAGTACCCCATTGTCATTTGGCAGACCTGGGTGATCGTTTTCAGTGGCTCTGCGCAACAATAAAGTGGATTGGGGCGCGCTTGCGTTGTCGACCATGTTGATCGTCGCCAGGTAATCTTTTTCGGCTTGACCGGTAAGAATAAAGCGGGGCTTTAAGTTGTCTTTAACGTCCTCAAACTGAACTCCGTTGTAGGTGCCTAAAGTGCCTTTTTGAGGCGCGTGGCAACTGGAACAGCGACGCTCGAGGATTGGTAAGATTTGGGAAACGAACTCGGATTCATCGGGGGAAGAGCGTAGTCCTCGTATTATTCCGTCGTCATCGTAGGGTTGATTAAAGTACTGCGCTCCAATATCAATCCATTCGCTAATCAATCTTAATTCGATACTGCTCATCATTTTGCCATGATCCGTGCGTTGGCCCACAGCGGTGAGTGTTTGCGGCGCTTTGAGTTCGGTATTGGTGAGCACTTCCATTAAATGGCTGCCTCGAGCTAAGCCCGATGCGACGTTATTGCCGGTACGAACCGCTGGATTTGAGCGTTTTGGATGTGACAAGCCCTGGTTATCAACGATTAATGCCGCGTTGCCCTCTGCATTGAGTTCTACAGTGCCCGTTAGCAAATTCTCGTACGACTTATACCGACCGTTGTTACTTAAGGTGCTCGAAATGGCTAGCCCCCCTGCGGGAGAACTTTCGTCATGACAATTTCCACAGCTATCGCGGCCTAAAAGCCCTCTGGTTTTTTCCCAAATGGGTTGGATATGTTCTGGGTAATTAATGATGCCGCAGGCTAGTTTGTTGATTGCCGCGTCGGTGTGTCGTGAATCGGAGTCATTATTGATTAATTCAATGTATGAGTTTGCGAAAGGGGTCCCCATTTCAACATTTGCGACCCCAAGGTCAGTCCAGATGTCTTGATATTCAATATTTCTACTCAGGGTGTTTTCGCCAAGTTGTAATTGTGCGGCTAACTGAGGGTTTTGCAGGCGCACTCGATCGCGAGTCTCTGCCATGGTTTCGCCTTCTGAAATGACTTGAAGTGCGTCGATTACGTTGGGGTGGTGTTCAGTAACCGAATTGGAATTGATTGATTGAGCGTGTCTAGGGCTATGGCATCCATTGCATTGAAGGTTTTCTCCCGGACGCACTTGCAACCAACTGGAATGCAGTTGCATCGCGCGTGCTTTTGAATCCACYACTGAGATTTCWATGGCGCTGTCGGTTGCGTACACAGGCAAGGCGCCAGGGTTAAATTCAACGCAATGGCTGTTCTCATTCGATAATGAGAATTTAACTGAACCGTCCGGTTCCACGGGGCTGTAACCTAAAATTCGGCGCATTTTATGAGGCGTTTTGCCAGTCACTGCCTGACCTAGGCCTGGAGGCGTGAAGACCGCTTTGGTAACACGAACGAACTTGGCTGGAAGTCGATCGGGGGGCGTTATGAGGGGGTTTTTAAGGCGAGCGATATCGGCGATTTTAGTGCGTTGTTCTGCCGCATTTGGGTTCGTTAGCGTGGCAATGGATTCGCTTTCAATGAGTACCTGTGGCCCCATGCGTTCTAAAAAATCGGTGTCATAGACGCTACGAATGGAGATAGTGGCAGGGGTAGCGCTGAAAAAGTCCTGCAACGTTACGGTGTCTTCAATAATGGTAGGCAGAGGTCGAGGGAATATTATAATACCCTCGAGCAAGGCGAATCCCTCTTCAGAGGTTTCGATGATCTTTTGGGAACCACTTTTGGGATCGAGCAATACCAGATTATAGAATGGTTCATCCTCAACTTGCGTTGCTTCCTGGGTAATCGCATCAACCACTTCTAATGGGCGAGAAACCGAATAGGAGGCGAGTATATTGCCACTGCCATTCCAAAGCGGGTAAGGCGTGGTATAGCGGCCTCGTGGCGACAGGCTGCTGGCCTCCTGAAAGTTGATATCGCTGGTGACGAGTTGTTGGCCGTTGTTGTTTTTTTCTGGGGTTATTTCTGGAGTGGTTTCTGCCGCGGAGTTCAGGATAAAGGCTTCGTCATGATTAGCGATGTCTACGTCTATAATCGCTCCGCCTTGATAGGTTTGCGTTAATGGCATCACGGATGAAATAAGGTGACCATTTTCTGCCTCTCGAGGATGAAGGAATGCTTCGCCAGGGCTGTGTGCTCCATAGTAGACGGCCAAATCAGTTCCGTCTGGATTGATGGTGTAGACGCTGTATTGATTGCGATCACCAAGATGCTCCCAACGACTGAATAGTATTTTGCCGTTGCTCATTACCGAAGGGTTGCGATCGTGACTCTGGTTAAAGGAAATTTGCGCAATGGAGCCGTTAGCAGGGTTAAATACATGCAGGTTGAAAACTGGCTCTCGTTGGTATTCGTCGAGCTGTTTATATACCTGAGGGGAACCCTCTAGATTTTGGATGACTTGGCTACGCTGTTGTCGGTTTGATGAAAAGACGATTCTACCATCCGGGAGAAAGGCTGGATCGATGTCATCATGGCTTGAGTTGAGGAGTATTGGCGTCAGCGCATAGGTTTCTACATCGTATTGCCACAGGTTCCATTTGCTGGTGACGGATTTTTTAGCTGAGAAAATG
>NVTH01000167.1 GCA_002401525.1 Moraxellaceae bacterium | reverse complement strand
GATTGCCATATTGGTTCCCAGCTCACTAGCACTGCGCCTTTCATCGACGCACTGGACCTAGTTTTGGCATTGATCGATGACCTTGCGCAGCAAGGGATTCACATCGAACACCTCGACATAGGCGGCGGCTTAGGCGTACGTTATAAAGATGAACAACCCCCTGAGCCCGCAGAATACGCCCAGGCTATCCACCAACGCATGGGCAAACGAGCGCTCACCGTGATTATGGAACCCGGTCGCGCCATTGCCGCAAATGCCGGTGTGTTTCTCACTCGAGTTGAGTTTATTAAACAGAATGAAGAGAAAAATTTCGCCATTATTGACGGCGCAATGAATGACCTAATACGTCCCGCGCTCTACCAAGCCTGGCAAGACATCATTCCGGTGGACAAAAGTAACGCCAGCGGCTGTCCCGAGCGAATTTACGATGTGGTGGGCCCGGTGTGTGAAACGGGGGATTTTCTTGGCAAAGATCGCCCTCTCGCGATTCAAGCCAACGACCTGCTCGCAGTTCGCTCTTCGGGAGCTTATGGCATGGTGATGAGCTCTAACTACAACAGCCGAGGCCGCCCCCCTGAAGTCATGGTCGATGCAGACTGCAGTTACTTAACTCGCCCCCGAGAAACCATACATGCGCAATTCGCCAGCGAAAGCTTATTGCCCTAACGCGTTTAGCTACACTATAAAAGGCCCTTTTAGGGCCCATAAAAACCAATCGAGTTCGCAATGGAATTAAGCTTTACAAAAATGCATGGCCTCGGAAACGACTTTGTAGTCATCGACGGAGTCACGCAAGACATCGCTCTCAGCACAGCGCAAATTCGCGCGCTCGCCAACCGGAATTTTGGTGTCGGCTGCGATCAAATTTTGTTGGTCGAGCCTCCCTCCGCGCCTGATCAAGATTTTAAATACCGCATTTTTAATGCCAGCGGCGACGAAGTCGAACAATGCGGCAACGGCGCCCGCTGTTTTGCAAAGTTCGTCCGCGATCGCAAGCTCACCTTTAAAAAATCCATTCGGGTAGAAACCAACGGCGGCAATATTATTCTTCATTGCCAGGAAAACGGCGACGTCCGAGTGGACATGGGCGCGCCCAATTTCTCACCTGCCGACATTCCATTGCAATTACTTCAGAAACAAGCAACGCCCCAGGCTCAACAATACACGACCCAGCTTGAGCAACAGACAGTCACCTTCGCTGCAGTCTCCATGGGCAATCCTCACGCGGTCATCCGTGTCAACGATGCGGCCACCGCTAATGTAGCCGAGCTGGGGCCTCAGCTGTCTCGCCACGCCTGTTTTCCGCAGCAGTGCAATGTCGGATTTATGGAAATCATTAATCCACAACAGATTCGCCTGAGAGTCTACGAAAGAGGCGCGGGTGAAACCCTAGCCTGTGGCACGGGTGCCTGCGCAGCAGTGGTCAGCGGCATAGAACAAGGCTTACTGAGCTCCCCGGTTCAAGTGGACTTAACGGCTGGCAGCTTGCAAATTGCGTACGACGGCGGCGATAATACGGTTATCATGACCGGACCCGCTACCGCAGTGTTTGAAGGAAAAATAATAATATGAGCCAAGACAGCCAAGCAGTCACTGAACAACAAATCGCACAGTACCTTGAGGACAATCCAGACTTTTTTCAGCAACACCCGCATCTCTTAGCGCAATTGGACATCCCGCATCAGAATGGCGGCGCTATCTCCCTGGTGGAAAGACAGGTCGCTTTATTACGCGAACTCAACATCGAGCTCCGACATCGACACGCCGACGTCACTGAAGCCGCCAATGAAAATGAACGTCTTTTCGAAAAAACCAAACTTCTGTCACTTTCATTAATCAACACCCAGTCGCTTCTTGACACAGTCGCAATACTCGACCATATCCTCAGCACAGAATTCAACGCCGACTGCTTTTCATTGACCTTCTTTAATGCCGATCTAGCACTTTCTCACCCGCTGGTTTTAATCACCGATAAATCAATTGCCCTTGAATCTATTCCTAGTTTTATCGATACTAAAAAGCCTATCTGCGGTGCGCTGCGACCCAGCGAAAGTGCCTTTTTCTTTAAAGAGCAAGCAGAGCTGATCGGTTCGGCAGCCATCATCCCATTACGCCACGAAAATCTAGAAGGGTTCCTCAGCATCGGAAGTTTTAATGAAAATCACTTCCATGCCAAAATTGGCACCTTATTTATTAGCTACATGGGCGAGTTATTGGGGCAGATTATTCACCAGCAGTACGTCATAGAAAACGTATTGCCTTGAGAAATAAGGATACCCAACCCCATGAGCCAGTTTCAACTCATTACCTTTGATTTAGACAACACGCTTTGGAATGTTGTTCCGACACTTATCAAAGCAGAACAAACACTTTCCAAGTGGATTAAAACCAACCACCCCGCCGCAGGCGAACACTATAACTTGACGGCAATCCAAAATATTCGAATTGAACTAGTCACCACTCACCCCGAGTTACAACATAACCTGACCGAGCTGCGAAAGAGAACCCTTCACGCGTTTTTTCAACAGGCTGGATATTCCGAATCGCAGGCTTCAGAGCACGCAAACGCAAGCTTCGAAATATTTTACAACGCTAGAAATGAAGTCACTTATTATCCCGGCGCACTTCGCTGTCTGAATCGGCTTGCGAAAAAATACACCCTCGGAGCACTCAGCAATGGCAATGCAAATATTGAGAAAGTGGGTTTAAACGAGCTAATGAGTTTTCATTTTAGTGCGGAAAGTGTCGGCCATCCGAAGCCCCACCGCGAGATGTTTGACCGAGCCCTCGCCATCAACAACCACTCACCCGATAAATGCCTTCACATTGGTGATCACCCAAGGGAAGATATTCTTGCCGCCCAAGATTTAGGCTTTAGCACGCTGTGGATCAATTTCGATAAAAAAGCATGGCCCCTAGACCAGCCTCCTGGCGCAGAGCTAGCTCATTGGGATGACTGTGAAACAACAATATCAAATTTAGAAAATCGATAACCCTGCAGTCCATCTAACGAGTCACTGAATAGCACAGACTCTACAGGGTGGTTATTCAGATAGGTCGTCGACCGTAAACCGACTGAGGTTTGCGAGGAGGGTCATTAGTAACCCCGAGAGAAACTTCCTTGATTGCACCGCCATTTTTTAGAAATTCTTCAACGTCGTCTTGAAGCTTTGCTCGAATCTCATTCTTTGATGAAACACTTCTGCATTCAGCAGAATCCTCACCTCGATATCCAGCTCCTGAGCTAACTGCATCATTAATTGACCCACCGTATTTTGCCATCTTTCTTCCTCAAACAAACAAAAAACATTTTGTTCAATATTTATAGCCTAACCACGGGCCATTGCTAGGCCTAAGATACGTATTAAGTATCTCATTTTTTTCTAACAACACGGTTTATTCGTTTATTCAGATATATGTAGGTATTAAAGACAAACTTTACGACTTATTGCTAGGCAAAAGAAAAATATTATTCTCCGTTTAATGTGATCACTACGTTTCGATTGTCCGCAAAATTTCTATGCTCACATAAGTAAATGCCTTGCCAAACACCTAGATTAAGTCGGCCAACAGAAATAGGTACCGTTAAACTAGAGCCAATGATTACATTTTTCAAATGCGCAGGCATGTCATCACTCCCCTCTAAAGTATGGGTATAATAAACTTGCTCTTCGGGCGCAAGATGGTCAGAAAAATGGCGTTCCATATCCACGCGCACGGAAGGGTCCGCATTCTCATTCAAAGCAAGCGAAGCAGAAGTATGTTTAATAAATAGTTGGCAAATCCCAACTTGTAATCCCTCAAGCTCGGGGACATGCGCCAATATTTCGTCAGTCACAATATGAAACCCACGCGGTCGTCGAGCAAGCTCAATTTCTTTTTGAATCCAAACCATATTAATTCCAACGTTGGATAGGCGCACGCTTCAACTCATCAGACCTAACTCAGCGCCAATCCACCAGCACCAGACTCAGTCCAACATAGCTCAAACGGCCAACCCAACAAGATTTAAAGTGTAGACGATCCATTCCACATCGCCCGATTATTTTTTTGCCGCGTATTTTTACCCCGAGGCTCACCGGGTCTATAAATTCCTTCTAGGCCAACCGAATTCATCACGGCTAGCCTGACATAAGGGGCGTCAAACCCGCACTCCCTCCGTCATTCCCGCGAAGGCGGGAATGACGAAGAGCTGCGTATAAAACTCATTTATTTAAGGTAAGTCCCAGACGCCAAACATTCTTTAAATTTCCGCAAGTAGTTTAACCCCTCCTTTTCCGGCAGCTGATTTGTAAGGGCAGTTAAATCATCAATAATTTCCTGTCCATCGTAATTAACATCAACCAGTACCGATTGCACAGAATCCCCCAGCACCACCTCATCTATTGTCACCTCGCCTTCGGCAGTCACCTCCACAGTCACTGCGTCGGTTTTGCCAAATAAGTTATGGTTATCTCCTAAAATTTCTTGATAGGCCCCCACCAGGAATATCCCAATTAAACTATTTGGCTGCGCATTGGTTTCAGCCAATGAAAAAGTCGCTTCAATATTTTCCGCTTCAATGTATTGATCAATTCTACCGTCAGAATCACAGGTAATGTCCTGCAATATACTTTGCACGGAAAGCTCATCTTGCAAATTTTGCAATGGCATCATGGGAAAAATCTGACCAATCCCCCACACATCGGGAAGAGATCGAAATAAAGAGAAATTCAATACGATCTTGTGAGGTGTTTTTTTAAGTAGCTCTCGTCTTGCCTCCTGCCTTGCTTTACTGCCATCATCAAGTCGTTGAATTAATTCAACGCAACAATCTCCGTACAAGGATTCTGCTGTGGCTTTTTCTTCTAAACCGATAACCCCATGCACGAATTTACTCTGAATTTCTTGATAGTCACTGTTAACCTGATGGTAAAGCTCCAACATTTCAAATTGTTCCGCCAATAGTATTTTCTGTAGAGACGCGTCTAATCTCTGCGTCACAGGATCCAACACCAAAGAATCCTTCCTAATCACTCCAGCAACCGGTTCGCTGCCCATGACTTGCGCCACTAACACCGCGTGATGGGCCGTCATCGCTCTACCCGCCTCTGTAATTAGATTCGGAAATTCAACGCCATACTGATCGCAAACCTCTTTGATCGTATGTACAACGGTATGCGCATATTCAGGCAAGGAATAATTCATCGAGCAATAGTTTCGCGAGCGAGAGCCTTCATAATCCACTCCCAGGCCGCCACCGATGTCCAACCATTGGATAGGCAAACCCAATTTTATCAATTCAGCGTAGTATCGAGCAGCCTCTTTAAGCCCCGACTGAATATCGCCAATGTGGCTGATCTGAGAGCCCAGATGAAAATGCAATAACTGCAAACAAGGTGTTAAACCATGATCCGATAAACGCTGAACCACTTTAAGAAGCTCAACAGCCGTCACCCCAAACTTTGATTTTTCCCCGCCACTATTTTGCCAGTTACTTTTGCCTAAAGTGTTCAAGCGCACCCTTATCCCCAACAAAGGATTCACCCCCAGCTCGTCCGCTAGCGCAAGAATCCACTCAAGCTCACGGTATTTTTCAATCACGATATAGGTGTTTAATCCGCAACGTTGCGCCATTAACGCGAGACGAATGTATTCCTGATCCTTAAAGCCATTACAAATAATGGTCAGTCCCKTGCCTCCCTCCCGAAGTACTTTTGAGCCCATCGTAATCGCTAATAGAAGTTCAGCTTTACTGCCCACCTCTAAACCCGGCCGATTCGCCTGYTGCGCTACGCCAATCYCACGGTCACTCAGGGCTAATATTTCTTCCACCACAGTCTTTTGCTGATTAACCTTGACTGGATAGACAGGGAGAAAACAAGCGTCGCAATGCTGTTCACGCAAGGTTTCCTCAAAGGCTTGTTTTAAACACTGCACCCGATGCCGTAAAATGGGTTTAAATCGCAGCAACAGTGGCAATTTTGCCCCTTGGGCTTGAGCTTGTTCCACYACAGAGGTCAATTCCGTGACCACCACATTTCCTTGCTCAGTAAATCGAGTTTCAAGTAGCCCGGCATCATTGATATGAAAATAGCCGTCTGACCAATGATCTACATTGTAATGCTGACGTGCTTTATCGGTGGGTTTAGAACTCATCTATCGGCCTTACTCATCATCAAATAATTTGCTAAAATTTATCGATTGATCACTCATTTCTCAATGACGCATTTTACGATTTCATATTTTACTATCATTAATCTTTCTAGCTCGCGCCTAATGAACGACCCTAAGCCATGAACAAAGACCTTCATCCCGTCACGCCTTTGCTAACCGAAAATTGGTACACCGAAAAATTTACCACTGAAGGCTCTAGCTTTGGGCTTCAAGTGACCCAAACGCTTCATCAAGAGCAATCAGACTTTCAACGCATTGAACTTTATGAAACCAGTCATTTCGGTAATCTGTTAGTGCTGGACGGTTGCATTATGCTGACGGAGAAAGACAATTTTATTTACCATGAAATGATGTCTCACCCGGCTCTATTCAGTCACCCGTCGCCGGACCAGGTAGCCATTATAGGCGGCGGGGATTGCGGCACACTAAAAGAAGTGCTAAAGCATAAAGAAGTTGAAAAAGTGGTTCAAGTAGAGATTGATCGGCGAGTCACCGAGTTATGTCAGCAATATTTCCCTCAGCTATGCGAAAGCAACAGCGACCCCCGAGTCGAATTCTATTTTGGCGACGGTATTAACTGGATTAAAAACCATTCCAGGGCAACGCTAGACCTACTCATTATCGATTCCACCGACCCAGTGGGTCCTGCAGCAGGACTGTTTAGCCGAGCGTTTTACAGCGCTTGTTTTGCCGCGCTAAAACCCGGCGGACTGATGGTTCTACAAAGTGAATCCCCGCTTTATCACAGCCAAACCATTATTCGCGAAATGAAGACAAATCTGCTGGACAGTGGTTTTGAAAATATAACCACCCGATTATTCCCTCAACCGGTTTACCCTTCAGGCTGGTGGAGCTGCACCGCTTGCTATAAGAACGACCCAGAGCAAATGAATGATCACCGCATGAAACGAGATAAACGCTTTGCAACGGGCTATTACAATGCTGAGATTCATAGCGCTAGCCAGGCATTGCCGGAGTTTATGCGCGAGTAGCATCGCCTTACTCTCACCTCGTCAAACACAAGGGCTTACCTCGCCAGACACAGGGACTTATCTCGCCTGTCCCGCGCCAAACCTGTCATTCCCGCGAAGGCGGGAATCCATCGAGTTTAGAACCATAAACCCATGCACCGCTAGCCTAACAACAGTGGAACAAAAAGTGTTAAGAAATAGGACATTCGCTAGATTCATGCAATTGTTAATCTAACGGCATGGATTCCCGCCTTCGCGGGAATGGCGGGCGGGGCGGGCCCAGTGTCAGGCTAGATGTCGCGGCCGCTTTTAGCGTTTACAATTTTTTGAGATTTTTTTCTGAA
>NVTH01000166.1 GCA_002401525.1 Moraxellaceae bacterium | reverse complement strand
CGAAGGTTCCAGCGTCGCCGTGATTGGGTGCGGAGGGATGGGGTTGTCGATTATTCAAGGTGCGCGAATCAGCGGCGCCAGCATGATTATTGCCATAGATCCAGTGCCGGAAAAACGCGAATTAGCCTTGTCCTTGGGTGCCACCCATGCGGTCAATCCATTTGCGGAAGGTGGACCGATCAAGCAAGTGAAAGCACTCACCGACGGAGGGATGGGCGTGCATTATGCGTTTGAGGCTTTGGGTCGGGTGGACACTACCGAACAGACTTGGGCGATGCTGCGTCCTGCCGGGCGGGCCATTATTGTGGGCATGACCAATCAACGGGAAAAAATTAAACTCAGTGCCACCGGCCTGTTTGCAGAAAAGCGCATCAAGGGGTCGGGCTATGGTTCGTCCTTACCCCAGCGTGATATTCCGCGTTTTATCGACTGGTATTTAAGTGGCGAACTTAAGCTTGATGAGATGATCACCAAACGAATTAAATTAGAACAGGTGAATCAGGCGTTCGAAGAAATGGGGCGGGGTGAAGGGGCTCGTTCGGTGATTGTGTTTGATTGAACATCGAAATTACGGAAGGATATTAATTTAACGCGAAACTTATGATGCGGATTTTGTCTTCATTATTCGATTAAACATTGTGGTTAAATATTTTTTGTGGAAGCCGATCGGCCCAACGTTGGGTCGATCGGCTTTGATGTTATTACAGCAGTAGAAAGCTAAAACTTATGCGCTACCCCTAGCATGTACACAAAAGGATCTATCTCTACGTCAAAGCTCACCTCCGCATCTCCGGCTTTAATGGTGGCTTTGGTATTAATATCGATCATCCAAAATCCTGCGTTGACCATCCAGTTTTCGGAAACCTGAAAATCAAAACCCGCTTGTATCGCAACGCCGACGGAATTGCTCAGTTCAAGCTTCGCGTCCGTTGTACCTGGGAGTTCCCCAGTTATGTCATCTAAAGCTCTATTCAAATCAGTGTCGACATCTTCTTCAAAGAAGATCGTATAATTGATGCCCGCGCCGACGTAGGGTTGGAACTTGGAACTTGGGCCGGCGAAATAGTACGACAGTGATATGGTGGGGGGAAGTTGGGTTACCTCTCCTGCGGAGAGGTTGGTGCCTTTGACGTTAATGTCGTGTGTGAATGGTGTTGCCAGTAATAATTCAAATGCTATTTTAGGGGTGGCCATGTAGCTGAGGGTGAGGCCTATTTGGGTGTTGCCGTCTACCCCCGCGCCGTCCAGTGTCTCTAGCCCGGCGACATCGATCGCGTCGCTGTCATCGACGGGACTCACTTTGGCTAGCCCGGCCCGCCAGATTAGGTCGCCTTTTTCATAAGCGATGGCGTTGCCGGCGGTTAATGGAATTAAGGCCGCGCACAGACTTACAGCTAATAAATTATTTGTGATTCGTGACATGAAAAAATACTCCAGAATGCGGGAGTTTATCAATGTGTCTCAGTAAATGGGCTCTTAAGACGCACTTATAAACGGGTATAAATAAGGGGGCTCTTTAAATGCTAGATGAAAAAAATGGAGTTTGTAGGGTAATTGAGCGCTTACTTGGATCTATTTATTATTAGCTCGTGAGTGACATTGACCGGAAGTAATAACCATGATCTTATCGCTATTGGCGGGGCTGATATTCGGAGCCAGTGGTTTTGGGGTGTTGATAAAAGAGTAGGAGTGGCCGTGATTTACAAGCTCGGCTTATAAGTATTAGTGCAAAAATATTGATGGTTTAGAGCTTTTATTTGGCTTTGTATTTTCATTTTTTAAAATAGATGATTTATATTCGTATTGGTTTCTCTAGGTTATTTAGCAGCATTTTTTTATAAGTAATTTGGGAGCCCCTGTTTAAGCAATGGATTTCTTCGGCGACTAGTCGGTTTTCCAAAATTAATCTTTGAAGCGTTTCAATTTGTATTTCCAATTGCAAAAAGCAAGCATCCTTTTGTCTCGTGGGGTGAGTTAAAAAATGCTGCTGTGGTCTGTTGTTGGCCTGTCCGTATTCAACGGTATCGAGATCGACGGGGGCAAATAGAGCTCTCATTTAAAATCTCCTCTTGGTTATAAAGCGTTAATGAGCAGTGCTGCTCGGTGGATGGGGGCGCCGTAATGCTTGATTTTAGTTGCTTATCTTTGCGCATGTTCGCTTCACCGTGACTTTATTGATACGCTATTTTTTGATTTGGAAAGATTTTCTTATGTTTTCTCACGTCTTTGACGGCTTGCTTTAATTTATAGAATAGCGCTCTTTTTGATTAAACGCAAATGATAATCATTACGATTAAGAGGGGCTGTCTTGACCGCTAAATCATTAAGTTCTATTGGTGAGCGGCTACTGTGATTTAGGGATGTTTGGCGAATTATTGATTATAAAACTAGCCGCAATGAAAAATGGAAAGCCAAAATGTTGAGTGAGGCTTCGGTTGTTTGGATACAATATTTACATCGTAGTGAGCGTTTCTTTAAGGTTTTTTTATTGCCCTCGCAGTAGCTTTAATTTCACAACTATTGAGCCATCGACCGGAGCCAATTGGATCTGGTCGATGAAACCTATTTCTTAGAGCGGTACTTTAGGACGCTGCCTTAGGGTTGTGGTTGAGTGTTAATAATTTCGAAAAGAACTTTATTCCGCTTCAGTACGTCGACAACAATGCATCCTCGGCCTATTGCTGATGCGTCGATTACCAGGCCCGTCACGGTATGGGTATTTGAATCATAAACACCGACTCCGGGTGTGCACGATCCTTCATCTTCTCGGAAGGCTAGATCATCCAAAACCATCCAAGCTCCAGTAAAACTAAATTCGCACTGGGTAATATCGCTGCCGGAAACAGCAATGGTTTGTAGGGCGTCTGTCGAAAGGATATTGTCTGAGTCGACTAAATTGTTGGTGGAGTCATAACAGGTGAGTTCTATGGTGCCGGCATTGCCGCTACCAACATTTGCTTGAACTTGATCTACCGGCGGGTCGAATAGTAATGTCTCTGGACCCTGGGGAATACCTCCGTCTGACAAACCTGCGGCAGTATTAAACGCTAGAAAATTGGGAGAACTATGCCCAATGACAGAAAAGTTGCTGCACTCATCTAGAATTGCTCCGCCATCATTTATTGCTGGTCCATCGAAGACAACCCCCATTGTCATGTACTTATCTCTCAACGCTGTAGTTGATAAAAATTGACAGGGTTCCAGATCCTCATCGAAATTGATGATAGTGGATCCCGCGGCCGGAGCAATAAGTTGTGGGGTGGAGCCGTCATTATAAGCGGGTACCACATTACCTTCTGCCTCTACACCATTAACCGTGGTGCCATAAGCGGTGCTAATTCCGGCACTAAGAATAAGTGCTGAGACGGATAAATTTAAATAAGTTTTTATTGGTTTAACCTGTAGGTGAAATTTTATAAAAGTTATCGAGGCTGCCAAGAGAAGCCTTCCATGACTAGCTCGAGGAAAATTAAACGTTATGAGAAAATATCTGTCAATAAAAATTAAATATTTGCAAAATATTTACGCACTAATATGCGTATATGGACAACCTCATGTTGACAATTAATTTGCAAGGATTTTTATCCGCCTGCGTTAGTTGATGCAGGCCTGCTTTCTTTCCGCTGAATAACCTTTCATACTTTAATTTTGTACGCCTTGCCTTGGGAGCATTGGTAATTCGCTTGGTTAAGATTTAAATGTGACTAATCGTCCAAAATTAGCCGGGTTTTCTTTCCCTGATTCTCCAATGTATCCAACTCCTTCATAAGCCGCCGTTTAGCTTTATGCTGAGTGCGCAGCTGTAAAATGTAATGGCGATAATCGTCGCTGCGTTTAATGTTACGCAGCAGTGTTCTCATTTTTTTCAAATAAGGCATGGCGTCTTGGTAGGCGCGGGGTTTTACTTGAGCAATCAGTTCCTCGATTTCGTGTTGCCAGATATCGAGGCTGATCTCCGGGTGTGACTTTTGAACCAGGTGGGCAATCGTGTCAGCGTGATAGTTTTTGTGTGGGGCTTGCTGAAACCAGTGCAGCGCATCCTCAATACGTTTTTCATGCAGGGCGATATCAATCAGAGTGTTATAGTCGGGAAAATTCCTTCGGTTTTGCCGCGTTAGGAACTTCAGCTTTGTTGCGGGAAGTGGCCAGTCTTTAGCGGATAAGGGGTCGTCGCCAGTTTCCAGAAACTGCAATAATTTGCACTCTACTTTTTGCCAGCACTTTGATTTTTTACAGCTGGTTTTAGCCAACTGGTAGTGGTCAGTAGTGGTTGTGTCCAGAAAAGTATCCACCTGTAATGCCGCTACTTGAGGCCAATCCTTGTGTTGTCGAGCAATACCCAGTAGCTGTTCCACCAGTTTCTTAGCGATACCGGGTGAAGAGTCGATGGTTTCTTTAAATCCCCGATGAGCCCAGTGCTTGGCTTGATCGTAGGCTTTGTTGGCTATCAGGAACTCAACGAGTTCGAGATAATTATTACTGTAAGGCAGCTCTGCGATCATTAAATCAAGGGCGCGGTCATTCTCGCCGCTGTAGGATAGCGCTTGCAGTGTGTATTGTAATAAACGTTGCCGGTGGTATTGTTCCGAAGACCAGCCGTTCTCCTTTTTAGGTTTTGGGTGATTTGCCAGTCGTCGTGTGAATTCGTTTGTTACGGTGCGCCAGTCGGCCTGATTCATTTCGGCGTTGTCTATTGGCGGCTCCAATTGATCGAGTAAAGAAAATTCGTCACACAGTAATTTGTTCCAATACCAGATCATGCGCTCTGCGGAAGATCTATCGCTTTTTCGCATGGCGTCGAGCACCACCGCCAAACACTCGCTGAGTTCACCGGCGGTTTCTCCTTCGTCATCGGATTCTTCAACTTGGGTCATCCCAAGTGTGAATAATTCTTCCCCCAGTTCCAATACTGTTTCACTATGCCCGTCATTCAATAGCTTTTTAAGCGGCTTCTGAATAGATGAATAATCGGGTGTGGAGCCCACATTGTTCCAGTAATCTTGCCAGCCCCTTTCACTTGTGGTCTTGCGAATCTGCTGCCGCAGCCGAGCGACGGTTTTTTCCAGCGTATCTCCGGCCAGTGGAGGGGATGATAAAGGTAATGTGTTGAGCAGGGGCGGATGGTCAACAGCCCCTTGTAGAATCCATTCAATCAATTGCGCTTTGGTCATTTTCTTAAGGGTGCTGCGTGCCTTATCTAGATCGATGCTGTCGAATTCAATGGTGTCCAGTTCAAAGTTGTCTAATTCAGTATCATCCTCAACGGYGGGTTCATCGCGCATGCCATAGACCGATAGCCGGGCGTCCAGTGCGTCGGCGGTGATTTGTGGCGTGGGCGTTTTCGATTTGATTCGGTCGAGATAAACCAGAATAACAGCAACCGCGTGTTTACATGGCCCCCAATAAGGGCAGCTACAGTCGCAATCGGTCTCGCCATTTTTCTGCCAGACATGGGTGATATAGTGCTCGCGGCCTGCGACGCTGGCAACGAGGTGTTCGGCGTCGGTCATTTCAAGATCATGCACGCGGTGCCGATAGCGCTTGCCACGGCCCMGRATGGTTGAGCCTGCCCACTGCTCCAAGTCATCCCAGCTAAGGGAGGTAAAAGAAGTTGTCATCATTAATGCAATACTTTACTTGTTTTAAACGTAGCGCTGAAGTCTTTCTATGCGCGTGGGATTTTTGTTTCCCGGTTCTATCCAGGTTGCCATTGAGCTGAATACTTAAGCCAGAGAATACCAGGTACCACGCCCCGCTCCATGCGGTGTAATCAATCCACTTTTACATAAGCTGCTGACATGGCCTTTGATGGTGTTTCTACTGGCGCCGGTCGCTTTCACTGCTTCGTTAATTGTTACTCTGCCGTGTTCGCGGGCAATTTCCAGAATGTCCACGGAGAGCTTGGGTAGATCACCGAGGATTAAGCGTTCGCGTTTCATTTTTGTTTCAAGTTTTTCTTTTTGCCGGGTCAGAGATTTTAGGAAGAAAGTAATCCAAGGCTGCCAGTTGGGTGTATCGGTCCGAATAGTGCCCTGGGTTTGACGCAGGGCGAGGTAATACGCTTCTTGATTTTGTTCAATCACGCTTTCAAGTGAGCTATAGGGTACGTAGCGATACCCGGCTTTTAATAGCAGTAGTGTGGTGAGTATGCGCGACAGCCTGCCATTACCGTCCTGAAAGGGGTGGATTTCCAAAAACGTCACCGTGAAAATAGCAATGACCAGCAGGGGGTGTACCACACTTTCCTTGAGGGCATCGCTAGTCCATTCTATAAGCTCATCCATTAATCGCGGTGTATCAAAGGGGGTGGCGGTTTCAAAAATAACGCCAATACTGTTTCCTTCTGGACTAAAGGCTTCAACACTATTCGATAAGGTTTTATATTGTCCTCGGTGCCGCACATCTTTATCGGAATACTGCAGCAACTCGCCGTGAAGTTGCCTGATGTAATTAATGCTAAAGGAGATATTTTCCCAATGACTAAACACGGTTTCCATCACCGCTGCATAGCCGCCCACTTCCTGCTCGTCCCGGCTGTTAAACGACTGAATATCCAGATTTGATAATAACTGATCGATCTCTCGATCAGACAGTTTCACCCCCTCAATGCGCGTGGAAGAGCCGATACTTTCAATGGTGGCGACATGGCGCAAGCTGGATAGACGCTCAGGTGCAATACGGCCAATAGCCTGCCAGGCGCCTTTGAATTGGTCCAGGCTAGAGACGAGCGACAATATATCGTTGGTGATTTTGAGTGTTTCAATATTCAATGTGCTGCCTGTGTGGGTTTGTCCGCGGGGTATTCTAGCGAGTGATCCATTGGGTCATCCAATTACATCCGATTAAATATAAAGTGCTTATATCCAATTGTCCATCCAATTGTCCATCCAATTACATCCATTTAGTTGTCCAGTTTGCAAGGAGCATGCTTTGTCGTTGAGTCGAATGCGAAAAGCTGGGAACGGGAGAGGGCTAAGCGGCCAGTCGATGTCGAGCTAGATCAAGAGTATCGTCAAATTAATATTCGTGGACTCGGGAGGAGTGTTTTCACAAGCAGTCTGTTATAGGGGGCGCGTTTGGGCAGATTAGCTAAGGCTCTCTAATTAATCAGTATAAGTGGGCCGCATAAAAAATAGTTAGGAATATTATTAGCGCATAAAAAATACGGATTTTGCATAAGAAGCCCTTTCAAAAGTTAAGAATACCGCTGTCCAGCGCATAAAAAATTACTGTATTCTATACAAACGCATAAAAAACCTTATATTATAAAAAAATATCCGTAACCGTCAGGGAGGTGGCAAGGGATGAAAGTAGGTTATGCCTGGTTGGCTGATCGGCCAGAGGTTAAAACACCGATGCTGGAACAGATCGCTGAAGTCCGCTCGGTAACTCGAAAGGAGGTTATTGGCACCCGTATTGTGGTGCCGGCCACCATGGCGCCTGCGGGTGATAACTTGCTGGAACACATACTTTTTGCCCTCAAGCATGAAGGAGTTAATCTAACTCTTTTGGCTCAAACCCTGCCACTAATACCT